>NZ_JAYLAA010000019.1:0-129303 GCF_035819015.1 Chryseobacterium salviniae | reverse complement strand
GTATTTTTTTTTTTCAAAAAGCTGTTTCGGCGGAGCCAAAGGCTCCGCCGAAACTTTAAAATAATGTTAATATGAAGAGTTTTAAAAAATACCGTCTTTTATTGAATGTGCCGGAGCATTGTGTTTTGCGTCCTTCCTTCGATCCAGAGATGGGAACCTTTCACTTAAAAATTATTTATCCTGATACACTCTTACGTAATCGATTTCAAATTTTTGTGGGAAAACAGTATCATCAATACCTTTTAAACCGCCCCAAAATCCTCCTACCGCAACATTCAGGATCAGGAAATAAGGCTGGTCGAATGGCCATGCGCCGTATGTTTTTTCTTTATTTTCGTAGGTGAAAAACTTTGTATTATCAACAGACACTTCAATCTTTTCAGGAGTCCAGTTGGCTTTATAAACATGAAATTTTTCGCTGGCATCTTTTATAAATATCGTATCTGTTTTCTGAGTATTGATCTTATGATTGTAATTTTTGGTATGTGCCGATGCATGGATAAATCCCTGATTATAGCCAACATGCTCCATGATATCCAGTTCGCCGTCATCCGGCCAGGTTTTCATCTTTTCGCTCATCATCCAGATTGCGGGCCAGGTTCCTCTGCCTTTCGGAAGTTTGGCCCTTACTTCTACAGTTCCGTATTCAAATGAGAATTTACCTTTTGTAAGAAGTCTTGCAGAAGTATATTTGCTTTCTTCCCAGTTTTCTTTTTTAGCTTCGATGATGAGATTTCCTTTTTCCACCCTTGCATTTTCCAGTCGGTTTTTGGTATAAAACTGAGATTCTTCGTTTCCGAAACCATGCCCTCCGACATCATAATTCCACTTGGTGGAATCCGGCAAACCTTTATAATTAAATTCATCCGACCAGACCAGCTTTTTACCGGGATATTTGTTAGCCGTACAATTTACCAGAGAAACAGCAAGCATTCCTCCGATAAGGAAATTAAATATATATTGAAATGATTTTTTCATAGAATGGATTTTCTAAAACGTGTAGTCTTCTACCGCCAAAAGCGGGTTTTATCCCGCTCTTAGTAAGTAAACTATTATTATTTTAACCAATTAATTCTTTTCGTCTGAACATCCCGTGAATTTGTTCCTACCATAATATCAAATTCGCCGCCTTCCCAGTCGAAACTCAATTCATCATCATAAAATTTAAGATCTTCCGGAGTCAGGGTAAAGCTTACTGTTTTGCTTTCCCCTTTTTTAATGAAAACTTTCTGGAACCCTTTCAGTTCTTTTACAGGCCGTACCACTTTTCCAAACAAATCTCTGATATAGAGCTGAACCACTTCTTCTCCATCGTAATTTCCGCTGTTGGTAATGTTTACACTAATTTTTAAAGTCTGATTTCCTTTAAGATTTGTTGAGCTTAAATTCATATCAGCATATTTAAACTGAGTATAGCTCAAACCATATCCGAACGGGAATTTAGGATCATTATCCAAATCAATGTATGCCGAAACATAATTTCTGTCGGTATTGTTTTTAGCCGGTCTTCCGGTATTGTAGTGATTGTAATACACCGGAATCTGCCCTTCTGTTCTTGGGAAAGTCATCGGAAGTTTTCCTCCCGGATTTACCGTTCCGAACAGTACGTCTGCAATTGAATTTCCTGCTTCCGTTCCGAGCCACCAAGTGTATAAGATTGTCGGAATATTGTCTGCAGCCCAATCGAACACCAAAGGCCTTCCTGCATTGATCATTAAAACAATCGGTTTTCCTGTTTTGGCCACCTCCTTTAAAAGCTCTTCCTGAACCCCGGAAAAATGGATATTGCTTCGGCTTTTAGCTTCACCGCTCATCGCATGGCCTTCACCTAAGGTCATAATCACAACATCTGCTTTTTTAGCTGTTTCAACCGCTTCTGCAAACATGGATCTGTCCTGATCATCAACATTCGCGCCTTTTGCATACAGTAAAGTCGAATTTTTATCTAATTGATTTTTAATTCCGTCAAATTGTGTTACAATTCTTTGATTATCATCTTTAAAAGCAACCGACCAGAATCCGTGATTGGCAGAAGTTTCTTTTCCGAAAGGTCCGATTAAAGCAACCGTTTTTGTTGATCTTGAAAGCGGAAGAATATTCTTTTCATTTTTCAGCAAAACAATGCTTTTTGAACCGAATTCTCTTCCGAATTTCCTGTTTTCCTGATTGTTGGTCTGCTCTTTCTGTCTTTTTTCACTGCTGAAACGGTAAGGATCATCAAATAATCCCATCTCGAATTTTTTAACCAAAATTCTTTTTGCCGCATCATCAATCAGCTTCGGATCCACTTTTCCTTCCTGAACCAGTTTTGGAAGTTCCGCCATGTAAGCACGGCTTTCCATATCCATATCGCTTCCTGCAAGAATGGCTTTTTCCGCAGCTTCTTTATTGTCTTTTGCATACCCGTGAGGAACCATTTCGCCAATACTTCCCCAATCTGAAACCACAAAACCTTTAAAATTCCATGTTCCTTTTAATAAATCTCTTAAAATATACTTGTTTGCCGTAGCAGGAATTCCGTTAATGTCATTAAAAGAGTTCATAAATGTGGCAACACCGGCTTCTGCAGCCGCTTTAAACGGAGGCAAATAGTTTTCATTAAGCTGTCTCAGGCTCATATCAACCGAATTATAATCCCTTCCGCCCACTGCTGCTCCGTACGCTGCAAAATGTTTTGCACAGGCCATGATCGCATCCAGATTTCCGAGTCCTTTTCCCTGGAAACCGCGGATTCTTGCCAGTGCGATCTGCGTTCCCAAATACGTATCTTCTCCGGAACCTTCCATTACCCTTCCCCATCTCGGATCTCTAGCAATGTCTACCATCGGTGCAAAAGTCCAGTGGATGCCGTAAGCAGATGCTTCAGTTGCTGCAATTCTTTCCGATTTTTCAATTAATGCTAAATCCCAGCTTGCTGCCTGACCTAAATTCACGGGAAATGTTGTTCGGTATCCGTGGATCACGTCCTGCCCGAACAACAAAGGAATTCTTAATCTTGACTGTAAAGCCAATTCCTGGAATTTCCTGGTTTCTCCGGCTCCGGCTACATTGAGCATGGAACCGACTTTTCCCTGTTTTATTTCGTTTAAGACATTTGCAGAATTGGAATTCTGAGGTCCCGTTGCATATTCAAAACCACTGTACTGAACCAGCTGCCCTACTTTTTCTTCCAACGTCATTTTAGACAACAGTTCAGAAACTTTCTGATCGATTGTCTTTTGTCCGAATGCATTGATTCCAAAGGCTGTCATTGCCAATAGGAAATAAACTCTTTTCATTTATAATTTATTTTTGATTATCTATTGCTTGCTTTTCTTGTTTAAACTAAGAATTTTTTCAATTAATTTTTTAAATTTCGTAAAAGCATTCAACTTAACAAAGAATATTTTTTTTATCCTTCACCAAATTCAGATAATCATATTAAACTTAAAAAATATACGTCGCCGTTGAGCTTCCTGAAATGGTAACAGGAGCCGTCTTTTGATTATATTTAATATTAAATGCTTTATCCGTTGAATTGCCGTTCTGAACAATTAATACCGTTTTTCCTGCGGGAGTTTTGAAAGCTACTGTTGAAAGGTTATCCGCTTGTGTAGATTCAATTCTCTGAGAGTTTGCCGTAACGAATTTTGAAGCATGCGCAATAATATAATAGGCCACATTTTTTTCATATCCTGCAGCTCCGGTAATGGTAACCGCGCCTTTACATTGCGTGCAACCTCCAGGTGTATGAGGCCCGAACGATGCATCATTGGCTACATTCCATTCCAAAGCTGTTCTGCTCCAGTTTCTCATCGATCCAATAATAATGTTTTTTGTGTGCCAATCCAAATCTCCGCCGAAATTTCCCGTAGAACTTGTCCACTGTTCTGTAAAATAGACATTTTTATTAGGGAATAAATTGTGAACAGATCCCAATGCTGAAATATCTCCGGCATATAAATGGAACGCAGATCCGTCAACATACGGATTTGCTGCTGCATCACTTAATATTGCCAGAGGATAGGCAGGATTATCACAATTATGGTCGTAAGCAATGATCTTGGTTGTAATATTTGCAGCCTGGAAAGCCGGGCCCAAATTATTTTTAATAAAAGCTGCCTGATCTCCTGCACTCATATACATACTCGGATTATTTCCGGGATGCAGAGGCTCGTTCTGAGGAGTTATGGCATCAATTCTGATTCCCTGCGCCTGCATGGCCTGAATGTATTTCACGAAATATTGCGCATAAACGCCGTAAAATTCAGGTTTTAAGCTTCCTCCGATGCTGCTTCCGTTGTCTTTCATCCAAACCGGCGGCGACCACGGTGTAGCCAGTATTTTAATATTCGGATTAATAACCAGAATGTCTTTTAACATTTGGATAACTGCCTGATCTTTGGTAAGGCTGAATTGTGACAACGTAGGATCTGTCTGTCCTGCCGGCATATCATCATAGGAAAAAACTTCACTGTTAAGATCGGAAGCACCGATGCTGATTCTTAAATAGCTCACTCCGATTCCGGAGCTGCTGAACAAATCGTTTAAGAGTTCCTGTTTTTTAGCAGCATTCAGCTGATTGATTACCTGTACACTTCCTCCGGTTAAGGTATACCCAAATCCGTCAACCGTCTGGAATAGCTTTGAAGCATCAACTTCAATGGTTGTTCCTGAATTCTGATTCCCAGAAAAATAAGCGGTATTCTGCTGCTGTAATTTTACAGACTGGTCTCCTTTAGTAAGCCAAACCTGTACCGGATCTCCGGACGTGCTTCCGCCTCCGTTGTTACCGGAGTTGTCGTTATTATTCGCAAGATCCGAAGATGTGCTGCTGCAGTTTAAAAAAGAAAGAAGCGCTACACCGCAAAGTGCAGCACTTCTGAATAAGAAACTATATGAATATTGTGAGTTCATATCAAATTATTGAAGGTTTATTGTGTTCTTCGGAATTCTACTTTGTCAATGCTTAAACTATTAACAGTGGTTCCTCCGCATTTAATCACCAGATATACAGTTCCTGTAGTTGTTGCGGTATATATACCTCCATTTTTAGAACTGTTACAGCCTACTGCCGAAACTTTTCCTTTGAACTGGCTTTTTCCGCAACCGTCCCAAGTATTGAGATTTCTGTATACGCTTCCTCCTACATCCTGTCCGGTTGCCGGAATGCTGTTTAAGACATATACTTCAAACCAGGTATCGACAAGGGCTGTATCTGATGATGCTACCATATCAATGGAATATTTTTGTCCTGCAACAACATTTACTGCCTGATAGATTGCCTGCTGATTGCCTCCCGATGCAACAATTGTAGCTTTGCCATTAGCAAAAACCCATTGGGCTCCCGAAGCACTGATTTTATGGATGTTCCATTTTGCAATTTCATCCGGAGTATCAAATCTTCCTCCCTGAATCATATTTCCTGAAATGGGATCTGATGTTGGCACTACAACCGTTTCACTGGCAGTTCCTCCCACTACTCCGCCAATGCCTACAGCCTGATGCTGAATGACATACGTTCCGGCATCCGGCAGAAAAATATTTTCTTCTCCTTTTCCGTTATTGTAGCCGTCGTCATCTATATTCCATCTGGAGTTTAGGTAGTTATTGTAATTTCTTTTTAATAAATAACGATTTTCTGCTGTTTTGGTTACTTTAAAAGATGCATCTAAAGCACCCTGCTCCAGTCCGTTTCCTTCAACATTATCCGGCGTACAGCTTCCAAGCATAAAAATTGCAGCGCTTAATGCAATTCCTTTATTGATATATTTAGTTATCATATTTTAAATTTTAAGTTTAGTATCCTGGGTTTTGCTTAAGAATAGTGCCCGTAAGCTCAGTGTAAGGAATAGGCATGATTTCATTTTTATTGGCAACAAAGCCTTTTGATGCTAATTTGGATGCTGCCTCTCCCCATCTTACCAGGTCGAAAAACCTATGGCCTTCACCGGCAAGTTCTCTTCTTCTTTCATCTTTTACAGCTTGTAAAGTAACAGGAACAGGTGCCAAACCAACTCTTGCTCTCACAGCATTTAATAAAGCCTGAGCTCTGGCTCCGGTACCATTAAGCGCTTCTGCTTCCATAAGGTAAGTATCTGCAAGCCTGATAAGGATATAATTTTGCCTGTAGTTAAGTTCTGAAGCTCCTGGCAAGGTTGTAACTTCATCTCTTGTAGGCATGTATTTGTTAAGGAAATATCCTGTATCCATAAATGCCGGAGAATAATCTGCCTTATTCTGTTGTTTTAGGCTCGCCATATTTAAAATGGTTGCATTTACACGAGGATCATTCTGCATGAAGTTGAAAAGATCCGGAGTGATGGTATTGAATGCCCAGCCTCCTACTACATCAGGTGCGTCGGTAGACTTTCTGTTGTAAGATCTCGGAGCAGTCATAATACATATTGAGTTTCCTTCATCTCTGCCCTGCCCCCAAAAGCTCCAGTCTGAATTTGCTTTATTGGTGTGGGTTACTTCAAATACAGCTTCCGTAGTGAATTTATTGTCTGTAATCCATAAGCTGTTGTAATCTGAAACCAATTGATAACCATATTGGCTTGTTCCTCCCGGAGTTCCGTTTACCTCTGCCAATTGTGCGGCCGCTTCCGGCATTTTATTTTGATAAAGGTAAACTTTCCCCAGCAAAGCTCTTGCAGCTCCTTGTGTAAGCCTTCCTCTCTGATCACCACTTACTGTCATTGGCAAATCGGCAATAGCTTCATTAAGGTCTTTTTCTATCTGTGCATACACTGCTGCCGGCGTAGCCTGAGGAACATTGTAAAAATCATCAGTAACAACAAATGTTTTTAGAATAAGCGGAATGTTTTTAAACATTCTTAGAAGATCAAAATAGTAGATCGCTCTCAAGGTTTTTCCTTCTGCAATAAAACGTTTCTTGATGTTATCGCTCATATCTGCACTCGGAACTCTTGCAATTAATTCATTGGCTCTTGCAACTCCCTGGTAATAATCTCTCCAGTAGCTAACAGGCATTGTTGTCTGGTTGATCTGCCAGTTTGAGACTCCCTGGATTCCGGCTCCGTCGGTTGCACTTCCTCCTCCTGCATAAAAATCATCAGATGCGGCATTAAAAAATGTTACCATATTTTCGAAACCTCCAGCATATTTCCTTAGCGGATCATATGTTCCTACCAGAGCAAAAAAACATTCCTGCTCGTTTCTGAAGAAATTTTCAAATGCTCCTTTATTTTCTTTTTCTTCTAATGTATCATCATTACAAGATGTTGTAATTGCAGGCATACTTAATAGGAAAATTGCTGCAAAACTTATTTTTAGAAATCTATTTTTCATTATATTTTTTTTAGAAAGTTATGTTAGCACCAAACATGAATGTTCTTGCCTGTGGATAAAATGCCCTGTCTATACCAAATGCGTCTCCGGCTGCAATTTCAGGATCATATCCTGTATATTTTGTAAATGTGAAAATGTTTTCACCCGTAATGAAGAAACGCAATTTGCTGGCTCCGATATTTTCGGCGATATTCTGTGGTAATGTATATCCTAATGTCACTAATTTAATTCTGAAATAATCACCTTTTTGTAAATACCAGTCTGAAAGTCTTGAATAGTTTTTATTTGGGTCATTTCTTGTAAGTCTAGGGTTTTCGTTTGTAGAACCTTCTCCTGTCCATCGGTCTAGAATTCTGGTTTGGTAGTTGGCATCCAGAATATCCAGCCTTCTTAAGCCCTGAAATACTTTGTGTCCGGCAGCTCCTTGTCCGAACACCATCAAATCCCAGTTTTTATAGCTAAGATTAAGGGTAGCACCGAAATTAAATTTAGGAATAGAATTTCCCAGATTTACTTTATCAAGATCTGAAATTACACCATCGCCGTTAGCATCTGCCCAAATGAAATCTCCCGGCTTTGCATTAGACTGGTACATTTGCCCATTAGCGTTTACATAAGAATTGATTTGTGCCTGATTCTGGAAAACGCCCAATGTCTGGAATCCATAGAAACTGTTATATGACTCTCCCGGAACAATTCTCTGGATAGGCCCCATCGACTGGAAACTTGCTCTGTCCTCATATTCCTGTCCTCTGATAAGTGAAAGGACTTTATTTTGGTTATAAGCTACATTACCATTAAATGATAATGTGAAATCATTCCAGCTTTTCTTATACCCTAATTCTACTTCAATCCCTTTATTTTCCATATCACCTGCATTGGCAATGGCATTACCAGTTACACCCACATATCCAGGAATCTGAACATTACGAAGGATGTCTTTCGTTTTTTTATTGTACAAATCCACAGTCAGCGTAAAATCTCTTAAGAGTTTCATGTCTACCGCAATATTGGTCTGTGTAGTAGTTTCCCACTTAAGATCAGGGTTAGCAAGACCGTTTGGCAAATAACCAGGCATTACGGTTCCGTTACCATTGGTATAATTGGCTCCTGCAACGTAAAAGCTTGCAAAATTAAAGGTTCCGATACCGTCATTTCCTAGTGTTCCATACCCTCCTCTTAATTTCACTGTATTTACGATATCGTTTTTCGGCCAGAAATTTTCTTTATCCAAATTCCAACCTAAAGAGAATGAAGGAAATAATCCCCAATGCTTATTAGCACCGAAAACAGATGAACCGTCATATCTTAATGTTCCTGTAAACAAATACTTGTTTTTATAATCATAGATAGCACGTCCGAAATAAGATGCTTTATTCCACTCAACATTATCCCAGGCATCTACAGTTCGGTTTTCTGTAGGCGCATAAAAGTTGAAAGAAGCGTCGTAATAATTATTTACAGGTAAATTTGTATAGGTTACAGACTGTCCGTACCCTATGTTATAATCATAATACCCAGTTCCTGCCATTACATTAACATTATGATCGCCAAACTTTTTCTGAAAGGTTAATGTATTTTCCATGCTCCACTCAAATTTGGTCTGTGTAGTTCTGTTCAAGCTATTGTTAGCCAAATTGCTGTAGTTTGGATTTAGATAGAATAATGGCGTAAAATTCTGGCTTCCCCAGTATGCCTTTTTGCCGTTTAATGAAGATTTAAAAGTGAAATTATCTAAGAATTTAATATCTGCATATACGTTTCCGATAAAATCATCAGACCAGTTACGATTTCCAAGCTGAGTATATTTAAATGCAAGCGGATTCGACATTTCCTGATTGACATATGGAGAAATACCATAAGGATTTCCATTCGGATCTCTTACGATATTTGGGTTTGAATACAATGCAGAATTTACGGTTGACATATCTGTAACAACAGCCTGTGTAATAGGATCTAAATTTACAGCCGAACTTAAAGGTCCTCCAAATTCACCATTAGCATTGATTCCCTGATTTTTTTGATTGGTATAAGCAAAAGTTTGTCCTAGTGTCAACCAGTCAGTAACCTTGTGTGTAGAATTTATCCTCGCGGTAAGCCTTTTATAGTAAGAAATGTCTCTCATGACAATACCTGACTGGTCATAGTAACCGAAAGATCCGTAAAATGTTGATTTTTCATTTCCTCCCTGTACACTTACTTCATGATTCTGTCTTTCTGCCGAACTGAATATAATATCCTGCCAATCTGTACCAGCTCCGAAAGAAGCAGGGTTTTGAAATCTTACAGGACTGCCGTCATTCGCAAAACCTTCGTTAATAACAGTCGCATATTGAGTAGCATTTAAAAGGTCTAATTTCCTTGAAGCATTACTAACCCCAAAAAAACCGTTGTATGATAAGTTAAGCCTGCCTTTCTTACCTTTTTTGGTTGTTACTAAAATTACTCCTCTTGCTGCGGATACACCATAAATTGCAGAAGAAGCACCGTCTTTTAGCACTTCAATACTTTCAATATCACTTTGGTTAAGCCATCCGATTCCATCTACAACAATACCATCCACCACCCATAAAGGATCGTTATTAGAGTTATAGCTGGTAATTCCTCTCACCCGAACTGTTGCAGAAGCACCAGGCTGGCCGGAGTTGGAGATTACATTAACCCCAGCAGCTCTGCCCTGAAGCACCTGCTCAGGTTTTCCGGCCGGGATAGCTTCAATATCACTTGCCTTGATACTTGAGATTGCACCGGTAACGTTGCTCTTTTTCTGAGTACCGTAACCGATCATTACTACCTCCTCAATTTTTTGCTCTTTCTGGAGGGTGTCATTCTGTGTGTTCTGGGCATTGAAATTGGCAGTAAAATAAAGCACTGCAACCATTCCCAAACTTCTAGATATTCTTACATTCATATACAGTTAGTTTTTAATTCTCAAATTGAGACAATAAAAATATATTTTTTTTCTTTTATTTAACATTTTATTAATAATTATTTTAATTTTTCGTTTATTTTTGGGGGTTTAAAGGCATAAATTCTTTCCTTAAAAAGCTGAATTTTGATAAAATTTTAATGATAACCGCACCCAAAATGACAAGCCAACTTTCAAAAATTTCACTTCCGCTGCGACTTACTTTTCTCATTTTTTCGATGGTGCTGAATTGTATGGGCATCGTTATCCTTCAGCTTTCAGAGGCAAAAGTCACTTATGAGAAACTTGGTTTTCTGGAATCTTTCAAAGATCTTCCGATTGCATTTATTTCACTTTTTGCAGTGAATTTTATAAGCCGGTTCGGGACAAAAAAATCACTTATTATTGCGTTAACAATTGTTGGGATTTGTTCACTTATTTTGCCATTTGTAGAAGTATTCTGGTTTTACAGATTATGGTTTGCAATCATTGGCGCTTGTTTTGCGATCGGTAAAATATGTGTTTTCGGGATTATCAGGAACAATATTTCTGAAGAAAAGGCGCTCGCTAAAACCATGAACAGCGTGGAAGCTTCTTTTATGATAGGGATTTTTGTGGTGAATACAGGTTTTGGGTGGCTTATTTCAAGCCAATATTCAGAATTCTGGAAATTCGGGTTTTTGTCGGTTTCCCTGCTTTGTGCCATTACTATCTTTTTATTTTTAAAGCTTCCTGTCGCAGAGCCGGAAAGAATAAGGAAAGATGATATCATAAAAGATCTTTCGGAAATATTTAATCCATTGCTAATCATATTTTTAGCGGTTATTTTTTCTATCGTGTTCCTTGAACAGAGCTTTAATTCCTGGCTGCCTTCTTTTTATAAGAAACATTTGAAAGTGAACTCTTTTTTTGCGCTGCAGGCTTCCTCGTTTTTAGCATTATTTTCTTATTTAGGAAGAACGATTACCGCAAACATCATTCACCGGTTTTCACTTTCAAAATATTATATTTTCTGTATATCGCTTATTATAGCTGTACTGATGGCCATCATCGGAATACAGTTTTTTGACTCTGAAGATTCGGGGGCTCTTTTATATTTATTCCCGGTAATAGGATTATTTCTCTCGCCGCTATACCCTGTCGTTAATTCGAAAATGATAGCCCGGATAGATAAATCCAAAGCAAATCTTTTCACCTCACTTATTGTTATTTTTTCGTCATTGGGAAGTTCTGTAAGCTCTATCATCATGGCCGTTTTATTCGGAAATGAGCTGTTGTCTTTCTATCCGGTGTATATCTTATTTGCTGTTATTGTGATACTTACATTTAGTTTGATTTATTTTAGATTTGCAGATAAAAAAATTTAGAAAAAAATTTTATTTTTACTACCATGAAAATTAATACCGAAAAAAATAAGGAGACGCTCCAGGAACTCATTGATACAAAAGATTTTGTAGCACACGTATCTGTTGACTGCACCATATTCGGTTTTCATAACAACATTCTGAAAGTGCTGCTTTTAAAGTATCACGATCTGGATCTGTGGTCTCTGCCCGGAGGATTTGTATTTAATGATGAAGATCTGCGTGAAGCTGCGGAACGTGTTTTATACGAAAGGACGCATCTCAAGGATATTTTCCTGAAACAATTTCATACCTTCGGAAGAATCGACAGGACAGAGAATAATGTACACCAGATTCTTTTGAGGAATAAAGGTATTGAAGTCCCGAAAGACCACTGGATTTTCCAGAGATTTATTACGGTTGGCTATTGCAGCCTTATTGATTTTTCCATTGCCAATACATTTCCCGATGCTTTTAATGAAACCTGCGAATGGTTTGAAGTCAGCAAATTACCCAAAATGGCTTTTGACCATGACCGGATTATTGAAACCGGACTGGAATATTTAAGGATGAATATCAATACCGAGGTGGCGGCAAGTAATCTTCTCCCTGAAAAATTTACGATGAAAGATCTTCAGTGTCTTTATGAGACAATTTTAGGACAGAAATTCAGAAGGAACAATTTTCAGCGTAAAATTTTAAGCTTAAATATTCTTGACAGGCTTGAAAAACTGTATGACGGCTCTGCCAATAAAGCGCCGTATCTGTACAAGTTTAAAAAAAGAATCTACAATCCGACCAACCAGTACCCTATTTCGAACGAAGAGGAGGAAAACTGATTTGTTGCCATGTCATGAAAATTTACTTATAACTTGTTATAAATCAAACAATAAAAAGACATTCAAAAAAATTTCTCTGAAATAGTTAAAAGTCTTATTTTTAGGAAAATTAAAATATAATGTCATATTATTCCCTTACAAGCATTCCCGATTATTACGGGATAGATTCCTTGCTTACCGAAGAACACAAACTTATCCGGCAGTCCGTAAGAGATTGGGTAGAAAGTTTTGTCATGCCACAGATTGATCATGCCGCACAAAATCACACCGACATTCCGAATTTGATGAAAGAATTGGGACAGATCGGAGCTTTAGGGCCTTATATTCCTGTTGAATATGGCGGTTCCGGGCTGGATCAGATTTCCTACGGCCTGATTATGCAGGAGCTTGAAAGAGGTGATTCTGCCGTGCGTTCTGCTGCTTCCGTACAAAGTTCCCTTGTAATGTTCCCTATCAATGAATTCGGTTCTGAGGAACAGAAAAGAAAATATTTGCCTAAACTGGCAGCCGGAGAAATGATCGGTTCCTTCGGTCTTACCGAACCTAATCACGGCTCTGATCCAAGTTCTATGGAAACCAACTTCAAAGACATGGGAGACCACTATCTTTTGAACGGTGCCAAAATGTGGATCACCAATTCGCCGCTTTGCGATATTGCGGTAGTTTGGGCTAAAAATGAAGAAGGTAAAGTGCAGGGGCTGATTGTTGAAAGAGGAATGGAAGGTTTTACCACTCCGGAAACCCACAACAAATGGAGCTTAAGAGCTTCAAAAACAGGAGAGCTGGTTTTCAATAATGTAAAAGTTTCTAAAGAAAATTTACTTCCGGGTGTTACCGGATTAAAAGGGCCTTTATCTTGTTTAAATTCAGCGAGATATGGTATTTCCTGGGGAGTTATCGGAGCTGCGATTGATTGCTACTGCACGGCTGTTCAGTATTCCAAAGAAAGAAAACAGTTTGGAAAACCAATTGGTTCATATCAGTTACAGCAAAAAAAATTAGCTGAATTTTTAACAGAAATTACTAAAGCTCAGCTGCTTTGTTTACAGTTGGGTAACCTTAAAAATGAACATAAAGCTACTCCTGCACAAATTTCAATGGCGAAAAGAAACAATGTGAAAATGGCGATTGATATTGCCAGAGAGTCGCGCCAGATCTTAGGCGGAATGGGAATTATGGGAGAATTTCCAATGATGAGACACGCTGCCAACCTGGAATCAGTCATTACTTACGAAGGAACGCATGACGTTCACCTTCTCATTACAGGCCTTGATATAACAGGGATCAACGCATTTTAAATATAATGGTGGCTTCGAGTCCCTCAGCCACCAATCATAATACATTGTAAACAAGAAAAGGTGGCTAAGTAGTATTTCTTAAACCACCTTTATATTTAATTAAATGATAAATCTGCGTAATCTGCAAGATCTGCGGGATATAAAAAATTTAGTTTGAGTACGTCTTAATTTCTTCCACAAAATTAATATCCGGATTCAGGATCTCTTCAATCAGGCTTTTGACGGATTTCATTGCGTCATCAATAGTTCCTCTCTCAAACTGAAGGGATACAACGCCTTTTTTAGCTTCGGCAAAGCTCCAGATTCCCGTTTCTACGGGCATGCCCCAGAATTCCGGGAGATTTTCCACCACATACTGGTAAATGCAAAGCTGCAGGGCCTGTTTTCGGTCGCTGTTATGAAAATACTCATCAATTTTATCTTCATCAATTTTTACGACAAGATTTTTGATTTTTGCCGTTTTGTAATCTATAATTCTCAGCGTTCCGTTGAGCCTGTCGATTCTGTCAATAAACCCGAAGAATGAAATTTTGTCGGTTTCATTTAAATAAAAATCTACGCCTTCAAAACGCTTTTCGATATCAATAATTTCTAATGCATTTCCACTTTTCACCAATTCAAGATCATGGGTAAGAATTGTTTCAATTACTTTTTTAGCAATCGCCCGGTGGATAAAATTCATTCCTTTTTCATAAAATTCCGGCTGGTGTTTCAGCTTGTCAATAGCTACTTCTATATAATTATCTATTGCTTTAATTGAATTCTTTAAATCATTTTCTTTTAATACCTTACCTTTTAAGGCTTCATAAACTTCTTGAAGTGAATAATGAACAAGATTTCCATAATTTTTTACGGAAAGCTCCTCTTCAATTTCATCGGTTTCTGAAGTGTTCAGAATTTTCGAAAGATAAAAATCAATAGGATTATAAAGATAGCTGGTAAGATGCGATGCAGAAACTTTAGACTTCCATTTTTCCAGTCTTTCCAGAACGATATCCGTTTTCTTAATTTCGATGGGTTGGGTAATAATTGGTTCCGACGAGTTCTCAATGATCAGATGTTCAATATCATGATCACTTTCCATTTCAATCTGCGTAATAAACCTGCTTTTTTCTCCGGTATTGACTCCCGAACTTAATGCATTAAACAGCAGGTGAACATTCTTTGAATCCTGAATAAGGCGGTAAAAATGATAGGCATAAATGCTGTCGTTTTCCAGGAAAGTATGAAGATCGAAAAACTTCCTTACATCAAAAGGAATATAGGTATTCTGTGAATTTCCCAACGGGAGCTTTCCTTCATTCACGGAAAGCAGGATTACATTTTCAAAGTTAAGGAGACGGGTTTCCAAAAGTCCCATGATCTGAAGTCCGCGTAAAGGTTCTCCCTGAAAGTCAATGCTTTCAGAATTAATATGCTGATTAATAAGAATTTCCAGCGTTTCCATTTTTATCTCAAACTGATAGGGAGAAAGCTGGTTTTTAATAATCCGGAATGCATTTTCAAAATGGGAAACATTTTCATACTGAATGTCATCAATATCGAGCCACTTTATTTCTTGGCAGAATGCGATGAGCGCATCAAGGTAATCGTTGGTTGAACTCGCTTTTTGAAGCAGGTTAAAATAAGAAAGACCGTTCAACAGCTCGTTCATTAACTTTTTTGAAATATAGACGATATTTCTTTCCTCGATTTTAGCTTTAAAGTTATCGATAACCGCTTCATCTTCAACAGATTTCGGAAGCTCTTCAAGAATAGGGAAAATATCCCGGTAATAATAGGAAGATTTATTTTTTTCCAATTGTTTTTGAAGATAAAAAAGCTGCTTTACCGCATTGGAAAAAGAAAGGTTCTTCAACGGAAAACCCATTGTAATATTCAGGTTCTGAATTCCGTACATTACATCAAGGCTTGCAGGCAAAAGGTTTTCGTCCAGCAAAACTACAGCTGTATTCGAGTAGGTTTTATCTTCGATTTCATTAAAAATTTCCGGTAAAATTTTGGTTTGGGTAATATTTCCGGAAACCTCGTAGACTTTTATATTTTTTGGCTGGTTAAAATCATCCTCAATCCATTTGAAAATCCGGCTGTCATTGAATTCTTTCCATGTTTTATGATCCCTGAGGAATTTTCCGGCTTCCTGCCTTTCATCATCGAAATAATACCGGTCTGCCTGAAAGAAACACTGTCCCTTATTCCACTGCAAAAGGCTTCTTACGAGTTTTTCTTCTACTGGTGTAAACGCATTGAAGCCACAAAAGACAAATTCTTCTTTTGTATTTTTAGAAAACTCCTCAATGTGTTTTTTTGCCGTCTCATGAATCATTCCTGAAGTTGCCCAGTTTTTTTCCTGTAATCTTTTCTTTAGCACCGGAAGAAAAACATTCATATTTTTCCAGAAATTGAGGAATTTCTTTCTCGGAACATCCTCTTCATCACCGAGATTCTGTGCCCAGTCTTTAATTCTTTCTTCATCAAACATATAATGCAGCACTGCCTGGTCGTTTTCAGAAAATTTCATCATATCGTCCCAGTCTTTCTGCAAAGTAGGAAACCATTTCAAAAATTCTGAAAATTCGTCATTCGGGATAAGATTAAGACTTTTATAGACGTCAAAAGCAAAGAGCCAGAGTGAAATTCCCTGGATTTCCTGCGTATCAGCAATGCGGTGAATGAGTTCTTCAACGGTAAAAAAATTGGGAAGAAACCCTGAGTAATTTCTTTCTTTTAAAATTTGACGGATAAAAACAATAGGCCGTTTCCCGGGCAGAATGACATTGAAGCCGGAGAGATCACTGTTTTGACCAAGAAGTTCATCAATGATTTTATTCAGGAATTTCAAGACGATTTATAGCTTTTGTAATTTTCTAATCCTTCAGCAATAATACGATTATATTCCGATTGTTTGTCTTCCAGAATTCCGTTTTTTGTTTCGCTGTCGTATTTTCTCTGGAAATCTTGATATTCTTTAAGAATTCTATTATAAATAGATTTAAACTTCCTATGGAAATCTGAAGAAGTCTTTATATTTTCCGCTATTTCTTTACGCAGTTTTCTGGAAAATAATTCAGCAACATCAAAGTGCTTTTGCTCGTGAAGAAGAATATAATCGTTGATTCTTTTTACGTCTTTCCAGGATTTGTCTTCATTAAAAACCGTGCTGACCTCTATTTTTACAGGAGCTTTCGGGTTGGAAGATTTTACGTACGAGTAAATCCAGCCGCAGTTGGTATACGCCACAACATTGGTTCCGCTCTGGTTGTTTACTTTGCTCTTAAAGTTGCTCCAGTTTAATTTCACATTTTCGCTCCAATAGATTTTCTGACTGAACAACATATTGGAAATCAGAAAACACGCTAAAAAAATCCATTTCATTTATTTACTCAACTACTATTGTTTTGGTGATCCAGGTATTGCCTCCGTTCCAGAATTTGAAAGTGTATGTGCCTGTTCTGCGCGGACTGAAATTGATCTGATTGGCAGCAGTGTACGTAGCCTGTGTGCAGGGCCCATTGGTGATATATTTATAAGCGGTAACTGTTCTGGTCAAGTTGTCGTTATGAACATAATCGTATCCATAAAATCCTTCGCAGTGAGACGGATAGGTTGAATACGTTTTGATGCTCTGAATGCTGAAAACATCCATCGTGTCGTTCACTATTTTTACGCTGTCTATTTTGATTTTATCGATGGATTCGATGGTCTGATAATCGTCATCATCATCACAGGAAGTAATGGACAATCCTAAAATCAGCACAGAAAATACAAGCTTTTTCATAACAACAAAATTTTGATTATCAGTAATTTTTTACAGCAAATAGTATTCCTAAAATATGTTAAAATTTAAGAATTAAAATTGCCTTTTGACACGTAAACCACTTTTTTCGTATCAAAAAATTCTTCATCAAAATAGTTTTTAAGATTGAAAATTTCACATTTAATTCCGGCAAGCTCTTCAGCGAGTTCCCCGCCTTTTAAATATAAAATTCCGTTATGTTTAGGGTTAAACTGTTCCTTTTCAAACTTGCCTTTCAGCCATCTCAAAAATTCCGGCATTTGCGTTACGGCACGGCTTACCACAAAGTGGAACTTCTCCTTCAGCTTTTCGGCCCTTCCGTGGATGGCATTTACATTCTGCAATCCTACTCCTTCTGCAACTGCTTTTACAACCGTTATTTTTTTCCCAATAGAATCAATTAACGTAAATTCTGTTTCCGGAAATAAAATCGCTAATGGAATTCCAGGGAAACCGCCGCCGGTTCCGATATCTAAAACCCTGGTTCCGGGAGCGAACTCCATTACTTTCGCAATCCCCAAAGAATGCAGGATGTGCTTCTCATAAAGGGATTCCATATCTTTCCTGGAAATTACATTAATTTTTTCATTCCATTCGTGATAAAGATCTTCAAGTTTGCTAAACTGTTCAACCTGTTTTTCTGTAAGATCCGGAAAGTATTTTAGTAGTAACGTTGTAGACATGTGAAATATTATAAAAAAGCAAAAATAAGTTTTTTATACCCTTTATTCAAATATCATCACCTAAAGATTCTCAGATCTTTAGTTTGGACTATTTTTTCAGTCAATTTATACTTTTTGGGACTATAGGACTGAAAAAAATTCATTTACTTTTATATCTGAATTAAATTAAAGGGCGGTTATTTTGAGAACTTCTGTTTTAAAATACTTTGAGAAAGCTACAAAATATAAGTTTTAGGCCGCACAAAAAGTTTACTTCTATTTTAATTTTCCATAAAATACTTTTTATTATATATTTGTTAAAATAGAAATTATTAAATGGAGAAACTTTCAGACAGAGTACAACGACTTGGTTACTCACAGACTTTTGTTATGTCCAATAAGGCACGTGAAATGAAAGCCAATGGAATAGACGTTATCAGCCTTACTTTAGGCGAACCGGATTTTGATGTTCCGGATAATATCAAACAGGCAGCTTTCGATGCCATTAACGAGAACTACAGCCACTACTCTCCTGTTCCCGGATTTTTAGAACTTCGGGAAGCAATTGCTCACAAACTGAAAAGAGACAATGAATTAGAATATAAACCTACACAGATCTGCGTATCAAATGGTGCGAAACAGGCTATTTTAAATGTTTTGGCTGCTTTGCTCAATGATGGCGACGAAGTGATTCTTCCAAACCCTTACTGGGTAAGCTACGACGAAATGGTAAAAATGATGGGCGGAGTTTCCGTAATGCTTCCTACTTCTTATGTAACAGATTTTAAGATTACAGCAGAGCAGCTGGAAGAAGCCATTACAGAGAAAACCAAAGCCGTGCTTTTCAGCTCACCATGTAACCCGTCTGGTGGATATTACACCTATGATGAATTAAAATCAATTGCTAAGGTTATCTCAAAATATCCTCATGTGACCGTAATATCAGATGAGATCTACGAATATATCAACTATGAAACAAAAACCACTTCCATTGCTCAGTTTCCGGAAGTGTATGAGCAGACAGCCGTTATCAACGGGATGTCGAAAGCTTTCGCCATGACAGGATGGCGGATCGGGTATTCCGCATGCCCGGAATGGCTGGCCAAAGCCTGCGAAAAAATCCAGGGACAGATGACGAGCGGAGCCAATACGGTTGCGCAAAGAGCTTCCATCACCGCACTGAAAACAGATCCTTCGAAATATCAATACATGATTGATGCTTTCAGAAAAAGAAGAGATCTGGTGTACGATTTAATTAAAGAAATTCCGGGATTCAAAGTGGTGCTTCCAAAAGCTGCTTTTTATTTCTTTCCTGATGTATCATTTTATATAGGAAAAACGTTAAATGGAACAGAAATCAAAAATTCTGATGATTTTGCCATGTTCCTTCTTGAAAATGCCCATGTCGGTTGTGTAGGCGGAGTTTCTTTCGGAAGCCCGGAATGCATCAGGTTTTCCTATGCCGCTTCGGAAGAAGATCTTATGGAAGCCATGAAGAGAATTAAAAATATATTAGAACAATTCAATTAACATAAAAACTAAAAACTATTCTTACAATGAATTTTTTAAAGAAAATTACCATCGTTACAAGCATTGCAGCGGCAAGCTACTGCGGATATGCTTACGGACAGGATTTCCAGTGGAAAGAAGCCAAATCAAACGGCTACACGTATAAATATGTAACCAATGATCCTACTGCTGCAAGATATTATACGCTGAAAAACGGTCTTACTGTTATTTTAAGTCCTACAAAAAAAGATCCCAGAATACAGACTTATATTGCTACGAAGGCAGGAAGTAAAACAGACCCGGCAGATCACACTGGTTTAGCACACTACCTTGAACATATGCTTTTTAAAGGTACCGATCAGTTCGGTTCCAAAGACTGGGCAAAGGAAAAACCGTTGCTGGATCAGATCGATGCGCTTTATGAAAAGTATAACTCTACCAAAGACGAAGCAAAAAGAAAGGAAATCTATAAAGAGATTGATAAAGTTTCCGGGGAAGCTGCAAAATATGCTATCGCCAACGAGTACGACAAAATGATGTCGGGAATGGGTGCAGACGGAACCAATGCTTTCACATCTTATGAACAGACGGTGTATACAGAAGATATTCCTGCAAACGTAACGGATAAATTCCTTGCTGTTCAGGCAGAAAGATTCAGACAACCGATTCTGAGACTTTTCCATACCGAGCTGGAAGCAGTGTATGAAGAAAAAAACCGCGGTCTTGATAACGACGGAAGAAAAGTTCTGGAAGCGATGTTTGCAGCCATGTTCCCCAACAACAATTATGGAAAACAGACAACCATCGGAACGATTGAGCATTTGAAAAACCCTTCATTAAAAGCGATCAGAGAATACTACAATAATTATTACGTTCCTAATAACATGGGAATTATCATGTCGGGAGATTTTAATCCTGATGAAATGATTGCCAAAATTGATAAGGCATTTTCTTACATGAAAAACAAACCTGTTCCTGTATATAATCCGGGGCAGGAAAGTCCGATCACCGCACCGATCACCAGAGAAGTTTACGGTCCGAATCCTGAAAACATCATGATCGGATTCCGTTTTCCGGGAGCAACTACAAAGGATGCAAGAATGCTGAATTTTATCGGAAGCATGCTGACCAACGGACAGGCAGGATTAATTGACCTTGACCTTGTTAAAAAACAGAAACTTTTGAGTGCATACGCTTTCCCATACGTTCTGAAAGATTATTCGGCATTATTGTTACAGGGAAATCCAACGGAAGGACAATCTTTGGATGATGTTAAAAGTTTATTGCTTCAGGAAATTGACAAATTGAGAAAAGGAGAGTTTTCGGATGATCTGATGCAGTCCATTGTTAATAATGAAAAGAAAAATGTAATTCAGAAATATGAAAAATATACATCCAGAGCAGAGTCCCTGATGGATGAATTCACTTCCGAGGTAGATCATAAAACACAGCTGGAATACGTTGAGGAAATCTCTAAGATTACGAAAAAAGATATTATGGATTTTGCATCAAAATATCTTAAAGACAACAATTACGTAGCGGTTTATAAAAGAAAAGGGGAAGACAAAAACATTCTGAAAGTAGACAAACCGACCATTACCGCCGTTTCCGTAAACAGAGAAGACCAATCGCCGTTCCTGAAAAAAATTGACGAGATGCCGGAATCGCCGATTGCTCCGATGTGGCTGGATTTCAATAAAGATATTGATAAAGGCAAGCTGAAATCAGTGGATATCCTTTCTGTAAAAAATACGGATAACCAGCTTTTCAGATTGTATTATCATTTTGATTCCGGAAGATGGAACAATAAAATGCTTCCTTTGGCAGCAGAATACCTGCAATATTTAGGAACGAAAAATAAATCCTCAGAGCAAATCAGTAAAGAGTTTTACAAACTGGCATCAAGCTTTAACGTAAGTGCAGGAAATGAAGAAACATACGTTTCTTTGGAAGGTTTAAATGAAAACTTTGAAAAAACGGCCGCATTGTTTGAAGATTTGATTAAAAATTGCCAGCCGGATCAAAAAGCACTGGACTCTTATAAAGCAAGACTTAAAAAATCAAGAGCAAACGCTAAACAAAACAAAGGTGCCATTATGAGCGGGCTTAGAAGCTATGCGCAGTATGGCCCTCAGAATCCATTTAATAACGTTTTAACGGATGCTGAACTTGATGCATTAAAAGCAGAAGATCTCGTGAACATGCTTCATGATTTATTTAACTATAAACATAAAATTCTTCACTACGGACCGAAATCTGCAAACGAAGTATCATCTTCTTTAGCATCAGTCCATAACGTTCCGGCTTCGCTTAAAGACATGCCGAAATCTAAAACGTTCACACAGGTTTCGACGGATAAAAACCAGGTTTTATTTGCCCACTACGATATGGTTCAGGCAGAAATTTTCTGGGTGCGAAACAGTGATCCTTACAATGTAAGCATTACGCCAACGGTAAGTTTATTCAACAATTATTTCGGTGGCGGAATGGGTTCCGTAGTATTCCAGACAATCAGAGAATCAAAAGCGTTAGCATATTCTACCTATTCTTATTTTTCTCTTCCCGGAAAAAAGGAGGATAAAGATATGATTATGGCGTACGTAGGAACTCAGGCTGATAAATTCAACGAATCTACCACAGCGATGAATGAGTTGCTTACTACCCTTCCGAAATCTGATCAGCTTTTCGAAACGGCAAAAAGCGGACTTAAAAAATCTATTGCTGCAGAAAGGATAACTCAGGATGGAATCATTTTCACCTATTTGAGAGCACAGAAGCTTGGAAATAATTCAGACATCAGAAAGAACGTTTACGAACAGGCTCCTAAACTTACTTTTGCAGACATCAACAGCTTCCACAACAAAGAAATGAAAGGCAAAAACTACACCTATTGTGTAGTAGCTTCTCAGGACAAAGTGAACGAAGCAGATATGCAGAAACTGGGAGAAGTAAAAAAACTGAATCTTACTGAGATATTTGGTTATTAATTTTTTCCATCTTAAATAATTGTAAGCCCTGAATTCAGGGCTTTTTTTATTGCATTAAAGCTAATATCCTGATAGATTTTATTTATCAAAAACTATTTGTTCGATAGACGAAATGTTTCTATATTTGCACCAGAAAAATTTAAATAAAAACAAGAAATTATGTCTTTAGTAGGAAAAAAATTCCCGAATGTAACCATCGACGCAATGTCTGAAATGGGTGACGATTTAAGAATCAATATCTTTGAAGAAGCAACAAACAATCAGCAAAAAGTCCTTTTATTCTGGTATCCGAAAGATTTTACTTTTGTGTGCCCAACTGAACTCCACGCTTTCCAGGAAGCTTTAGGAGAATTTGAAAAAAGAAACACTAAAGTAATCGGTGCTTCTTGCGATACCAACGAAGTGCATTTTGCATGGTTAAATGTATCAAAAGATAACGGAGGTATCGAAGGTGTTACGTACCCGATTCTTGCTGACACACACAGACAGCTGGCGAACCTTTTAGGAATTGTTGATCAGGATTTTGAATACAATGATGAAGGTGAAGAAGTTTTCACAGGTTCAAACGTTACATACAGAGCAACATATCTTATCGACGAAACAGGAAAAATCTTCCATGAGTCTGTAAACGATATGCCTTTGGGAAGAAATGTAAAAGAATATTTAAGATTAATTGATGCTTATACACACGTTCAGAAGCATGGTGAAGTTTGCCCAGCCAACTGGGAGGAAGGAAAAGATGCCATGAGAGCAGACAGAACTTCTACTGCTGAGTATTTAGCTAAAAACTAATACAATGTGTTAATTTGAAAATGAGATAATTTGAAAATTAATCATATTGATTGTCTAAAATTATCTCATTTTCTGTTTATCATCATTTTCAAATTATTAAATTACCAAATTTTCAAATTAATAAAATGTATACAGAATTAACAGAAGATACGCTTCAGAATATTGTAAGCGAAAATGAAAAAGTAGTCGTACAGTACGGCGCAACATGGTGCGGAAACTGCAGAATTATGAAGCCGAAATTCAAAAAATTAGCTTCTGACAATGACAGTATTCCTTTCTTATATGTAGATGCCGAAAAATTGCCGGAAAGCCGAAAATTGGCTAAAGTAGACAATTTACCAACGTTTGCCATCTTCAGAAACGGTGAGCTGGTAAATCAGGTTCAGACCAATAAAGCAGAGAGTTTAACCGAATTATTTAACGAATTATAATGAAGTTACCTATCATAAGACAGTTCTATCAGAATCAGACGCCTGAAAACCTTGAAAAAACACTGGAAGTGCTGGAAAGTTTCTGTGAATTCAGAGGAACAAGCGAGGAAGACCTTAATGTTGCCGGAGAATTGATTACCAACATTTGCGGAGCATTGGAAGTTCACGCTGCCGTACAATCCGGAATGAGTGAAAAAGATGCTCTAAATTCTTTTGCTCAGAAGGTTTTAGGATCTATTGACAAATAAAAATCTGATTTAAAGTTGAAAGATTTTAAACTTAAATCTTATGAAGTTTATGCCTAAACTTCCAAACAAAAATCCCGATGAAAAAACATCAGGATTTTTTGGATTATAGAATATGTGTCTATTACATCTCACTTTTTACCTTTCACTTCTCACAACCTTAACTTCTTCTGCTCATCAGAATACTCAAGATATACCAGAATAAAAGCATGATCGAAGCAAAAAGCTGTAAAGAAGCTCCTACATATTGGTTAGTGCTGTAAGAATCTTTAAGCTTACTTGTCTGATACAGAATAGTTGCAGAAGCAAGGATCACCATTCCTACCGAGAACCAAAGTCCAAGATTAAATCCGAAAAGCATTCCGCCAACAATAAGTCCTAAAGAAATAAATCCTCCGATCACAATAATGTTTCTAAGGAAAGAAAAATCTCTTTTTGAAGTAAAGGCAACGAATGAAATCCCTGAAAACATCGCAATGGTAAGCATTGCTGCCTGGAAAATCACCTGTGGCCCCGTATAAAGAGTGGCGATTTTAATTAACGGAAGGAAGATAACGGCTTCCAGCAAAATATAAAATCCCAAACCGAAATATTGCGTCGATTTGCTTAGTGAAAGAGACCATTTCGTAGCAAGAACAGAAGCCAGCCAGAACACTCCGATCACTAAAAGCCAGATGTAGCGCTGGGCAAACATGGCAAAGATTACCTGATCCGGAACCATCTGCAATAAAACAGTTTCCACACCAATAAACGCAAGAATTGCCAATGCAACGTGAAGATAAGTTTTTTTGTAAAAGTCGGCTTTCTCAACATCTGAAGAATGCGCAACCAAAACGTCTGTCATCATAGTTTTTTTATTTTAAAGTTAATTATTTTTATTACATAATATTACTTATTGCTCATAAGCTACTCCGCATATTCAGGCTTTACTCCGAGAATTTTTCCGTCATTTTCGAAAATTACATTAATAATATCCCGTGGCGGATTCTGCTTATCATCAGAATATTTGTATTGAATAATGGAATACGTTTCATTCTCGTACAGTTTCTGGTAACCTGATTTGTACACCTCCATTTTACGGTCAAAACTGATCCCTCCGGATAATCTTGAGACCATATCATCAGACATATAATACTTGATCTTATCTGAAACCAGAGTTTTGACTTTTTCTTTATCCGAATCTTTCAGCGCAGCAACAAACTTCATAAAAGCCTGATTGTATAAATCAACCTTATCCTTACTTAATTCCGATGTAAGCTCTATTTTTTTACTCTCAACAATCTTTATACTGCTCTTTTGCTGGGAAAAAGCCCAGTGAAAAGCAAAAAATGTACCTATAAAAAATATTTTTTTCATGTGAATCGATGATTGGTTGCCAGCAAGATACGAAGAATTATATTACCGATAAAAATTTCATCGTATCAACATTGTCGGCATACGTATTAAGACCGGGATTTTGAGCTTCCCCCAATGCAACAGAATCCAATCCAAGCTCTTTTTTAGCCACAACACACTGGATATTTTTTTCGTTTTCAGCGATAAAATTTCTCACTTCATCCAGGGAAGAATACCTGCTGAAATTAATCACAGAAAGCGGACTGAAGAGTTTTTCATCTTCCTTCATCATCACAAAATTATTATCCCAGAATTTTTCCTGGTTCAGAAGATAAATCGCCCTGTTATAATCGTAATTATTGGCATACTTATTATGATTGATAATATCCTGAAAACCTATGAAGCTTTCAAAAAGCCTGTCGATTACAAAATCCTGAGGAATAAAAAGCCTTGTCACATTTCTGCAGCCCAATCCGAAGTACCTGAAAATATCTTCTGCCAAAAATTGAAGTTCCTCTTCAGTTTCATCACCTTTGATCACCGCAATTGAAGTTCTGTTCTTCCGGATGATATGAAGATGGTTCTTAAAGTAATACTCGAGATACCGTGCCGTATTGTTGCTTCCTGTAGCGATAATAGCATCAAAGTATTCCAGCTTTTCTACAAACTCAAACTGTACATTTCCGTCCGAAAATTCACTCCATTTTTTAAGTAAAAAAGGAATCATGTATCGGTCTTTGGAAGACAATTTTATAACCGGAATATGATTGCTCAGCACTACGGAAATTACATCATGCAACCCCACCAGAGGAATGTTGCCGGCCAGAATAAGCCCTACTCTTTTCGTTAATTTTGAAATGGAATATTCCGAAAGCCAGTTATTGATATTTTCTTCTGTCAAAAGATCAGCCCACTGCCTTAGAGCAAATTTCTGATTCTCCACCGTAAACCACGGGTTCTCAATTTCAGACTTCTTGATCAAAAGTTCAAAACCAACATCATTCTCATTATAATCTTCAGTATTTTTTAGTAAAAACGCTTTTATATAATCACTAAGCCTCGTAAGTCCTAAAACTTGATTTTCAATATTCATAAGTACTGCAAAATTGGGGAATATTTTGTAATTTTGTGCAAATTTAAAAAAAATTAGCGATGGCTATTAAAATAACTGATGAATGCATTAATTGCGGCGCATGCGAACCGGAATGCCCGAATAATGCAATCTATGAAGGCGCAGTAGACTGGAAAGCTTCAGAAGGTACCGCACTTAAAGGTACCGTAACACTACCGTCAGGTCTTACAGTAAATGCAGATGCACCACAGGAACCTGTAAGTGATGATGTATATTTCATTGTAACAGACAAATGTACCGAATGCAAAGGCTTTCACGAAGAGCCGCAGTGTGCCGCCGTATGCCCGGTAGACTGCTGTGTTCCGGATGAAGACCATGTAGAATCTGAAGAGGCACTGCTAAACAAAAAAGCATTCTTGCACGGAGAATAAAAACTGCCGTCTCATTCATCATGAGACGGTTTTTTATACATCATAACCTGTATTTTACCAAATAAATTATAAATGTTGCCGTAAAATAATCTGTTGCGGCAGCCAAAAAAATAAATAATATGAGCAAAAAACACAACTTTAGCGCCGGACCTTGCATTTTACCTCAGGAAGTTTTCGAAAAATCGGCACAGGCCATTTTAGATTTTAACGGAATTGGATTGTCCCTTCTCGAAATATCCCACAGAAGCAAAGATTTTGTGGCAATAATGGATGAAGCACGCGCCATTGTAAAAAGATTGATGAATCTGGGTGACGATTATGAAGTATTGTATCTTGGCGGCGGTGCAAGCCTTCAGTTTGCCATGGTTCCGTACAACCTGATGAAAGTTGGCGGAAAAGCTGCCTATCTCGATACCGGGACTTGGGCCGCAGGAGCCATTAAAGAAGCCAAAAAAGTAGGAACGGTTGATGTAGTAGGTTCTTCAAAAGAAGAAAACTACTCTTTTATTCCGAAAGATTATACCGTAGGTTCGGAATATGATTATTTTCACTGTACTTCCAACAATACCATTTACGGGACTCAGATGAAATCCTTCCCCGAAGTAGATACTTTGATGGTTTGTGATATGAGCTCAGATATTTTCTCAAGACAGCTGGATTTCTCAAAATTTGATTTAATCTACGCCGGAGCGCAGAAAAATATGGGACCTGCAGGAGTAACTTTGGTAGTGATCAAAAAAGAAATCTTAGGCAGAACAGGAAGAGAAAATATGTTCTCCATTCTGGATTATTCGCAGCATATTGCCAAAGAATCCATGTATAATACACCACCGGTTTTCCCGGTTTATGCGTCGCTGCTTACTTTACAGCATCTTGAGCAAAACGGTGGAATTGCAGGCGCCGAAGCCAGAAATGAAGCAAAAGCAAAATTATTATACGACGAAATAGACAGCAATCCTTTGTTTGAATCATTCTGTGTAAAAGAAGATCGTTCCCTGATGAATGTCTCTTTCAAAATTACCGATGAAAGCAAAAAAGAAGCATTCGACAATGCCTGGAAAGCAGCAGGAATCAGCGGGCTGAACGGCCACAGAAGCCTTGGAGGATACCGTGCGAGCCTCTACAATGCATTACCGATCGAAAGCGTTCAGATATTAGTTGATGTAATGAAATCGTTCAAATAATTTACAGATTATAAATTCAGAGATTAAAAGATGATTAACATTACTTTAAATTTTCTTAATTTGCGAGCCGATTTAGAATTTTTAAATATTGTAATTTTTTAAATCTTAAATCAAAATAAAAAAATGAAAGTTTTAGCGAACGACGGTATTTCCAAAGCAGGTGAACAGGCATTGAAAAATGCAGGAATTGAAATTCTGGACAACAGGGTTGCTCAGGATCATGTCATTAATTTCATCAACGAAAATAAGGTTGACGTCCTGCTGGTAAGAAGCGCTACCAAAGTAAGGCAGGATCTTATAGACGCCTGTCCCGGACTTAAAATCATTGGAAGAGGCGGCATCGGCATGGATAATATCGACGTTGAATATGCGATCGAAAAAGGGCTGCATGTCATCAATACGCCGACTGCTTCTTCGAAATCTGTTGCAGAATTGGTTTTCGGGCATTTTTTCTCCCTTGCAAGATTTCTTCATGAATCCAACAGGCTGATGCCGCTGGAAGGGGAAACGCATTTTGACGCCATGAAAAAATCGTTCAGCAAAGCCTGCGAACTTTCAGGAAAAACATTAGGAGTAATAGGCTTTGGAAGCATAGGCCAGGAAGTCGTTAAAATGGGAATTTCGCTGGGAATGAAAGTTATCGTTCTCACGAGAAAACCTAAAACCAAAATGCTTAACCTTGAGTTTTTCGATGGTCAGACGGTGAACTTTGAAATTACTTCCACCAATGATATGGATGCATTCCTTAAAGAAGCAGACTTTATCAGCATCAACACTCCAAAAACGAATGAATATATTATAGATACGCCCCAGTTTGAAAAAATGAAAGACGGTGTCTATATCGTAAATACGGCAAGAGGCGGTGTCATGAATGAAGTAGCCCTGATTGATTTTATTGAATCGGGTAAAGTGGCCGGCGCTGCGCTGGATGTTTTTGAAAAAGAACCCAATCCGGAAGTCCTTCTCCTGATGAACCCTGCCCTGTCGCTTTCGCCTCATGTAGGCGGAAATACGGTAGATGCCCAGGAAAAAATAGGGGTAGAGCTTGCAGAACAAATTATCAAGATAAAAGAAACCATACAATAAAATATGCCTGTTTTTAAACCTTTTCGCGGAATAAGACCACATAAAGACTATGAGAGCACCTTCCCTACTCATCCTCTCGACAACTTCACCCAGGAAGAGATAGCGGAAAAAGCTCAGGTGGAAGATACTTACATCAATATGATAAAACCCTATGTTGTAAGTAAATCCAAAGATATTGATAGGAATTTAAGAAAAATCCGTTCTACTTTTGAAGAACTGATGGACGAAAACAAGCTCGTTCAGGACAATTCGGCCTATTATCTTTATGAACAGATCTATCCGGATAAACAGGTTTTCAGAGGCCTTTTAGGATTGGCAAGTATTGAAGATTTCTGGAACGGGAAAATCAAAAGGCACGAAAGTACCATTCCGCAGAAAAAAGAAAAGCTTGCACACTACCTGGAGAAAGTAAATTTACAGGCAGAACCTGTGCTGCTTACTTATCCTGCCAATTCCAAGATTGAGCTTCTCATGAACCATGAGGAGAAGAATGTTCCGATTTTTAATCACGTCGATACCAAAGGCATCAGGCATAAAATATGGAGAATCGACAACCGTCTGAAATTGCAGCAGTTTAAAGAAGTAATCGATCAGATTGATTCTTTTTATATTGCAGACGGACACCACAGGATCGGATCTACAGCGCTGAACGCAAAACATCAAAAAGAAAAAAACAAAAGACATAACGGAACAGAACTTTACAACTTTGTTTACAGCTTTATCGTTTCCAACCAGTCGATTAAAATCCATGATTACAACAGGATTGTAACGGACCTTAACGGACTTTCAAATGAAGAATTTTTAAAGCAGCTGGAAACGTATTTCCTTATCCACGAAAAAGGAGAAACAGCCTATTTCCCTTCGCAGAAGTTCCACATCTCGATGTATATGGATGGTAAATTCTATTCGCTGCACGTAAAGCATGACCTGCGTTCACAGGAAATGTCTTTAGATAATCTCGATCATCATCTTCTGGACAAATATGTTTTTAAAAACATTTTAAAAATAGAAGATCCGGACAGCTCGGAAAAAATAGACTACATCAAAGGAACCTCCAATATTGAAGGAATTAATCATCTTAAAGAAAAAATTGACAGCGGAGCAGGCAAAGCAGGATTCGGGATATACCCGGTGAGCTTTAATGATATGATTAAAATTTCAGACTTAAAGCTGAGCATGCCCCCGAAATGCACATTCATTGAACCTAAATTGGTTACGGCACTCCTGATGTACGATATGAAACAATAAATAATAACCATTTTTTCCTTACTTTTAGCATGGAAAAAGAACGGTAAAAAATAAATGAAAAAAATATTCATTATCATTCCACTCTTTTTGGGTGGATTTTTATTTTCTCAGAAAAAGCCGGTAAAAAAACCGGTACGGAAAACGGCCATCACCCAAAAGCTCAACTATCATGATGAGTTTAAAAAAATTTCGGATGAAATTATGGTGAATGGCACTGCCTATGATAATCTGGGTGAACTTACCAAAGGAATCGGGCCGCGTTTCAGTGCTACAACAGGATACAAGAAAGCCGCAGATTGGGCCGAAAAAAAGCTGAAGGAAATAGGCGTAGAAACAATCTGGAGACAGGAAGCAAAAGTCCCGGTGTGGATAAGAGGAAGAGAGTCCCTTCAGATAAAAGCCGGAAATGGAGACTGGAAGAATATCAGAATGTTATCCTTCGGAAATTCTGAAGGTACCGGAGGAAAAGATCTCACAGGCGAAATTGTATTAATCAATAGTGTCACCGAGCTCAATGCTATATCAATAGGCCAGCTTAAGGATAAAATCGTTTTTGTAAATCTTCCCATGGATCCGAGGATTATTAATACCAGCGATTCCTATCTTCTGGCCGCTAAATCAAAGCTTATCTCCCCTTCCGTGATCGCTTTAACAGGAGCAAAAGCATTAATTATACGATCATTAACCACCGCTAATGACGATATACCGCATGCGAAGATGATTTATTATGAACCGGATGATAAAGTGAAAATCCCGGCCATAACCATTGGAGTGAGATCTGCAGATGAGCTTGAAAAGCTGCTGAAAAAAGAGAAAGTTACCGCTAAAATCAATATGACCGCAGAATCGAAAGGCGAAACCACAAACCCCAATATCATTGCTGAAATACCCGGAAAAAAAGATTCTAATGTAATTCTTCTTGGCGCACAGCTGGATTCTTGGGATTTCGGTGAAGGTGCTATTGACGACGGAACCGGCGTTGTTCAGTGCATAGAAGTCCTGAGAGCGTTCAAAGCACTCGGCATTGAAAACAGGCATACCATTCGGGTTGTTTTATACGCCAACAGTGAGAATGGCGGACAGGGCCGCGACATGTACGCAGCCTACGTGAAAAAGAAAGGGGAAAGACATATTTTTGCTTTAGGAACAGATGCCGGAGGATATTCCCCGAGAGGATTCTCCCTGGATATGTCACCCCAAAGAAGAAGATTGATTTTTGAATGGAAAAACTATTTTCTTCCGTACGGAGTGTATGATTTTGATCAGACCGAAGCCATTCAGGATATTTCTCCGTTAAAAAAGCTGGATATTCCTTTGGCTGAACTGGTGGTAGATACACAGCGATATTTCGATTATCACCATTCTGTGGAAGATACTTTCGATAAGGTGAATAAAAGAGAGCTTCTCCTCGGCACTGTAGCCATGACTCAGATGATCTTTATGATTGATAAAAACTGGTAAAGCTGAAATAAACTTGTATTTCATTGTTAAGTTTACGTCTTTGTTTACCTTAAGAAATATGCACTCTTATTAAAAAAAACTTTGTATAGCTTTGCGTTTTACAAAAATAACCACCATGAATATTGTGAGGAAAGACAAAGTTTAACACAAAAAACTTGTATTTCATTGTTAAGTTTACGCCTTTGTTTACCTTAAGAAGTATGCAATTTTATTTAAAAAAACTTTGTATAGCTTTGCGTTTTACAAAAATAATCACCATGAATATTGTGAGGAAAGACAAAGTTTAGCACAAAAAACTTGTATTTCATTGTTAAGTTTACGCCTTTGTTTACCTTAAGAAGTATGCAATTTTATTTAAGAAAACTTTGTATAGCTTTGCGTTTTACAAAAATAATCACCATAAAAACAGTATATGAAAATCATCAAACCTGATCTGAAACCCGAACTTCTCACCGACAGCAAAACCAAAGCACTCTATGATCAGCTGCAACAGCTGCTAAATGAACTCGAAAAAAAGAAAATCTCAGCAGAAACAGCAAATAGTATCAACAGTGATATAGAATCGATCAATTCCACCACTTTACGGGATAAAAATTTATACAAACTGCTGAAGCAAAAACAAAACGACCTCATTAAACTCCTTGAAAAAGAACATAAGATCGTTCCTAAAAATTACTACCGTAATTTGTGGTTGGCTTTAGGAATGGGCGCTTTCGGGCTTCCAATTGGGGTTGCGTTCGGGCTGCTCATCAATAATATTGCATTACTCAGCATCGGATTACCAATCGGAATGGCGATTGGTGTTGCCGTAGGCAGTTCTCTGGATAAAAAAGCGGAAGCAGAAGGCAGACAGCTGGATGTTGAAATCAAAGCTTAGAATGAAGTTAATTTTTACCCCAAAAGAAACAGAAGCTATCGTATCATTAATGGCTTTATAAAAATCAATCCTTGTAAAAAAGCTTTCCGGCTCAGCTTGCTTTTTATGTTGCAGAAACAACAAAACGTTGCTAAAACAATGTATTATTGTAACAGCATTATTGAAATTAATCTGATGAAACCAATTATCCAATCTGCGGAATCAGTGTACAATCCGCAGGATATTAATGGATGCTTTCGAGAACGGAATAGATTTTTTTCCCGTTGGATTTTACAGATTTTGCAGACTTATATTAGAATAATGTGGAAAACCGTCCTGCCAATAATTATAATTAGATTGCCCAACAAAAAAGCCGTCCCAACGGACAGCTTTCAATAAAACATTTAAAATTCTAAATTTTATCCAGTACCTTTTTCGGAAGTACCTTTGTTAATTGCGGTTTGTATTCCTTTTCGACAATGACAAACTTCCAATTTTTACGGTCTTTGGAAACAGCGCAGGCTTTCATGTTTGTGTTGATGGAATAAATGCCTTCCTTGGAAAGATATTTCACGTTGTTTTTGCCGTATTTCTTTTCCAGCATCGTATTCACCTGCTTTTTCATGTCGTCATTCAGGGAAGACAAATTGCATTTCATGGTAAAATAATATTGGGCAATGGAGAAATATTCGCCGTTGATAAGCTCCGGCTTTTCAATATTCCCGAATTTCATGTTACTGACTTCAATCTTCATGAAAGGATTGTTATACGTCATATTCAGGATCTGGGTCATCTGGTCTTTGGAAACGACGGTAAAGAATTTGGGGTAAATATAGCCGACAGCCTGGTCGATTTTTTTATTCATGACTGAATTCATGAAATAAGTAAGGCTTTTTTTAATAGCTGCATCGTCAGGATTGGCTTTTGTTTGTGCCAGTGACAGAAACGATAACAGGACGAATAGAAACAGAAGTGATTTGGTTTTCATAATTTTACTACTTTTATGTACGTCAGTTCGGAATTTTTCGGATTAAATACAGAAAAACGAATTGGAATTTTACACTAATAAATTTCTCGACACGATTTTTTCAAGTCTAACCAAAGTGACGTTGGATTTTTGTTGATATGTCGCAGAATTTGGCGCGATCGTTACAAAAATATGTTGAGACCTTTGATATTGTTCAACTTCCCGATACGCTTTTTTCAAAATTCTACCCGAAGTGAAGTCTTTAGCGCAATAAAAAAGCCATCCTTGCGGACGGCTTTTCATTATATTTCAGATCTGATTATTTCACTTTTACCAGCTCAACATCGAAGATCAGCCATGCATTTGGCGGGATCACGCCTCCTGCGCCTCTTTCTCCGTAGCCCATTGCCGGCGGAATCAATAACGTAGCGGTTTCCCCTTCTTTTAACAAAAGGATTCCTTCATCCCAACCTTTGATTACTCTTCCCATCCCGATCGGAATTTCAATCGGTTCATTTCTTTTGAATGAAGAATCAAACTCAGAACCGTCCATTAATTTTCCTGCATAGTGTACGGAAACATTGTCACCTGCTTTCGGAGCTTTTCCGTCCGTTGTTTTGGTGATTTTATAATACAATCCGGATTCGGTTTTCTGCATTCCGGCTTTCATATCTTCCACCATTTTTTCCTGGTTCGCTTTGAATTCCTCTTCTTTTTTCTTTTTATCCTCTTCTTCTTTCGCTAAAAATGCTTTGTTGTTTTCTGCAATTTTCGCTTTCCCTTCCGTGAAGGTTTTAGCAGCATCATAGTTTTTATATTCGTCACCTTTGCTGAAAACAGACACTTTTTCCAGTACGATATCTGTTTTAGGCTTATCCTGAGGCCCTTTTTCTACATTGGCAATCGCGTCGATCACCTCTTCTCCTTTTACTACTTTTCCGAAGATCGTGTGTCTTCCGTCCAGCCAGGGTGTCGCCACTTCGGTAATGAAGAACTGGGAACCGTTGGTATTCGGTCCGGAATTAGCCATAGAAAGGATTCCTTTTCCGGTATGCTTAAGGTCGTTTCTTTCGTCCTCAAATTTATATCCCGGATCTCCCATTCCCGTTCCCTGAGGATCTCCTCCCTGGATCATGAAATCTTTGATTACTCTGTGGAAAATGGTTCCGTCATAGTAAGGAACTCCTTTGGCTTTTGCCTTGTTGTCTATTTTCCCTTCTGCAAGGCCGATAAAATTGGCTACCGTTACAGGAGCTTTCTTGTCTTCAAGCTTCACGATCATATTTCCTTTCGTGGTCTGAAGATTTGCGTACAGTCCGTCATTAAGACCTTCGTAAGTTTCTTTGTCTACGTTCATTTTTTTATAAATTGGTGTACAACTCATGAGCGAAATGCTTGCCGCTGCCAGAATTATATTTTTGTTAAACAATTTCATTGATTATAATGCTTTTAATTTTATAATTAACGGGATATCATTATCGATTTTCTTTTCATCTCCATACGTACCGTAGGCAAGAGCCGAAGGAACCAAAAGCGTGACTTCTTCCCCATCATGGATAAAACGCAAAGCATCTTCTACCGCTTTCAGCTCATCAAAGTGTCCGAATCTGGCATCTGTTCTCTGTATCGGCTGGTCGTAGATTTTTGTCTGGTCAAAATCATACAGATCGTAAGAATACGAAATAAAGGTTTCATCCTGCCTTCTCTGTCTCTGGTCAAACCCCTGAACATCCACCCAGTAATTCAGCTGGGTTGGATAATATTTCGCCTGCTGCCCGTTGATCCATTCCTGGATGTGGTATCTTTCCTGAGAATTCAGGTTTTTCATTCTCTGCTTGGAGACATCAAGATCATTCTTGCTGAGCACACCGCCCACAGGTGGATGGGTCTGCGTATTTTTGCTGCAGCTCAATAAACCGAAAACCGATATGAAGAGTATTTTTTTCATAAACTTTTGCGAAAATACACATTTCGGAAATGATTAACAAAACTTGCAAGTAAAGTTTAACTATTTCACCTGAATGTACTGAATCTTTATTTTTCTCAGGAGCTTTATCACGCTTTCCGCACTCGCTATTTTCCTGGGTTTCGGGGCGCGGCGAAGCCGCGCCCCGAAACCCAGGAAAATGAGCTCAGACAATTGCTGCAATCGTGGCTAGGATGAAAGTGGATTGAAAATTTAGAGATACAGTCACTATTGACAATTCAGTAGTATCCTTTTTTTTAACCACCCCGTCAAAAATTCTTCGAATTTTCGCCACCCCTCCGGAGGAGGGGAATTAGAAAGTATTGTAAGGATGCGCGAGATATTAAGATGCAGCAGAACAAACATAGTGGAAACATTCTGGAAATATTTAACATATGTAAACGAAAAAAAGCCGGGAAATCCCGGCTTTTACAATATTTATATCTGAAAATTATACAGTTTCCAATACATGGTCTACCAATACTCTCCATCCGAAAGGATCTTCGGAAAGGTTGTTCTGAAGGCTTACCAAATCATTTTTAAGCAATTCTGCGTAGCTTTCTTCATTGGAAAGTTTTGGCAGTGCAAGCTTTTCTCCCTGATAGCCTAACGCTTCAAAAACGGTTGTTACCACGGCTGTTCCAACGCCCCAAACTTCTTTCAGGGTTCCGTTTTTCTGAGCTTCGATAACATCTTTTACTTTAATCGGTTCTACTTTCACTTCAATTCCTCTCTTCTTAGCCAATTGAATAAAGCTGTCTCTGGTAACCCCGTCCAGGATTTTTTCTGAAGTCGGCGGGGTATAGATCGTATCGTTGATTCTTACAAAAACATTCATTGTCCCGCTTTCCTCGAAGTATTCGTGGGTAGCATCATCTGTCCAGATAATCTGCTCATAACCTTCTTCAATCGCAAGCTGTGTAGGATAGAACGATGCGGCGTAGTTTCCGGCTGCTTTTGCAGAACCTACCCCTCCGCTCGCCGCTCTGGAATAATGGTCTGAAATTTTCACGGAAACAGGAGCTGTGTAGTAGCTTTTCGCCGGTGTTGCCACGATCGCAAACATATATTTATTCGATACTCTTGCTTTTAGTGCTTCTTCCGTAGCGAAAATTAAAGGTCTGAGGTATAAAGACATTCCTTCTCCGTGAGGGATCCAGTCTCTGTCGATGTCAACCAAAGCTTTTAATCCATCCAGGAACATCTCTTCCGTAACTTCCGGCATTGCCAGACGTTTTGCCGATTTGTTGATACGTTCAAAATTCTTTTCGGGCCTGAAAAGGAAAACCTGTCCGTCTTTGTCTTTATAGGCTTTCATGCCTTCAAAACAAGCCTGTCCGTAGTTTACCCCCATCATGGCAGGCGTAAACATCAATGGACCATAAGGAACCAATTTTACATCACCCCATTTTCCATCTTCATACTCACAGATGATCATGTGATCAATAAAAGTATTACCGAAGGAAAAATTGTTTGGGTCGAATGTAGAAATCCGGGAGTTTTCAGTCTTTTGAATTATCATTTCTAAAATTTTTTATGATGTTCTACAAATTTAACATAATTTTCTAAATATAAAAATTTTAGAGTAATTTTGTAAAAAAATAGTTTGAAAAGAGAAATTAAGACCACTAATGATGGCAGTAAAACATTGTATATCAATGACTTGAATGAAAACTACCATTCCCATCACGGCGCACTTCAGGAAGCAGAACATGTGTTTATCAAAAATGGATTAAATTTAATAAATGATTATGAAATTAATATTTTAGAACTCGGTTTTGGAACAGGTTTGAATGTTTTGGTAACAATTAATGAATATTTAAAAACTGACAAAAATCATATCATTAATTATTTTACGCTGGAAAAATATCCCATAAATGAATCTGAAATGAACGATCTGGCCTATTTTGAGCTTTTTGATAACCCGGAATTCAAAAATATTTATCAAAAAATTCATCAGGCGGAGTGGGAGAAACAAGCTGAAATTATTAAAGGCTTCACATTAAAAAAGATACAATGTGACTTTTTCGACCTGAAAAACATAGACTTACCTAAAATCAACCTTGTGTATTTTGATTGCTTCGGAGCACGAGTTCAACCCGATCTTTGGGAAAAGCCTCTGTTTGAAATGGTTTCTGACAAAATGGCGGTTAACGGTTTGTTAACAACCTACTCTTCAAAAGGAAGTGTGAGAAGGATTCTTCAGGAACTTAATTTTAAAGTGGAAAAGAAACTGGGGCCTCCGGGGAAAAGGGAAATGATTAATGCAGTGAAATTATAGTGTAACAATGTAGCAATTGATTATTGGTAAACTGATACGCTGATACATTGGTACATTCTGTTTTATCTAGCCTAAATTCTCTTTCCACTCTTTTTTCATTTGCGCATATTGAGCATCCGCTTCGGCTTCTTTCCATTTGTTGAAAAAAACCGCTGCGGATTTTTCTTTTTCGGGATCTCCGGTTCCGCGCTCTAAAGGTTTGTAATTATTTTCCGGATCGTATTTCCGGCCGCTTTTATAATTGAAATATCTTCGCGCTCTGGTAAAGCCCATCTGTAAATATTTCCTGGCCATGTCTGCTCCGACAAAATCATTTTGATTCAGATATTCTTTAAACAGTTCGAATATTTTCGCTGAACTTTCTTCCGCAATCGCGGCATCTTTAAACCGCCAGTATTTGCCAATTTCAGATTTATAAGGTTCACAGATCAGTACGCCCTGCTCCCCTTTTCCGACTTTATATTTTTCGGGATGTTTTTTGTAATTGATATCCGGCTTCCAGGAATAGGTATCGGAATCAAAATTCAGGTACGATGGTTTTTGGTTCTTCATCTTTTATTTTGCAAGTCTTATCCCCGTAAACTGCCATTTCAGTTCAGGCTGAAAAAAATTCCGATAGGTATACCTGCTATGTCCCGGAGATGTTGCCACAGATGCTCCACGCAACACCATTTGGTTGACCATGAATTTTCCGTTGTACTCCCCTACCGCACCGGATTCTTTTTTAAAACCGGGATACGGAAGATAGGCACTGTTGGTCCATTCCCATCTTTTTCCCCACGGAAAACATGATGATGCAGCTTCCCATTCCTGCTCGGTCGGAAGGCGCATTCCTTTCCAGGCAGCAAAAGCTGAAGCTTCGTAAAAGTTAATATGACAAAGCTCTTCTTCAGGATCAATTGCCTTAAGTCCGTTCAAAGTATAATGCATCCATTTTCCGTCAATTTTATGCCAGTATAAAGGAGATTGCGCATTGTTTTCCTTTACCCAGTTCCATCCGTCGGCATGCCAGAACCTGAAATCCGAATATCCTCTCGCTTCCATGAATTCAAGATATTCTGCGTTCGTAACTAAATGGTTGGAAATGGCAAAGTCATTAAGGTACACTTTGTGTTTACCCATTTCATTGTCGAAGCAGAATCCGGGTCCGTCAAAGCCGATTTCATAAATTCCCTCTGAAAAATGAAGCATCTCTTTTTCAGCAGAATCTTTTGTTTTCTGATGAGCATCGTTTTTATAAGCAGGAAAAAGCGGATTGTGTCCCAGAATATATTTAATATCGGTAATCAGAAGCTCTTGGTGCTGCTGTTCGTGGTTTAAACCTAATTCTAAAAGCGGCAGAATTTCATTTGACATATGATGGCTGTTAAGAAATTCAGTCATTTTTCCGTCTACATATTTTCTGTATTGATAAACATCTGAAACGGAAGGCCTGCTCAGGTTTCCCCTGTCGGTACGGATCACTCTTGCGCCAATGGTTTCGTAATAGCTGTTGAATACGAAATTATACTGCGGATCAAAAACTTCATACGACGGAAAATTCGGAATTAATATAAACGTTTCGAAAAACCATGTTGTATGCCCTAAATGCCATTTCGGAGGACTTACATCTACAATAGGCTGTACTACATAGTCTTCAATCTCAAGTGGCTGGCAAATTTCTTCGGAACGTGCTCTCACATCCAGAAATTTTTTCAAAATAGGTTTTAGTTTTGTAGTGGTTTCCATGTTGTTGTCTTTATTTGTTTACTTTCCAGATGCTGTCTACAAACCAGTTTTTCGAATCGGTAATTTCTCCTTCTATTAAAAACCCAGATTTTTCAGCAAGATATTCAATGTCGGATTTTGAAAATTTTTGGGAAACTTCCATATCAATCACTTCATTTTCTTCAAAATCAATTGTTTCCCCTGCAATGTTTACCTGCTGGTCTTTTAAGCTTACCAAGAAACTTCGGCATGCTCCGGTAATAGGATCATAAGATTCATAATGCTCAAATTGTTCAACATCGAAATTACCATTCAGCTCACGGTTGATCCTTGATAAAAGGTTCAGGTTAAATTCCTGTGTAATCCCAGATTGGTCACTGTATGCGTTCAGTACCGTAAAAGGATTTTTTTTAAGATCAAAACCGATCAGTACAATATCTTTGCTGTTCAGTAGCTGATGTAACGAAGCACAGAATTTCTCTGCTTCTTTTTGCGTCATATTTCCTATATTTCCACCTAAAAAAAGGATTACTTTTCTTCTTGACGAAAGCTTCATGGCTTTTTTCAGCATCTGGAAATACTCTCCTTCCAAAGGGGTAATATTAATATCAGGAAGCTGCTCTTTAAGGTTGTTTTCCAGCACGGACAGGATATTCCCGGAAATATCAATCGGCATGTAGGTAAAATCGGTTCCTTTTTTGTTTAAATATTTGAGGAGATATGTTGATTTCATGGCGTCTCCGGCTCCGAGTTCAATAAGGTCGAAAGGTTCGTCATCAGATCTGATTGCTTTTGAAAGTTCAGCCGTTTTATTTTGAAAAATATCAAGTTCGCATCGGGTAAGATAATATTCCGGCATTGCCATGATCTTCTGGAATAATTCGTCTCCTTTTTTATCGTAAAAATATTTTGAAGATAAGTGTTTAGGACTGCTGTGAAGACCCGTAAGAACATCATTCAGAAAATGATCCGAATTATTTTTTTCATTGTTCTTTTGGGGTTCTTTGGTTAAGTGGATGTTCATATGAATTTTTCATTTGGTGTTAAAATTTAGCAACTATCTTGCCGCCAGATATAAAATTACTAAAATATTTATTCAAAAAGTGCTTAAATTTTTAGATAAACGTTAAACCTAAACGGTAATTTCTGTTAAAAAACGAAAGTTTGGGCAGCTTGGAATATTCATTGCTATATATTCTGCAGCCGGCTTATAAAGCCATACCACACCAAATCTTACTATTTATGGAAAAATCAATCACAAGAAGAAATGCTCTTGGAAAGCTTGCGGCCACTGTTGCAGTTGCTGCTGTTTCTCCGGGCGTGTTTGCACAATCAAAAAACCAAAAACCAGGAAATTCTACCGGACCGGATCTTACGGATCCCACTACAAAATATCCGCGCCCCCCTTTTAAAAGCCAGTCGCAGCCTTTTCCCGGATTGGCAAGCAAAATGAATCCTGTTCCGGATCATGGTGAAAAAAGCTATGTAGGATCAGGAAGACTGATGGGAAGGAAAGCGCTTATTACCGGCGGAGATTCCGGGATCGGGCGTGCTGCGGCGATTGCTTATGCACGTGAAGGAGCCGATGTTGCCATTAATTATTTACCCGAAGAGGAGCCGGATGCAGCAGAGGTTATTGACCTGATCAGAAAAGCAGGACGAAAAGCCATAGCCATTCCAGGAGATATCCGCGATGAATCATTTTGTAAAAAACTTGTTGCACAGGCTGTTGATCAGCTTGGAGGACTTGATATTCTAGTGAATAACGCCGGACATCAGAAAACTCATGAATCGATTCTTGACATTAGTACTGAAGAATTTGAAAGGACAATGAAAACCAATATTTACGCGCCTTTCTGGATTACCAAAGCGGCGCTTCCGCATTTGAAGCCGGGCTCGTCAATTATCGGATTATCTTCGGTTCAGGCATACGATCCTTCTGAAAACCTTTATGATTATGCACAAACGAAAGCAGCTACCACAAGCTATGTTAAATCTTTAGCGAAACAGCTTGGCCCGAAAGGAATCCGTGTAAATGGTGTTGCACCGGGACCGGTTTGGACAGCACTTGAAGTAAGCGGAGGACAAACCCAGGAAAATCTGGTGAAATTCGGAGCTGATACGCCGTTGGGAAGACCCGGACAACCTGCCGAACTGGCTTCGATATTCGTGCAGCTGGCCGCAAATGATGCCAGTTTTTCCACAGGACAGATTTATGGTGCAGCAGGAGGAAGCGGCCAGCCTTAATAGTAAACATTTAAATTAATTTTAAAAAACCATCATATTATGAACAACAAAATAAAACTCGCATTAGCGCTTGTAGGTGCAGGAACAGCAGTTGCTTGGGGAATAACCAGAAAAAGAAAGATGCAAAAGAAAACCTTTACCGCTCCGGATGGGAATACGTACGGAGAAAATCAGATTTACAGAACTTTTGATAATAAGCTGTATAAAAACGGTAAGGAGATTCATTTTGAAACGCCAACAATGGATGAGCATAATTCCGGAAGTCATGCTTTTAATGAACAAGGAGGTAGTATCCCTAAAAATTACGAAAGCGTAAACAAGAATATTAATTACCATCAGAAAGGTGTACGACATCATTAAATTAGAAAAATAATGCACTCAGTCAAACTCAGGAGTGTTTTTATTAAAATCTTCAGGGCCTAAACCTTGAAGATTTTTTTTAGCAGTCGCAAATTCTTAGCCCAGATAGAAACGGCTACCCCGCAACAAGAGAAGGCAAGCTGATGGATTGGGATGGCAGGCTAAGGCGTGAGGAGTAATAGTGGATAGCTGGAAACAGCTCCTAAAAAATATGGAATTGAGGTCTTATAAAAAAAGAATATATCCGGTATCATAAAAATTACTAAACAAGTGTGGTATATTCATAATTTTCATTACTTTTATTATGAAATATAACACGATTATAAAAACTTAATATTATCATGAAAAAACTATTCTATTCTTCTGTTTTCATTGTACTTACCTCTTTTTCTTTTGTCAGCGCACAGAAAATAACAGACGGCGAATCGGTAGATGTAAACGGACTTTCAGTGACTTTTAACATCCTAAACAAAGAAGCGATAACGGTTGGCGGCAAAGAATTCGACCGTTATAAGGTATCTGCCAGACTTATAAACAATACACAGAAAAATTATAACATCAGGCTGAACAGCGCTCCTCAGATTGTTCCTAATACAACATTGGCGGAAGTAAACTGCCTGAATGCAACAGGCGCAAAATTGACATCCAAAAAAATTGAACTACGATTAAAGCCGCACAATGTGAATGTTACGTACTGGGCTTATTCTAAAGACGGTAAATACCAGAGTTTTGTTATTCCTATTGTTGCAGGATATTTTCTTGACAGTGGCGATGCGGTAAATGATAATGCGATTTTCATCGTACCCAAAGGAGAAGCTCCGAATGTTAGCGTAAGAAGCTTACAGTAATAACATCCGGGAATATTCTTTTATGGAAAAAGTAATATTAATTCAGGGCAGCATCGGCAACGATATGCTCTGTTTTTTTCGGAAGGGTAAACCAGAATGTGCTGCCTTCGCCGATTTTGCTGTCTACACCTATTTTCCCTGAATGTTTCCTGATAATTTCAGAACAGATATACAATCCGAGACCCAGCCCGGAATATGATGTCCCCAGATGATCGGCGCGGTAATACCTGTCAAAAAGATACGGGATTACAGATTCTGAAATTCCTTCTCCGAAATCCTGTACGGAAACTTTTATTTGATCTTCTAAAGATTCTGTGAGAATATGGATTTCCATAGACTCTTTGGCATATTTCATGGCATTATTCACAAGGTTTACAATAACCTGTTCTATTCTGTGTTCGTCTGCATGTATTTCAAGCAACTGATTTCCTTTCAGAATGATCTGATATCTGTCTTCAATCCTTATATGATTACAGCTTTTGGCCAACATTTCATGAAGGTTGAACGTCTTATACTGCAACATAAGCTGATCCTGCCCCAGCCTGCTCATATTCAGGAGATCATCAATCAGCATGCACATTTTCTCAATTCCTTTATCAGACTGTTCAATTAATTTGACGTGTGTTTGAGAGTAGGGTTTATCTTTAATACGATTCAGCAGCTGTATGGAAGCTTTTACTGCGGTAAGCGGGGTTTTAAGCTCGTGGCTTGCTACACTGAGGAAATCGTCTTTGCGTTGTTCTGCTAATTTCTTATCGGTAATATCGGTTGTCATTCCCACCATTCTGTCGGCAACTCCGTTTTTATCATATCTTGGGCGCCCGTGTGCCTGTATCCAGTGAGTTGATCCATCCCTCCATTTTATAGGGTATTCGGCTTTGTATACTCCGTTGGTAAGAATTGCTTCCCGGACAAGATCCCTTATGTGATCCCGATATTCTGGGAAAATTGCATTGAAAAGATCCGGATACGTGAATTCTTCATCTGCCGCATATCCGTAATTGTATTTGAACTGTGGGGTACTTTCCATTTTTCCGGTAGCAAGATCTACTTCTGTTGAGCCCAGCCTGCTTGCATCCATGGCAATCTCCAGCCTGTTTTTGAATTCCGTTACCGATTCTCTTGCAACTACCTGCTCTGTAACATCAGTTGCAACAATAAGAATAGAGACACTGTTATTATTCTCATCGAAAATAGGCTGATAGGCAAAATTGAGATAATGCTCCTTCATCTCTTCCCCATTATGGAATAAGGCTTTAATTTCTTTACCGTAATAAGGCTGGCCCGTTTTGTACACGCTGGAAAGGATATCAATAAAAACCTGATCTTTCAGTTCCGGCAAAGCTTCTTCCAATGGTTTACCAATGACCGACCGGTCTTTATTCCAGATTTGTAATACCATATCATTTACGATATCAACTTCAAAACGTTCACCTCTTAAAGATGCCATCGCAACCGGCGATTTTTCCACCAGGGTCTTAAAGCGTTTTTCATTTTCAGACAATGTATGATTTGCCGTGATGAGCTCCTTTCTGGTATTACGCAGTTCGGTATTTATGACGAAAAGCTCTTCATGCTTGAGTACCAGATCTTCATTGGTGGTAAGATATTCGTCATTCAGCGCAGAAAGATCATTAATCAGTCTTTGTTCCGATTTTGATTTTTCTTCAACAAGATTCATGGCCTGATGCCTTTCGGTAACCTCAGATGCCGTGTGAAGAATGTATTCCGTTTTTCCAAATTCATCAAGCAATGCTTTATATTCAAAATCAAAATAGAACTTCTGCGGGCCCTGTTCCGTAGGCAAAACGGCAGGATAATTTTTTGCCGTGAATGTTTCTCCGGATTCCCAAACATTTTTAAGAATATCGAAGAAAGGCTGATCATCCAATTCCGGAAGAACCGTACGAAAGTGTTTTCCTATAATACTCTTATCTTTCCCCCAGAAATTAAGCATGGCCTGGTTGGCACTGATGATTGTAATTTCATCACCTCTATAAACAGCAGTTGCATTGGGAGAATAAAAAAGTACGGAAAGTAGTCTTTCGGCCTCGATTTGTTCCGGAGAATTCATGTTGACTAATGTATTAAAATATTATTTATAAATCATCTTTTATTCTGCATAAAAAGAATGTATTGTAGTTTAGTAAAATCATCTTTTAAACAAATAACCATAACAGAAAAACTGCTATGGTTTATGAGTATTGATTAATTTGGTAAATTTTAAAGCAGTATTAAAAAATATCGTTCAATCTTGCATTTCCCGTAGCTCCTTTGGGAAGGAATATTACTTTTCTTTTGATCATTTTTGCTTTTTCAAGAACTTTAAGGGCTTTCTGGCGTTCAATTTCTCTGTTAAGTGAAGGGGAATTTTCCCATTGTGTAGATTCTTTCATAATTTAATATTTTAAGGTGTTTGTGTAGAGTAAGCTTTTAAGCGGCTCATCATTGTCTTAGCATAAAGCAGACCATTTTTAAGCAAAACCTGAAAATATTTTTTAATATGAATAAATTTACAGTAAATTAATATTACGATCTTCATGAAAGTGTTCCGGATCTGGATAAATAAAAGTATACTCTAATTCTGAAATGAGTTTTTCAGATGAGATAATTCTCTTATCATCGCTTTGCTTTATCCCTTCAATTTCCTGATTATTCTGTGCCGCTAAAACTTGCTGTTTTGATGGATGAAGCGGTGCAACAACATTATACAATTCTTCTTTAATATTTTTTTCAATCATTTTTAAAATCACTTCTGCAATATCTTTGTAATGAATATGATTGACAACACCTGATAAATCTGAAATATTGAAATTCTTCAAAAGCCTTGAATCTCCCATCAATCCGCCAAGTCTCAAGATATTGACCTGTGGAAAAGCCTCTTTAACTTTATTTTCAACAAAAACATTTTCAGCAGGCTGCATTTCTTCGGTAAAAAGTCCGGGCTCATCAGGATAAACGCTTGTGGTACTCATAAAAAATACCTGCTTTTCAAATTTTCCTGTAAATGAAAATAAGTCTGAAAGCTTCTTTTCCAGTATTTTCTTCGATGATCTTCTTTCCGAAAAAGGAACCGTAATAATAAGGATATCCAGCTCAGGAACATTATTCCACAGCTCAGGAAATTCGTTTTTCTCTTCACTAAAACATGCAAGATCTGCGTGAATTCCTTTAGAACGGATATCTTGAAGCTTCTGCGGCGATGTGGTAGTTGTAAATATTTCAAAATTTCCAGAAAATCTTTCACCTATTCTTGATCCCAGCCAGCCATATCCTATAATCCCGATTTTTTTCATATTAATTATAAAAAGTAAAGATACGTTCTTATCCTACTTAATAGAAAAAACGCATACTTTTTAGATATTAAATTGAAAAATTAAATTGAAGGCATATTATTTGCGGATAACCTTGTAGCATTTATGGAAATTTGCAAAACATTCTTCTTTTTCCCATATTTGCACATCAATGAAAGTTTAAAGCTTGGAAACTTGACAAAACAGCTATAATCTGATGAATAACAACATTGACATTTATATACAGGCACTGAACTCTGCCAACTGCGGAATTATCATCACCGATAATACCCAGCCGGATAATCCTATCGTCTATTGTAACAGGGCCTTTGAAACCATCACAGGATATTCGCATGATGAAATCATCGGGCACAATTGCCGGTTTCTTCAGGGACAGGACAGATCACAGCCCGAAAGAGATTTCATTAAAGATTGCATCAGAAAAGGAAAAGACTGCAAACTTGAAATAAGAAATTACAAAAAAGACGGAAAACTTTTCTGGAATGAACTTTATGTTTCCCCTGTAAAGAATGAAGCCGGCGTTATCACGCATTTCATCGGGGTGCAAAATGATATCACACAACGCAAAAAAGCAGAGCATGAACTGAGGGAAGAAAAATCTTCAGTAGAAAGAAAGATTCTTGAAAGAACAAGAGAACTTGTAGACAGTGAAGCTTTTCTTTCAAGTATTGTGCAGACCGTGAGAGAAAGTTTGCTGGTACTTGATGCCGATTACAGAGTATTGAGTGCTAATACGCATTTTTTAAATTCATTTAAAGTAACTTCAGAAGATACCGTAGGGAAAATTCTTTTTGAGCTGGGTAATCATCAATGGGATATTGAACCGTTGAAAGAGCTTCTTACAAAGATATTACCTACCAATAATCCGGTGATTGATTATGAAGTAGAACATGATTTTCCGCACATCGGTAAAAAAGTAATGCTCCTGAATGCTTACCGTATCGAATTTGAAGGACAATATAAAGACAGAATCCTTATTGCGATTGAAGATATTACTGAGAAAAAGGAACTTGACCGAAGAAAAGATGATTTTCTGTCGATTGCAAGCCATGAGCTGAAAACCCCTCTTACCACCATAAAAGGCCTTGTGCAGCTGCTACAGAGAATGGTTCCTGAAAATTCTCCTGAAAAATTCAACACAACCCTTGATAAAGTTTCGGTGTATGTAGACCGTCTGAATATACTTATTTCTGATCTTTTGGATACCTCCAAGATACAGTCGGGAAATATAGAACTGCATCTTGATCCTTTTGACATTGATAAAACCATTCGCGATACGGTTGAAAACCTTTCCGTATCGGCGCCGCATCATAAAATATCGTTAACAGGATCTACCAATGCTACAATCCTGGGTGACGAGCTGCAGATCTCACAGGTTATCAATAATTTGATTTCGAATGCCATCAAATATTCTCCGGGATCGGATAAGGTAGATATTTACATCAACAGGGTCGGAAATTTCGTAAAAGTTTCAGTAACAGACTACGGAATGGGAATAAGCGCTCAGGACAAAGCCAAGATTTTCGACCGCTTTTTCAGAGCGAGAGAAATACAGAAAAAATTTCCGGGACTGGGAATCGGGCTTTATATTTCGCATGAAATCATCGCCAACCACAACGGTACACTTTGGGTAGAAAGTGAAATCGGGCAAGGTTCTACATTTAGTTTTACTTTACCCATCATGAAAAATCACTGAAAATGAATAGCAAAAAGATAATGGTCTGTGATGATGATCAGGGAATCCTGGATGTTTTGCAGATGCTTCTGGAATCGGAAGGTTTTACCGTTTTCACCGAAATCAACAGTACGAATCTCATTAAGCAGATTCAGATTGACAAACCCGATCTTATTCTTCTGGATCTGTGGATGCCCCTTTTATCGGGCGACCAGGTTTTAAAAGCAATCAGAAGTACACAGGAAATTAAAGATCTCCCGGTAATTGTACTTTCTGCAAGTGTAGACGGAGATGATATAGCAGCAGATGCCGGAGCAAATGATTTTGTTGCGAAACCGTTTGATCTCGACAATATCGTTGCGAAAATAAATAACCTGCTGGTTTTACAATAAGCCATTTTAAAGGATATAAATGTAAAGGAATAAGCTGAGACAGGCATATTCCTTTATTTTATTGTTTATCTATTCAGGAGCGTGAAATTCCCCCGATTCAAGGTTGATGCAACAGCCGTCTGTGATGATATGCACTTTAAGATTTTCTCCATATACAGGATGGCCGTCTTCCACTGTTTCTATATTGGTCTTTCCGATTTCTTTCGCGCTGATTGCGATCACCATTCCCGAACCTTTACAGATTGCTTTCTTTCCTTCTTCAATTAAAAGTGCGGTATCTTCCCCCAAACCAATTCCAAAACATTCACGGTGTAGCATTACGGCATGAGCCAGCCTCCCGAATCTCCCCCTGTGAACAAAATGGGTATCAACAATACACTCTGATAAAAACCCAAGTCCTGCTGAAATTCTAATATCATTGTCCAGGATGGCTTCATCTTCTTCATCTTCGAAGATAATAATTTCCGGCATGCACATGGCTCCAGCGCTGGTTCCGGCAATGATAAAATCTTTTTCACTGAGGTATTTTTCCATCAGCACATCACAGATTTCGGTATTTCTAATTTCATCACAAATTTTTTTCTGGTCGCCACCGGTGAAAAAAACAACTCTACTTTTTCTGATCCTTTCCACATAATCATCTTCATTTTTACCCGTGAAGTGAATAAATCCGAAGTTGGAATATCCTATCTCTTTAAATGTTTTGGTATAGGTTTCACGCATGCTTTCAGGCTCTGAACTGGCCGTGGTGATAACTTCAATTCTGTCGGTTTTATTCTTTAAAAGAAGTTTAAGAATTTCGTGTGGAATAAACTCTTTATTTCTGTGCTTCATTTCAACATCTGTTCCGTTCCGGTCTTCTTTACCTCCAATAATCAAAAGCTTCCCTTTTGGGACTACCCTGTCTTTCTCTTTCGTATCCATATGAATATTTTATAATCTGTTGTATCTAATTTAAAGAAGAACTCTGAGAATACGATTGATTCTGATCAATTCAGATATATTTTTATTTATTATGCTCTCCTGTAATGATTTATTTAAATTTCAAATAAACAAAATGAAAGTAGTATGATACAGATCATAATTTTTTGCGGTTTATAATCATACCTTAGAGAGTATTTTAGAATTAATTTTCACGGTTTTTAACTTAAAAAAAACAGATTATGCTAATTGAAGAAGAACTTTTACTATCGTATGGTGCAGCAATTGAAGATCTGAAAACTTCTGAAATAATTTTCGAAGAAGGAGACACTCCGAAACTCTTTTACCAGATCAGAAAAGGCAGGATAAAGCTAAGTCATTTTAATGAAGACGGAAAAGAACTCATTCTTGCTGTCCTCCATGATGGTTTTAGTGTCTGTGAGCTGTTGCTTTTCATTGATAAAAAATATCCCGTAAACGCAGTTGCCATTGAGCCGACAAGCATCATTACGCTTTCTAAAGAAAAATTCATGAAGCTTCTGGATGAAAACCCTGTAATTTCAAGGGATATCAATAGTTTTTTATCCCAAAGATTATATTACAAATACATTATGCTGCAGAACAATACCTCGCTTCATCCCGAGATCAGGATTAAAGGCGCTTTAGAATATCATAAAAGCTTCAGCAACGATTTGTCTAAATTTGCTTTTGAAGTTCCTTTTACAAGAAAAGAACTTGGTGCGATAACCGGTTTGCGTACTGAAACCGTAGTAAGAAGCATCAAAAAACTCGAAAAAAAACATTATCTTAAAATAATAGAAAGAAAAATATACGTTTAAAGGTTAAAATTATTACTTTCAAATCATTATACGTATGTTTTATGACAAAGCTAAAACCGGAATATTATCAAAATCCTGATGTGATTTTTCTTGCCAGGAATCTTTTAGGCAAAATACTTTTCACGAAAAAGAACGGAGAAATCACCGCCGGAATAATTACCGAGACCGAAGCGTATTTCGGAGAAGAGGATAAAGCTTCCCATGCTTACGGCGGAAAGCGGACTTTGAGAACAGAAGCCATGTTTCAGACTGGTGGATTTTCCTATATTTATTTATGTTACGGTATTCATCACCTTTTTAATATTGTTGTTTCAGGAGAGAACGACCCCAAAAGTGTTCTGGTACGAGCCGTTGAGCCTTTTGAAGGGTTATCGTTTATTGAAAGTAGAAGAAACAGGCCTGCATCTGATAAAACCATTTCTTCAGGTCCCGGATCTGTCTGCAAAGCGTTGGGAATTGATATGACATTCAACCAAAAACCTTTGACAGGAGAAGAAATATGGATTGAAGAATCCGGGTTAGAGTACAGTCCTGGTGAAATTGTCTCTACTCCACGCATCGGTGTTGCTTATGCCGGAGAGCACGCTCTTTTGCCGCTTCGGTTTTATATTAAAAATAACAGTTATATAAGTAAAAAATAAAAATTTTTAGGATATCGTTTTTTAAATAATATATTATTCAAATCTTATGTGCCTTTTATATAAAAGTTTAACACCGCTTTAAAAAAATTACGGAAGACCAAAAGATCTCCCGCAATTAAATTGGATTTATAATATTGAATATGTTTCTGTATGATTATTTTACAGCATTTTTTGTCTTTTCAGCTTCCATCAAGTGATGTTCCAATGTAGGAAGTGTTGTGCTTGCGAAGGACTTTAACGATGCTTCAGATCCTTCAGCAGCCTGCTTTTTGAATTCAGCAATATCTTTCTGGTGGTCTTTTACCATAAGATCTGCGTACATACGGTCAAATTCCGCACCTTTTTTAGCTTTAAGATCGTCGTATTGTTTCTGTTGTTCGGCATTCATAGTTGTTGGTAAAGTATATCCTGAAGCAGAAGCCCATTTTTTAAGTTCGTTATTGGCTTTTCCATGGTCTTTTACCATCATTGCTCCCAGTGATTTTACGGATGCATTAGATGCATTGGCTGAAGCCAGCTCTCCAAGCATTACTTCCATCATTCCTCCTGTTGCTGCTGCGTCTGCAAATTTTTTATCCTGATCACTCAATGTACTGTTAGCAGCATTAGAATCAGACATTGCCGTAGTTGCAGAATCTCCCGCGTTCATCGATGTATCCGCAGGAGCAGACATTGCCGCTGAATCTGTAGACTGATCGGTATTGGTGGTTTCATTTTTCTTACAAGCTACCATTGCAGCAACTGCAAGAATTGTTAAAATTGAATTTTTCATAATATTATTGTAAAATGGTTAAAAATAAACAGCAATTATTATTGCTCACGCTGATAGTAACAATTTATTTGCCAAAGTTTAATAAATCAATCATTTATGATACCACATCTAGTTTTAATTTAAATTGTGTGAAAAATATTCCTTTGTGATGGAACGGATATTGTGGAATAAAAGCAACTGATTTCTATAGGATATGAAAATAGCAACTTATAATGTAAACGGAGTCAACGGCAGGCTTCCTGTTCTCCTGCGCTGGCTTGAAGAAGCGCAGCCTGATATTGTATGCCTTCAGGAATTAAAGGCTCCACAAGAACGGTTTCCTATCGGTGAAATCAATGCTGCGGGTTATCAGGCAATCTGGAAAGGGCAAAAAAGCTGGAATGGTGTTGCAATACTTGCAAAAAACATGGAAATTACCGAAGTGCAAAACGCTTTACCCGGAGATCCCGAAGATGGGCAAAGCAGGTATATTGAAGCCATTATCAACCAGACTGTTATTTGTTGCCTGTATCTTCCGAACGGAAATCCGTACCCCGGGCCCAAATTCGATTACAAGCTGGCATGGATCAAACGCTTAAAAAAAAGAATTAATCAGCTTATAGAAATGGATCTTCCTGCCGTTGTTATCGGAGATTTCAATATCATTCCTACAGCATCCGATGTCTATAAACCCGAACGATGGGAAGACAATGCGCTTTACAGAAAGGAGGTTAAAACCGCCTACAAACAAATCCTTGCGAAAGGCTGGACAGATGCGATCCGTACACTGTATCCCGATGAAACGATGTATACATTTTGGGATTATCTTTATAATTCTTACAACCGGAATGCGGGAATGCGGCTTGATCATATCCTGTTGAGCCCCTATCTGGCAGGAAACCTGAAATCGGGAGGTGTTGACAAGCATGTGCGGGGATGGGAAAAAAGCAGCGACCATGCGCCGGTATGGATTACGGTGGAGTAATTATTATAATAACTGCAAATGTTCTTACTTAATGAAATTTAAATCACCAAATATTTGATGCAGGAGTCACATGAGCTATAATTAAAGGTTTGCTGCTATTTTAGAACATAGAAAGTTAAATCTTTGATTTTTAATATTATCATCTGTTTTCTGAATAAATTTTAAAATATTCTATTCTTATTGTAACTTTGTTGCAGATCAGATGAGGTTCCTATAATTAAATTCAACATGAAACAGGTACGAAACACACAGGCAAAAACAGAAATACTACATCTTTTAAACAATGCTACCAGTGCTTTGTCGCATCATGAAATACAGGAAAAACTACACGGACTGTGCAATCGGGTTACAATATACCGCGTTTTGGAGCGGCTTGAAAAAGAAGGTAAAATCCATAAAATTGTGAATATGGACGGGGTTATTAATTATGCCAGATGCCACAATTGCCACAAGGAAAAACATTTACACAATCATTTACATTTTAATTGTGAACAATGTAAAGAAGTCACCTGTATAGACAATATTGTTCCAGATATTACCCTACCTGAAAATTTCACTGCACACAGCTATAATTTTGTCATCAGCGGAATATGCCGGAAATGCAATGATCTTCACCAAACTTCTTAATCAGATTTTACAATTCTTTTAGCAATTGCTGTAAAATTTTACTGTTGCTGAAAATTTGGCTTTGTTTTTGCGATGCAACGGTTATGAAAACAATTTTTATACTTGAAGATGAGACAGGCATCAGAGATGCACTACAGCTCCTCCTGTCATTTGAAGACTATGATGTCCGTTCTTTCTCTACCGTAGAAGCATTCAATAACAGGGATCTTTCTATAGCACCGGATATCTTTATATTGGATGTGATGATGCCCGACGGAAACGGAATTGATGTTTGCAATGAACTGAGAACACGTCCCGAAACAGCAAATATTCCCATCATGATTATGAGCGCCCATGCCAAAGATCATGAAGTAATCAGCAGATGTAACGCCGATGAATTTATCAGCAAACCTTTTGATATTGACGAAGTGCTCCTGAAGATTGACAACCTTTTGGTTGCAAGCAACTAATTTCGGTATTTGCGAAACTCAGAAATAGCATATTTTTTACGCAAAGGAAGTGCAATAAACGCATGATTAAAATATTTTGCAGGTATTAAAAATATTTCTATATTTGCACCACTGAAAACGACGATACAATCGCAGTTGAGGGAGAGTTGGCAGAGTGGTCGATTGCGGCAGTCTTGAAAACTGTTGACTGTAACAGGTCCGGGGGTTCGAATCCCTCACTCTCCGCCAGGTTAGAAACCAAAATAAGCTAAAACGCTGTAAACATCAATGTTTACAGCGTTTTTCGTTTTATGTAATATTCTTCATGGATATCTCGCATCGTGCAGGGCTTTTAATAGCAAATAAGCCAACCATGATGCCTTTAATTATTAATCTCTTTCTGATTTTCAGAAATCATAAAAAAATATTTCAAATACCATTATATTTGCAGAATATTACTATTTGTAAACTACAACAATAATGAGTGACTTTATTATAGGAATTGGGAAAAGAATTAAAGATATCAGAAAAGAGAGCGGTCTCACCATTAATGAGCTGGCCAATCGTGCCAATGTCAGCAACGGACTGATTTCAAGGATTGAAAACGGCAGAACCATACCTTCGCTGCCTGTATTACTGGATCTTATTCAGTCGCTGGATATTGATGCAAGTTATTTTTTTGAAGGAGTGGAAAAAGACAGCACGTCTAAATTTATGTATATTCCGAGGGAAAACCAGCACATTATCGAAAAAGAAATTGAAGCGCAGGGTTTCACCTATATGCACATTTTCAGCAAGAGTCTTAATTCTTTAGGATTTGAAGCAGTTTTACTTACCTTGGAACCCAACTCCAAAAGAGAAAAAGTAATTACGGATGCCTGGGAATTTAAATATATCCTTAAAGGAAAAGTGAAATATCTGATAGATCAGGAAGAAATAATACTTTCAGAAGGTGATGCACTATATTTTAATGGCAGACATCCCCATGTTCCGGTAAGTATCTCTCATGAATCATGCGTCATGCTGGTTCTTTATCTTTATTCAGAAAAAAACTGAATGTAATCACAAAAAAAATTATCATCTTTATTTTAAAAGTTTACTATTAGTAAACTTTTATTTTTTCTATTTAACAATTAAATAACAATTTGTTCATCTTGCTTTATCAAAATTATTGTAATACAGAATAATTTTCAACAATAGTAATCCAAGCTTTAACCCTTATTGTAGGGAATTTGCAATGTATTCAGATCATCACGCAAAACAAAATCTCACATTTTTTTGTTCACATTAAAGACGAAATTTATTTACCATTCTTTAATATTAAAAGTTTATAAATATTAAAAATCAGCTTTATTTTTGCGGTGTAATTTTAATATTTGTAAAAAAATGAATACGATATTCAAAAAAAGCTTTGTTCCGCTGTTTGCATGTTGCACCATTGGAGTATTCGCACAAAAGCAGATTATTACAGGAATTGTTTCCGATGATAATCAGGCACTACCCGGTGCAGCAGTTACTGTTGAAGGTACCTCAAAAGTGATTATTACAGATTCCCAAGGCAGATTCAGCATCAGCGACCTGAAAGCCGGGCAATATAATCTGAAAGTAAGCTATATCGGTTTTGAATCTAAAAGCCTGAAGATAGAAATTCTTGACGCACAAAATCTTGATTTAGGAAGTATCATTTTATACCAGCGTCAAAAAAATATTGATGAAGTAGTTGTTACCGGAACCTTAAAAAATAGTGAGGCCCGCGCATTAAATATGCAGAAAAACGCCATCAACATTTCAAATGTTATCGCCTCCGATGGCATCGGAAAGCTTCCGGACAGAAACGCTGCGGAGACCGTTCAAAGGGTGCAGGGTGTTTCTATTGAAAGAGATCAGGGCGAAGGAAGATTTGTTTCATTGAGAGGTTTACCGCCATTCTGGGCTTCAACAACGATTAACGGAAACAGGCTTCCGACGGCAGAAGAAGAAACAACATCCAGAGCAACTGCGTTTGATTTTTTCCCCACTGAACTAATTTCCTACGTGCATGTCAATAAGTCTTTCACTCCTGATATGGAAGCAGACGGAATCGGCGGCGGTGTGAATTTCATCACCAAAACCCCTCCCATGAAAACTGAATTCAGGGGAACTTTAGGAACAGGATACAATGCAAAATCTGATAAAGGTGTTTATAACATCGGACTTCTGTACGGAGGGAGAACAAAAAATAAAAAATTCGGCTACCTTATTAATTTTTCGCACTTCATCAGAAACTGGTCAACGGATAATTTTGAAGCCAGAAGAAGCGGTGACGAAGGAGTCTTCAGAATGGAACTCAGAGATTACAACGGAGTAAGAAAAACCACCGGAGCCAATGCAGCATTAGAATATACATTGTCACCAAAAAGCACACTGTACCTGAAAGGAATGTACGGTACCCTCTCCGATGATGAAACGCATTACAAGCATAGGGTAAGATTTGATAAATTCAGCAGTGCAAATAATACGGCAAGGGTAGAACTTCAGAATATTCATAATCTTTTGATTACTGAGCTTACATCGGTTTCTCTGGGCGGAGTTCATCAGCTCAATAAAAGTAAAATCGACTGGGATGTATCTTATTACAACAATCTTTTTAAATACGGAAATATTCCGGATAAACAGAACAATTCTTATTACGTTATTAAATATACCCAGAATGGTGTCGGCATTAACCCTAATTATATTTCAGACAAAGGGGTCGGTCCAAGAGCCTACTGGAAAGCAGATGGCGGAAAATTAGACTATAAGGATCCGGATGCATTATTCGGGTTTTACAGTAATCCCGATTTTAAAATGGATGCTTCCCAAATGAGATTTACCGATCTTGAATTCTATAAAGTATATGTTCAGGAAAAGGATAAAATTGTCGCAGGTTTCAACCATGAAATCAATGTTTCAGATAAACTGAACTTAAAATACGGATTCAAATACCGCGATAAAGAAAGGAACGCAAAATTCTCAGATATTTTCTACAACTGGAGCAACGGAACTGCACCGCTCCTCTCAGGTTTTGGACAGCATATCACGACACAGCCGGGCGGAACCGATTATTTAAGTGAAATGAATACCCATATCGGAAATACGTTCGGACCTGTACTAACAACGGGAGGCATGGATCAGTTCTGGTTTCAGAATCAGGGGAATTTAACCATTAATAAAACCGATTCGGAAGCGCTGGAATACAATAAAGCATTGGGAAGAAACTTTGATGTTTTTGAAAAACATGCCGATGCATACGGTATGGGAACATATAAAATTAACGATAAAATTACCATTCTCGGAGGGATAAGATTTTCCAATACCCATACAAAAGTAAAAGGTTATAATGTTGTTAACAATGCCTTAACCGAGGTTGAGAATACAAAAGACTATCTTGCAGTTTTGCCGATGTTGCATTTTAAATATACCATCAACGATAAAACAAATTTGAGATTTGCTGCAACAAGAACCTTCTCCAGGCCCAATTTCGGAGATCTTACGCCGGGAGGAACATATATTGAAGCAGACAACGAGTTTAAAGGAGGAAATCCCAATTTGAACCCCACCTACTCTATTAATTTAGATGTAATGGTCGAACATTATTTCTCCAATGTCGGAATCGTAAGCGGAGGTGTTTTCTATAAATCGATTACAGACCCTATTTTTCAGGATTCCTTTATCGGATCTTACAACGGAATTACCGGCGTTCAGTTCAGCGCACCGAATAACGGGAAAGCTGCATGGTTGGGCGGAATTGAACTGGGAATCAACAGAAGGTTCGATTTTTTACCGGGATTCCTTCAGTATTTCGGCACACAGCTCAATGCCACTTTCATGACTTCAGAAATGGAAAAGCCAAGCGGCAGAAAAGTAAAGCTCCCGTATCAGGCCAAAGAATTGTATAATCTCCAGTTATTTTTCGAGAAAAATGGCTTTAATGCAAGACTGGCGTACAACCATAAAGGAAAATTTGCCGTAGAATATGCAGAAGAAGACCTTTACGATTCTTATTATGGTAAATACAGCAATTTAGACTTCGGAACTTCTTATCAGATTAATAAGCACTTTACGGTTTTTGCAGATGTAAACAACATCCTGAACAAACCTTTGGTTTATCATTTCGGGGAAAGCCAGGACAGGCCGGAGCAGGTGGAATATTACGGAGTACGCGGAAACATCGGTGTAAAAGTTAATTTCTAACAGGATGAAAACAATCGCCGGTACAAACAATACTGTAAACGTAACATTAAAAGCGGCCATAGCAGCTTTCGGAGTCTACTTCTGCATGTATGCTTTCAGAAAACCCTTTACGGTAGCTTCATTCAGCAATCTTCATTTCTTCGGATTTGATTACAAGATTTTAATAATCATCGCACAGGCTGTGGGATATTTTATCTCGAAATTTATCGGAATTAAATTTATTTCGGAATTAAAACCACAAAAAAGAATTGTTTTTCTATTAAGTTTCATCGCAGCTGCAGAGCTTGCCTTACTGGGATTTGCTTCTGTCCCTGCTCCGTACAATATTATCTTCATGTTTATCAACGGGATTCCGCTCGGGATGATCTGGGGAATTGTATTCTCTTACATTGAGGGCAGAAAAACCACGGAAATTATCGGATTATTTCTCTGTTCAAGCTTTGTGGTTTCGTCTGGTGTGGTAAAATCTGCAGGAAAGTTTTTAATGGATACTTTCGGAATTACAGAATTCTGGATGCCTTTTGCAACAGGCCTGATTTTTATTATTCCGCTGATCATCTTTGCCGTTTTACTAAATAAAATCCCGGCTCCGAATGACGAAGATATTGCCCTGAAAAAAGAAAGAAAAACGCTCAGTGAAGCAGAAAGAAAATCGCTGGTTAAAAAATTCTTCATTCCATTGGTAAGCATCACAATTTTATACATCAGCTTAACTGTTTTAAGAGATTTCAGGGACAATTTCAGCAGGGAAATCTGGGATGAAATGAACGGAAAAACAGACAGCGCCACGTTTACCTTAACCGAAATTCCGATTTCCATTATGGTTTTGCTGATCCTTGTCTGGATGGTGAAAGTGAAAAACAACCGTAAAGCTTTTAGCTGTTATCATTACATTTTGTTTGGCGGAATAAGCTTCGTAGGATTATCTACTTTTTTATTTCAAAACGGTACAATATCCCCATTTCTATGGATGACGGTATCAGGTTTCGGAATGTACCTTTGCTATATCCCATTCAACGGAATTTATTTTGACAGGATGATTGCTGCTTTTAATATTAAAGGAAACGTAGGATTCTTTATTTATTTTGTGGATGCATTTGGCTATCTCGGAAGTGTTTCGGTGCTATTCCTGAAGAACCTGAGCTCGGCAGATCATTCATGGCTGGAATTTTATATCCATCTGAATTATATTATTGCTGCATTAGTTCTTCTTTTTTCGGTAACGGCATTCTTAGCCTTTCAAAAAAAATCAAAATCAAAACTAAAGGAAGAAAACAGCTCACCGCTCATCAGTTTTGATCCATTTAAAGCTTAAAAAAATAATATGAATACTCAATATGACCTCATCGTTGTAGGTGGTGGAATTTTAGGAACATTCCACGCGTACCACGCTTTACAGAAAAACCTGAAAGTTGCTGTTGTAGAAAGAAATTCTGTTCCGCAGGGGGCTACCGTAAGAAATTTCGGGCAGGTAGTACCGTCTGGAATGGATATCAAATGGCAGAATTTCGGAAAAGAAAGTTTAAGGATTTATAAAGAACTTCAGCTTAAGGCCGATCTTACCGTGAGACAAAACGGCTCGGTGTATATTGCTTCAAATGATGAAGAGCTTCAGCTGATCAGTGAGCTGGCAGAGATTAACAAAAACAACGATTACGATTCGGTGCTTCTTTCAAAAAGTGAATGTATCCGGAAGTTTGACGGTTTAAGATCCGACTACTGCAAAGGAGGATTGTTTTTCCCGCAGGAAATTTCGGTGGATTCAGGGGAGATGATTGTAAAGCTGCATCAATATCTGAAGTATCACGAAGGTCTGGATATTTTTTACAATACAACGGTTGTAGAAACAGCTGAAAACAATTCAAATTGTACTGTTACAACAGCAGATGGAAAGAAAATGCATTCCTCAAAAATTATTATTTGTGGCGGGAATGAGTTTAAAACTTTATATCCTGAAGTTTTTAATACAAGCGACCTGGAAGTAAGCAAGCTTCAGATGCTGCAGACTAAACCACAGGGAATTTATTCTCTTCCGGGAAATATCCTTACCGGATTATCTATAAGACGATACGAATCTTTCAGTGAATGCGCCTCATTTAAATCCATTAAAGAAAAAGAAGATAAAAACTCTTTTGAAAAGAAATTCGGAATTCATATTTTGTTTAAACAGGCTTTGGACGGCTCTGTGATCATAGGAGATTCCCATGAGTATGCCGATGCCGCCCATGCGGATGATCTTGGCTACGATCTCAATATGGAAATTGATGAATTTATGATCAAGGAAGCCAGGAAAATAATCGACCTCCCAACGTATGAAATTCAGAGAAGATGGTTCGGAATTTACTCTCAGTGCAAAACCAGAGATATTTTCGAATATAATGTTTCGCCTAACATACATATCGTGACGGGTATCGGCGGAAAAGGGATGACCGGAAGCGGGGGCTATTCAAAATTTAATATCAATACAATTTTTTCTTAAAAAAATGAATATACAATTATTGGTTCTGGATATGGCCGGAACAACAATCGATGAAGATAACGTAGTGTATAAAACACTTACAAAAGCTGTAACCGATTATGGCTACAATGTAACTTTAAGTATGGTGCTTGAAGTCTGTGCAGGAATGGAAAAAGCAGAAGCCATAAAAAATCTCCTGGAAAAAATCGGCGGCAATACACATGATACCGAAGCAATATTCGAAAACTTCTCAGACGACCTGGCTCTTGCCTATAATGATCTCAACGTAAAACCCATCGCTGGTGTTGAAGAGTTTTTATTAAAAGTAAAATCAAACGGCAAAAAAGTGGTTTTAAATACCGGGTACACGGAAAATATTGCAAAACAGCTGCTCTCAAAATTAAACTGGGAAAAACATATTCATTTTGATGATCTGATTACGGCAGATGATGTTTCTGAAAGCCGCCCGAGCCCCGAAATGATCAGGCTGGCTATGTCAAAATTCGGTATTTCCGATGCCAGGCAGGTTTTAAAAGCAGGAGATTCTGCCATTGATATTGAAGAAGGAAAAAATGCAGGATGCGGTCTTACCATCGGAGTCCTGAGCGGTGCGCAAAGCAGAGAACAGCTTGAAGCCGTTCAACCCGATTATATCTTCAACACGCTTTCAGAGTCTGAAAAAGTTCTTTACTGATTCTTTATAAAAGCTGTTTTGCAGAATCACATTCTATAAGCAGTTTTCGAAATATTCAACAATAATCTTTAATAAAAATAATATGAAAACAAAACTTTTTTCTGTTTTGGTGATGTCTGCTGCCCTTTTGAGCGCACAAGCCAAAAAAGTACTTTTCATCGGGATAGACGGCTGCAGGCCCGATGTGATGATGTCTTCCAACACGCCAAACATCCAAGGACTTTTGACAACTGCCGTCTATTCCTTAGATGCGCTGACCTTGGCACCGACCTGGAGCGGAAACGGCTGGAGCACAATGCTTACCGGGGTATACCACAACAAACACAATGTACAGGACAATAATTTTACAAGCCCAAATTTTACAGCTTACCCCGACTTCCTGTCAAGAATCGAATCTTATAATTCTAATCTGAAAACCATATCTTTGGCACATTGGTCGCCCATTAACAATACGATCATAAAGAATGCCGATGTAAAAACCAATTTCAGTACCGATCTTGCGGTAAAGAATGCAGCTGTTAACGCATTGCAGAATGACAATCCGGATGTTTTGTTTGTAGATTTTGATGATGTGGACCACGCAGGACATTCGTATGGCTTTTCTTCCGCGGTGCCGCAATATGTCAATTCTATTCAGACTACAGATGCCTATATCGGTGAAATTCTTACGGCCATGAAAAACAGGAGCACCTACAGCAATGAAAGCTGGTTGGTTGTAGTTACCACAGACCACGGCGCAACAGATACCGGTCACGGTGGAGGAAATCTTTCCGAAAGGGATATTTTCTCGATTTATTCCAATCCAACTTTTACTTCTCAGCCCATTGCCAAGAGCCAGATTCAGAGTACACCTACGTACAACCGTTTGAATTTACCCGCAGGAACCTATGCTAAACCTTCTTCACAAAGCAGTTTTAATTTCGGGGCCAATCAGGATTTCACCATTGAATTTTGGGTAAAGCCTAATGCCAGCTTTAGCAGTGATCCTGTATTTATCGGTAATAAAAACTGGAATAATGGATATAACAAAGGTTTTGTGATCTCAGGATATTCCGGACAGACATTTAAAATGAATATCGGTGACGGAAGCAACAGACTGGATCTTGTTGGAGGAAAGATCATCACCAATCAGTGGAAACATATTGCCGTGACCTTTGACAGAGATGGACTGGCAACTATGTACGAAGACGGTGTGCCCGTAACTACAGGAAAAATGAATAGCATCGGTGATATTACTTCTAATTTACCTTTAACCATTAATCAGGATGGAACCAATACGTACGGTGTTAATCTCGCCGCTTCCTATAAAGATGTAAGAGTGTGGAAAACGGTATTATCCAATGCAACCATAGTGCAGTGGGCCAACCAGGAAATAACGAGCTCGCATCCGAATTATAATCAGCTCCTGGTACGTTACAAAATGAATGAAACCTCTGGAAATACTTTGACAGATTCAGGACCATTATCGAATAATGCAATTATTACCGGAACTCCAACGAGAAATCTTCAGACTTCGGAAACATTTACCATTCAAAATTACCTGAATACGCCAAGGCAAACCGACCACTTTCCTACTGTACTCAACTGGCTTTGCATTCCTGTAATGACCACATGGGGAATTGACGGAACCAACAGAATTCCGGCTTGTAGTCTCGGAAGCTTAGCGGTTGCTGAAACAGACAAAAACAGTTCTGATCTGAAAATTTATCCCAATCCTGCTAATAATGAACTTACGGTAAACTTAAAATCGAATGAAAATATAATCAAGCTGCAGATCTTCAATTTTACAGGTAAAACAGTTTTCAGTAAAGAAGTACGGTCTTCAACAGGTTATTATCAGGAAAAACTAAATATATCAGGTCTTCCGAGTGCTACCTATTTGCTTATCGTGAAAGAAGGAAATAAAACAACAGAGAAAACCTTTATTAAACATTAATAGTAAGATCATTGATTTTTTTGAGTACAGGCTGTGAATTCAGCTTGTACTATTTTCGATTATCAAAATAATTCTTCAAATAAAAACTGCAGAAACGTATGCTCCTGCAATTTTTATTAAACCTGTTTTGTTTACAGCAACTCACCCATCCCGAAAACCGTAAGCCCTTTCGCAAATTGCTCGGCCACGGCTTGGTTGGCTGCCTGAATGTACTGGCCCGTTATCGGGTCAACTACAGTTCGCAACGGCCGATTGCCTTTTGGAGTTTCAATAAGTTTCACAATGGCATCGGCAACATCCTGCGGGTCAGGTTTCTTATCCTGCATCTCTCCGCCCACCGCATTCATCATTTTGTTGGGGATTTCGGCGACAGCGCTATACCCTTCAAACACATCCTGATCAGATGCGGGGTTATTCTTTTGCTGCATTTCAGTGGGAAAAGCACCAGGCTCTACTATGGCCACATCAATACCTAAACGCTTGACTTCGTAATGCAGACCTTCGCTTATTCCTTCAAGGGCAAATTTAGAGGCTGCATACATGGTAGCAAAGGGAAATGATACTCTTCCAAATCCGCTGGTAACATTAATAATTAATCCTTCAGCCTGCTTTCGCATGGCAGGAAGCACCTGTTTCATCAGCCGCCAAGGTGCATAAACATTGATGTCAAAAGTAGTGTGCACATCGGCTACGGTAAAACTTTCAGCCACACCGGTCATACCATAACCAGCGTTGTTTACTAGCACGTCAATAGCGCCTTCTTTTTCCAGGATGGTTTCAACAGCGTGTTTAACACTGCCATCATCTGTAAGTGTAACGTCTAGTACCGTTACATTCTCTACAGCAGAAAGAGCTGCGGCTTTATCTGCATTACGCCCTTTTGTGTCTCGCATCGTGGCATATACCTTGTGTCCTGCAGCAGCTGCGCTGTGGGTGGTAAGCCATCCAAAACCGCTGTTTGTTCCTGTTATTAATACAATTTTATTGCTCATCTTTTTATTATTTTAAATGACTATACAAATATTGAAAAAGGAAATCACAAAACATTTACCAAATGGTAAAAACAACTTTACCGAATGTTGCGGCGTATACGGCTTAGTGACTGTTGGGTAACCCCTAAGTATGAAGCAACGTATGACAAAGGAATACGGTTGATGAGGTTGGGAAAAGCTTCGATGAACGAAAGGTAACGTGTTGTGGCATCTTCTGAAACCAAAGGACTGCGTCGCTCCATTGCAAGTGTAAGGCATTTTTTCACCATTTTTGCCTTCATCATTTCCCACCCCACAATAGTGTTTGAAATTTCATCCCAATCTTTTTTATTAAACACAAGCACTTTGCAGTCGGTAACAGCCTGCACATATTCCGAAGCAGCAATCTGCGATTCGAACTTTTCATTGTCGACTACGAAATTGCCTTCGTCTACAAAATAATTAGTAACTTCTTCACTCTTGTTGTTATAATAACAAAAGCGAAACACACCTTCTAAAACGAAAGCAACATAGCGCGGCACCTTTCCAGCTTCGGACAGGTAATCATTTTTTTTGAATTCAAGCATTTCAACCTTGCTCAGCAAAAAATCAATCTGCTGCTTGTTCAGGTCACCAAATTGCAGGATAAGATTTATCAGCGATTCCATGACTTAAAAATAATATATAGTACAGTGATCACAATTATCATATGGTAAAAAGCATAATAAAATATATTATAAATTATCGGGACTTTAAATATTGGATATTTCCGGTTAATGCCTTGTATTCATTTACTTAATGATTGTCCGTAATTTGTCATAATTGAAAGATATCCAAGTTCATTGCTGAACCCGCCGAAGTGCTTTAACTAAATTAAAACTCCCTGTTCTTTCTTTATGAATTTTTTTTAAAATTTCAATCAAAAAATCTAATTTTTTATTAAATACAAAATAGTCTGCTAATCAGTAAAATCAATTTCTTGCGATTGGGATAAGTGATAATAAGAGGGCAAACAATAATAATACTCTGTTTTAGATCATAATAATTTTGTAATGTGGTCTAATAATAAAAGCATGTCTTAAGCAATTTGAATATCCGTTTCACATTAAAAAATCACAAAATGAAATTGAATCTCTATAAAACAATATATTTCACATCCCACTTTTCAATCATAATAAACCTATATTACCTATCTTTGTTATATTTATGACTCCTGAAAAACATCCTACACATAATATTTTTAGTCCTGATCTAATCATCAGGGCACTGGCCTCCTCTCCCGCACCGACATCCATCTATTCAGGAGAAGAAATGATTATTCGTTTTGCCAATGAAGGTATGCTGGCTCTTTGGGGAAAAGATGCTTCGGTAATTGGCAAACCTCTAATGGAAGCCATTCCTGAACTGGAAGGACAGCCGTTTTTGGGATTATTGCAGCAGGTTTGGCGTTCAGGCAATACATATTCCGTATCGGAAGCTCCTGCAACACTAATCAAAAATGGAAAAGAAGTGCTCGATTATTTCGACTATGAATATAAAGCACTTACCGATCAGAATAATAAAACATGGTGTATACTCAATACGGCTCTTAACGTAACTTCACGTCGCGAGTTTTTGCAGCAAATACGCGAGAAAGAAAAAATAGAACATGCCCTCAATGAGGAAATGGCTGCTACGCTTGAAGAACTGACCTCCACCAACGAAGAGCTCAGCATCTCCATAAAACAGCTTGCCCATAGCAAAGAATATATCCGAACGATTATTGAACAGGCTCCCGTAGGAATTGCCATGCTGAAAGGGCCGGAACACATCATTGAAATTGCCAATCCGGCTATCCTTAATATTTGGGGCAGAAAAGAAGAAGAAGTTGTAGGCTTTCCGCACGAAAAAGCCCGTCCAGAAATGCAGGGACAGCCTGTTAACAAATGGATTAGTGAAGTGTACGATAGTGGAAAACCAAGAATAAACAATGAGTTTACTGTACAATTACGCCATAATGGCGGTTTAAGGGAAGCCATTGTAAATTCCATTTATCAGCCCATATTTTCGGAAGGAGGTTCTATTTCGGGGGTGCTTATCATTCTTGAAGAAATTACCCAGCAGGTTTTAGAGCGTCGGAAAAGCCAAAACGATCAGCAAATGCTGGCTCTTGCGATTGATGCCGGAGAACTCGCCACATTCTATTACCAGCCCGCAACCAATCTTTTTTCCGGAAATTCCCTGCTTAGGAAATGGTTCGGATTATCATTCAAAGAAAATTTAGACTTATCTATTGCATTGGAAGTTATCCTTCCCGAAGATAGAGACCGGGTTATCAATGCGATTACCCATTCTCTTAGTAAAGAATCCGACGGTTATTACTTTATTGAATACAGCATACAAAACACTATTGATAAAAAAGTAAGGCTTCTGCAGGCCAACGGACGAGTTTTTTATGATCGGCAGGGCAATGCTTTAAGCCTTAACGGGACACTTCGGGATATTACGGAGCAAAAGAAAGAAGAACAGCGAAAAGATGATTTCATGGGAATGGTGAGCCATGAGCTTAAAACACCACTTACCTCTCTAAAAGCCTATCTCCAGCTTCTGCAGCGCACAGACACAAATCAGGAAAATCCAAGACACTCCAACATGCTTGAAAAATCCGTAAGCCAGGTGGATTACATGAATAATTTAATCAATGGCTTCCTGAATGTATCAAGGCTTGATTCTGGGCAAATGCATATTGAAAAAACATCCTTCGATTTTCAGTCGTTATTCACAGAAATTGAACATGAAGTTCTTTCTACCAACCATAGCCGAAGTTTCACTTTCAAATCATCCGGACAGGTATTGCTGATTGCTGACCGTGACAAAATATCTCAGGTGCTCCATAACCTTATCGGAAATGCCATAAAATATTCCCCCGTTAACACATCGGTTATTGTTGAATATAAAATAACGAATCCCAATAGCTTGCAGGTAACTGTTACCGACCACGGAATCGGAATCTCCAAAGACGATCAGGAGCGGATTTTTGAACGGTACTACCGCGTAAAAGACATTAACAGCAGTACAACATCCGGATTCGGTATAGGACTTTATCTTTGTAAGGAAATTATAGATCTCCATAACGGAACAATTGAGGTTAATAGTTCCCAGACGGAAGGTACATCTTTTTCATTTGCTTTACCGATTGACGGACAAAAGCTTCCGGCAGCTTCTGAAACACATTAAACGTTGCAAATATTATTTCATCAAATCATTAACAATATTCAATCCTATATTTATCTGGTCTTTTAATTCAGCATTCATCAAAGAAAAATCCATTTCTTCTTCGGCTATTTTTTCCCATTTCAATGCAGATTCAGATAGCCTGAAAAGCCCGGCACTACCTGCAGTGCCTTTCAGTTTGTGAAGAATCATCCTGGTTTCTGCAATATTCTTTTCCTGAGCAGATGTATCTAAATTTTTTTCTGCCCGGGTAAGCTCCTGAATTAGAAGATTGAGAAATACTTCCTTGAAATCTTCATCATCGCCAATCTGTTCGTTAAGCATATTCATGTTAATGTGCTTTTCCGGATTCATTTCTGATTCCTCTTCGGCATACTCAACATCCGGTTTTTTATTATTGTCGCTTTTTACGCCAATATATTTTTTGAGTTTTTCCAAAAGATCATCCTGCCTGATAGGTTTAGGAAGAAAATCAGTCATACCAGCTTCCAGGCATTTTTCTTTTTCGCCCAGCACATTTCCTGCGGTTACCCCAATAATCGGCACATCAGCGTAATCCGGAAGCAGGCGGATCTCCTTTGTTGCTTCTATACCATTCATTACCGGCATCTGTACATCCATAAGAATGATAGAAAAATGCTTTTTACGGCATTCTTCCAACGCTTCCAGTCCGTTTACGGTTTCCACCAAATGTGCATCTGGTGCAAGGAATTTCATGATCCTGTTATTCAGTACCATATTTACCGGATTATCGTCTACCAGAAGAACTTCAAGTTCGGGAACTAATGAATAAGATTCTTTTTTATCCCTATTCTCAATAATTTCTACTGTACTTTTATGAACTACTTTCCTTAATGTTTTATACAGATCATCAGATTTAATGGGTTTCACCAGTAAAAATGAATTTTCTTTTTCCCGGATGGAAGTAATGACTTCTAATTCCTCCGAAGAAGAAGACAATATGATAATGGGAAGATTGTCTTTTCTACGGTCAAAAAGTTCCCTGATTTTATCAATGGTTTCCAGCCCGGACATAAGCGGCATGTGATAATCCATCAGAATTACATCGAAATGTTCGCCTTTCAACAAGATTTCTAAGGCTTCCATTCCGTTAGAAGCCAAAGTTGATTCAATATTTTTATAACCAAGCATGTGCTGGAGAATGATTCGGTTGCTTTCATTATCATCCACTACCAATGCTCTTTTTATCGTGACTTCTTCTTCTTCCTGAAGTTCAGACATTTCATAAGGAATCTCAATATCGAAGAAAAATACAGAACCCTGATCCATTGTGCTGGTAAGCGACAGATGGCTTCCCATGTATTTTAAAATATTGTTGGAAATGGTTAGTCCGAGGCCTGTTCCGCCATATCTTTTACTGATGGAACTGTTTTCCTGAGTGAAGGCATCAAAAATATGCTTCTGTTTTTCAACGGGAATCCCGATTCCCGTATCCCTCACAGAGAAGCGTAATGAAATATTTTTATCATCCATCCGGAGTTTTTCCACCTTCAGCTCGATTTCGCCTTTTTCCGTGAACTTAACGGCATTTCCTAAAAGATTGATCAGGATTTGTTTTAATCTTGATTCATCAATTAAAACTGTTTTCGGAAGTCCGGGCTCTATGTTGAGGAGAAGCTCAATGTTCTTTTTTTGCGACTGGTACAGGATCACATTAATTACCTGGCTTACCATGTCATAGACATCACTTTTTTCAATGAGAAGCTCCATTTTCCCGGATTCTATTTTAGAGAAATCAAGAATATCATTGATGATGTTGAGCAGGTTTTCCCCGGATTCGTTGATGTAATTCAGGTACTGCGTCTGAGTTTCATTAAGCGGTGTTCTGAGAAGCAGATCAGAAAACCCGATTACCCCGTTGAGCGGAGTCCGGATTTCGTGGCTCATATTGGCCAGGAATTCAGATTTTGCCTTGCTCGCTATGTCTGCCATTTCTTTGGCACTTTTCAGCTCTTCGTTCACAAGTATCGCATTGGTAATGTTTTGTACAGAAACAATTATGCCGCCCACTTCATCTTCCGTGAGGTACCACGGCCCCACTTTAAGATCGTAATGCTGAATTTCTTTTTTACCATCTATTTTGATCGTAAAATCTTCATTAATATAAGTTTTTCCCAAAAGGGCATTTCTATAAATATCTTTTCTGACTTCGGGAACGTCCGGCGAAACGTCGAAAAAATTCTTACCGATAAGATCCACATCATTCATGTTGAATTCTTCTCTCCATTGGGTGCTTACGGAAACATAGTTCAGATCTTTATCAAACATTGCGAGCGGAACCGGGACATCGGTGACAAATGACTGCATCATGGCTTCTTTTCTGGTAATTTCCAGCAACATTTTTTTGAAAGCATCAATATCCTGAATAATTCCGAAAACCCTGCTGCACACTTCTCCTTCAAATTCCGGAAGCCCTTTTACCCTTACCCAAATAGTAACTCCATCATTGCGTACAAGCTGAAGTTCTTCATCAAAGGGTGTTCCTTCTGTCATTGCCCTGTTAAACAGAAATTTCATTTTTTCCAGATTTTCATCTTTGAAGAAGCTGACCGCATTTTCAAAATCCGGCTGGAAATCGCTATTAACCTTATGAATTTCTTTGGTACTCTGGGACCAGAACACAGTGCCTGTTTTCATATTGACTTCCCAGCCTCCTACCTGGGCCACAGAGCTGGTCTGCTCAAGAATTTCCTTTGTGTAAGACAGGTCATTTTCTAATTTATCTCTTCGAATAAGATCGGCTCTCAGCTGTATGTAAAAAAATATAGTCACGGCAATGGCTGCGATTGCTGAAAAAACAATAAACAAAACGGTGGATTGGGATGATGTGTTCAGGTCTTTATTTTTTGCAGCGAGTTGCGTTTCTTCATATTTTACAAATTCCTGAACCAGCATACGGCATTTATCCATAGCTGCCTTATTTTGGGTGAGTTCTTTTGAGGAAATGGCGATTCCGTTTTTGCGCTTCTTAATTAACAAAACGTTTCCTTTCATCATTGTATCTGAAGTACGCACTAAATCATTGAGAAGATTAATCTGATGCTCATCTCTAATATTCAATCTTTTTATATCAGAAATAAGCTCTTTATAATTTTTTATGCCTTTGTTTAAAGGTTCTAGAAAATTTTGCTGCCCTGTAAGCTGATATCCCCGAATACCCGTTTCAGTATTTAATAGAGAATTCAAAACATCTTTAACTAAGCTTATTGTTTCCTTACTTTTCAAAAGACGTTCTCTATTATCCACTTGTTTTTGTATGCTGACAAAGGATGCTATAGAACCCGCAATCAGCAGTAGTAGGCAGATTGCCACTCCGATACGGAGATTTTTTATAATTTTTTTCGGCATTGAAAAAGGCTTTAATGTAAAAAAATAAATTTTTGTAAAGCTAATTTAATTTAAGAATTTATCATAGTATAAAATGAAAAGAAATTGTGAAATAAAAAGAGTTGATTTTTTCAATTAAGACGGCACATGATGTACAATAAATTTGATTTATTACAAAGAAAAACCTTCAAAAAATATTGAAGGTTTATGCTATTAACTTTCCGGAATTACAATTTTTGACAGTGTTGATTTATTATACTTCAAAAGACATCTTATATTGAGATCGGATTTGAAAAATTCGGTTTTTTCCAGAAGATCCTGATAATAATCAATACCTTTTAAAAGATTTTCCTTAAAATTTTTCCATTTTTTAATTTGAGCTGCCGTAATCTTTCCGGAAAATTCTTCAATGTCATTTTTCAGGTAATCAATATACATTTTCATTTCGTTGATGAAAATATTCGGCCTGTTTTCATGGGAAATAATATTTGTTCTGCCATAAATATGCTTTACCATTTCCGAAAGTGAAACTTCCTTGTCAAAATATGCCAGATTCGGGCCGGGGCAAATTACAACGCCCTGCTTTTCACCTTTTATTTCAATTCCGTTTTCAAGGTACGCAGCATTTACCAAACCTACACATAGACAGGCTTTTTCAGTGATATTCTGTTTTTTCCGCTGATAAATTTCAGAGCTAACATCCTGTTTTTCAGATTCCAGTTCCTGTAGTTTTATTTCCTGATATTTTTTTGAAGCCGTGCAAATTCCTTCCGGTGAATATTCTTTGCTTAAGGCCAAGAGCTTTTTGGGACAGGAGCTTCCGTATCGGTTTCCCGACTGTTTCTGATGCCTGATCATTTCATTGGATGAACCTTTCACCGTGTTAAAAGGAACGCCAAGCGGCGAAAGGTTGCTGATGTAAAAGTCTTTTTCTTTCGATTCCAAAAGAAGCTTTCTTGTTTCATGATCCACCGAGGTCGCTTCAGGAACCAAGAGGAATGGCGATCCCCAACCGATGCTGTCAACCTTATAAGTATTTAACAGAAACTCATGTTCTTCAGCAGTTCCTACTCCACCCTGAACCGTTATTTTTAATTCCGGATGTTGAGCAACCGTATCTCTTCCTTTCTGCTCAAGCGCTTTATTCATTAAAATATGGGAAGATTCAATAAGCTCAAGCTTTTTATGTTTAAATTCTTCGAGGATAGGTCCCAGTAAAAGTCCTTCCGTTGCAAAAGCATGTCCACCGCAGTTCAGCCCGGATTCAATCCTGTATTCCGAAACCCAAAGCCCTTTTTTAGCCAAAAAATTCCCCTGAATCATCGCCGAACGGAAATCACTTACCTTGAGAATGATTTTCTTTTTTATAATTCCCTGTTCATCGGGATAAAAATCTTCAAATTCTTCGATATAACTGTAAAGCCTGGGATTCATTCCTGCTGAAAGCACCACAGATGAAGATAATTTACTGTTTGCAAATCCGCGCAGCGAAGCATGTGCATCGTTATACATAACCGGCAGCTGCTGTTTGTTTTTAAAATTATCCTTATCAACTTTCGTCATGATATTGACGTCAATGTTTCCGGGGGAAAGATGTTCTTCGATAAAGCTTTTAATGGAAGATGCCATTCCGTCTTTCCGGGAAAGAAAGTGTTCCAGTCCGGATTTCAGTTCCGAACTATTGGGAAGCATGGCTACAAAATTTGCAAGTGCCGTTTTGTTTTTTGAAATTTCCTCTTTAAAGGCTTCAAACTTTTCCGTTACGATATCCTCCAGCATATTGAGATAAGCGGTGATCCTTTTCGCACGGTAATCTTCAACCCTTGTTGAAATACTTGTGTAATTCAGGCCGAACTTACTGCTGTAAAAATTTTTCATTTTTTCTATAATCTCATCATCAATTATAGAAACTACAGATGAAATTCCGTACTGCGCAACACGGACAGGGCTGTCTATGGTATACGCCAATCCCATTACGGGAATATGGAAATTGTGTAAATGTTTTTTGATCATTTTTTATTGATTACATATTACCTCTAAATTCCCATCAACTATTCACGTACAAAAGTATTAGTTTTAAAATTAATTATGCTTACAATAGGAAATTATTTCGCTGCTTTATGTTTAAAAATCATCAGAAAGTAAAAAAGTTTCGGGCAAATCTTCGATTTGCCCGAAACTTTATATCATAATAAATTTAATTCCAGTTAATTTTCGTTCGACGATTTTAACTTAAGAAACATGAAAGCCAGTCCTAATCCGAGCCCGGCCATTATGGCCAATCCTGTTTTTTTAGATGGAACGGGAAGCATCGTGTCACCGTAAATCCGGTGCGGTTCCGGCGAAGGCTTCATAATGTTGCCTGAATCTGAAGGCGCATTTTTCAATTTCATCATCAATCTCATTCCTGCGGAAGCCGTATTGATAACAGGTTTTGGAAACAGCTTATATACTCCAGTGAGAATTTTCGAGGTAATATCCGGAAACAGTTCTTTCTGGGGATTTTTGGCGAGCTCTACAAATTTGGCAGCTGTATCTCTCGGGTCTGCAGCAAACGGTGGAACTTTAAAATCCAGTCCGGAAAATTTAGCAGAATGCATATTTCCCGTAGAACGCTGAATCTGCGGATATAGATTGCAAATGTGAACATTCGGAAAATCTGAAATTTCACCCTGAAGGCATTCCATCATTCCACGAATCCCGAATTTGGTGGCGGAATATACTGCACTGTAAGGAGCCGGCATAAATCCTCCGATTGATATATTGTTGATTAGAATTCCGTCTTCCTGCTTTTTAAAAACCGGCAAAACACTGTAAGCACCGTGCATATAGCCGAAAAGGTTGGTTTTGATTACCTGTTCGTTCAGCTCCATCGGGATGTCTTCAAACTTTCCGCTTGCCATTACTCCGGCATTGTTGATCCATATATCTATTCTTCCGTTAAACTGTAATGCTTTATTGGCAAGATTCTGAACATCGGCAGCTATGGATACATCCGTAGGAACGCCCAATGCAGCCACTCCCAGATCATGGCATAAGGAAACGGTTTCGTCGAGCGCTTCTTTTCCGCGTGCCGCCACAACGATATTGCACCCTTCCAGAGCAAAGGCTTCCGCAGCAGCTCTCCCTACTCCGCTGCTTCCACCGGTGATGACAACTGTTTTGCCTTTCAGGCTTTCGTGGATTTCGTTATTGGATTTCATTTTGTAATTGGTTTTGGTTAATTAACTATAATTCACCTATTATTGTGCCACAGACCGTAGATAGGCTGCATGAAAACAAAAATCCCGGAATTAATCCGGGATTATTTATTCATCGAAAATTACTCTTCCGTTGAAGGGTTCGCTCCAACAGATAAAAATACGGTCGTTATGCCTTCTGATTTCTGCCTGAAGGTTTTCGTACTCATCGTTTTGTGTTTGTCTTTCAACAACAAGGTTAGAGCCTTCGCCGATTTCTCCTTTACGGAATTCAACCTGATATAAATCTGAGCCTTCAATTTTAGCAAAATCTTCTTTTCTGAAATTTTTATGTGCCATACAACTGTTTTTCTGGTTATTGAATAAACCGTGCCAATAACGATTAATTTCAGCATTAATAATTCATATTTTAATATTAGCGGGTCCGGGAATCGGAATTTATATTTTTTCTTAAAATTTCACAAAAAATATTAAAAATTTCTTGAAAGAAAGCTTAATGGCATAATATTTTAATATAGATTAATACTCATGTTTAATTTGAGTTTTCATGGTTATTAGTTTTTATCCTCAGGTTTCTGAGGATTTTTTGTTTTTTTATCGTTTTTGATAGTAATATGTTAAAAATTACCTGTCGTCAGTTTTTAATCGATCTTAAATTCTACTATAAAATAAAAGAGCAACTTATTTAAAAGCTGCTCTTCACTATTTCATGTCAGTTGTGTTACTTAGATTGCGTACGCTCCTTTATTCTGGAATACATTTATTCCTTCAATTTTATTGTTCTGAATATTATAAATCATTTCAACCGTAAATTGTGATACTTCATAGAGTACATATTTAAGAGTATTAGTTGTTCTTTCGTTCATAATACGTCCTTCATTCATCACTAAGCTGAATTGATCCTGATTAGGCATATTTTTAAAATCGTAATAAGAAATATTCATAGCGGATGTTTTTAATACTTTGGTTATCAATACACAATTTCTTTGCCAAATTATGTTAATAGTATTTATTTTTTTCACTTTATCTTTAAATCATTCAAAATATTTCAATTTGCGGATATTGTGGGCTATATTTTACGGATCATCCTAAAAGTAAGATTAATCCGCGGTTTCATTTTCTTTACCGATTTGGCAATACGATGTTCCCAGTTCACCTGGAGATTTCCTTTCATTATAAGCAAAGAGCCGTTTTCTAATGCCAGGCTGTATCTCTTTTGATGATCATCAACTTTTCTGAAATCGAAGTTTCTTACCTGACCTAAGCTCACAGAAGCAATGACAGGGCGGTTTCCCAGTTCGCTTTCCTTATCCCTGTGCCACGCTACCGAATCATTTCCGTCACGGTACAAATTAAGCAATACCGAATTGAATTCATATCCTGTAAGTTTTTCTATTTTTTCCTTTAAATCAATTAATTCCGGAGACCATTCATTAACCTGAAAATCGTTATTTCCCCAATGATACATTGTATTGCTATCACCGTACCAAGCGGTTAATCTTGGTGTAATAAGTGTTTTATCATACATTTGTTTGGTATTCTGCTTCCAGGGTGTTGTACCTATAAGCTGATCAAATAGTTCCGAAGCTTCTTCTTCAGACAAAAAATCTTTGGTGTATTCCAGCAATTCTTCCGGAAATTCATAATATTCATCGGATTCAAAAAGACTCAACTGGCTCATTTATTTTTCCTTTAAATCTTTAGTTATCTGCTTTTCGGCATTTTTAGCACGTTGTTCCTGCGCTTCTTTTTCTTTACGCTGCTGTCTTTTTGTTTTTTTCTCTGCTCTTCGCTCATGCCGGATCACTTTATTCAGTTTTCTGTTGTAGGCCGCATCCAGAATTCCCTGTCCTTTTTTACTGAAAATCTTGATTTTCGGGTTTTCATGGGTTCCGGTAACTACAATGGGAAATCCGATAAGTCCGCCCGGAAGAATACCGATTCTCACTCTGAGATCAAGCAAACCGTTAAAACTGGTTGTTCCGCTGATGCTTGGCCTTAAAATAGAAACCCTGAAGGTAAATTTATCAACATGGATCAAATTATTCTTAATATGCGTTTCAATATTTACCCCTTTCATATCGGGATTATTAAACGCTTTTGCTCCAATATTATCTCCCACTGCCGAAAGCATTTTTAAATTTTTAACTTCCACATCCCGGAGATTCACGATTCCGCCGCCTTCAAGAGAGGGATAAATCGGTTTCATATTCCTGTCAAAATCTCCTTTCAACTTGTAATCGATAGATACAATTCCTTTTACATTTTTTGCTGCTGTTGCCATTTCACGCACCATATCAATTTCTTTGTAGGCACGCTGAACATCGAAATCCATTACTTTCAGCGCAACATCATAATTGGCAGTGAGCGGAGATTCATCCTGATATCTTGCGTCAATATTCATTTTGCTTCCAATAATGTCAAACGAAGTATTCTTAAGGTAAACCTGACCTTTTTCCACGGAAGCCTGTCCTTTCAGATGGTTTAACGCCAATCCTTTAAATTCTACTTTCCGGAAATTGGTCTGCAATGAGACATCCAGGTTTTTAGGAATAATCACAACACCGCTGCTTTTAGGATTCTCTACTTTCGCATATTCAACTTCAACAGATTTTTTAGAATTATCCCCGTTTTTTAAAGCCATAAATTCATCAATAAGAACATACCTGGAATTCAGATTAAACTGTCCGTGCAGCGTTCCTTTTCTTTCTATAAAATAATTGATTGTATTTAAAAGATAACCATTTAACGCAAAATCTGATTTTCCATACGTTGCGAAGAATTTACTGAACCACATTTTCTCATTTTCAAACCGGAAGTTTCCTTCTTTGATAAAAAACGATTTCGGTAAAAATTCGGTAGTTGCTTTTATATTTTTTAAAATTAAATTGCCCTTATTGTCAAGCTTGCTGTACTGTCCGGTTGTCGCATAACTTTGTCTTCCGTTCAGGGAGAGATCTGCCATAATCAGTCCGCTCACATCAAAACCTTTTTTAGCAAAAACCTGGTAAATTCTTCCTACATTTAACACGCCTTTTGCACGGACTTTATACAGCACATCTTCGAAATTCTGCAGATCTGCATTTACGAAAACAGGATTGCCCTCAAAATCAAATCGGAAAGGATCCAGTTTCACACCCAGGCTTTTGAAAGTACCGTCGGTATTAATGATATTGGCAATAATATTAATGTTCTGAATAGGATTCGGATAATATTTTGTTTTCAGCCAGCCGTTTTTAAGATTCAGATAACCGTTTGTTTTTGGGAATAATTTCTTATCAAGACTAAAAATTCCGTTGGCTTTGATATTGGTATTCAACAATCCTCGAAAATCGATGTCTTTCAATCCTAAAGCCTGATCCAGCGTCTGAAGATCCACCGCTCCTTTGATATTGGCATTTACCTGCATTTCATTCAGGCCTTTTGTTTTCACCACTGCTTTAAAACTATTGTTCGGACCAAGATCAAAATCAAGACTTTTAAGATCAATTGCCAATTGATTCGTATCCAATGAAGGCAGATCAACATTCAGATCCATATTAAGATGATTCATCGGCACCGGCGCTTTTCCGTTAGAAACATAACCATCTCTCACCAATAGCCTTGCTTTAAGCCGTGGCTTCAGGTTTTCCTTTTCGCTAAATCTTCCTTTCAGATTAAAAAATAAATCGCTGTTGCCTTCAATTTTGGTATCTTTCGCCCAATCCAGGTATTGAGGCGGAAGAACCGATATCATATCACGAATGGTTGTTTTTTCCGAAGCGGCATTTACATCCAGGTTGTATCCGTCTTTCAGAATGCTTAAAAATCCAGTGAACTTCAACGGCAGATCATTAATTCTCAGTTCGTTTTTTCTCAGTACAAAAGTTAGGGCATTCGTATTGATCCTTGTAATAAGATCTGCATGCAGGGTTTTTTGTTTTGCATAATAGATTCTGTTCAGGCTGAAATCGAGCTTATCAATATCCAGATCGGTTTCCAAGTCAAAAATATCCTGGCTAAGTCCTCCTCTTCCTGTGTAATTAAGACCTTTCGCATCTACCAAAACTCTTGCTGCATGGTCTCTGTATGTGATATTCCAGTTTTTAAGTTTAATAAGATCAAGCTTTATTGACGTTCCAGAACCTGTTGTATCTTTTGGTTTTTTGGAAGGTTTTGAAACGTATACATTATAATTGGCTTCACCTTTACTGTTGACAAAAACATTTCCGTAGGCATCTGTTACGTAAATTTCATCGATTTTAACTTCACGGTCGAAGATCAGGTTTTTAAGGTTGATTCCTACCGCCACTTCTCTGGCAGCAAGCAAGGTATCTTCCTGGAATGGTTTAGAACCCTTCAATAAAAAATCATCCACCGAAACCGTAAGCGAAGGAAAATGCCTGAAAAAGGTAAGATGTGTTCTTTTATAATCAAGCTTTCCGGCAAGATGCTGGTTGGCAAATATTTTCACCTGCTCCGAAATGGTTCCCGGAAATAGAATTGGGATAATAAACATTAAAAAAAGAATGGATGCGATTGAAATACCCATCCATTTCAGAATCTTTACAGCGATTCTTTTGAACCTTTCCATCTGCTTTCAATTTTAGTTTAATAAATTACACTTATCTAAAATCAAGCCATTACTATTGAATTTATCCTGCCATAATCACAAAAAAGTTTACTTATTAAACATAAATATCTGCAATGGCATAATTTATTCATTAGCCAAAAATAAAAATATTGATATGAACTTTAACGAAGCAAAAGAACACAAGAAAGAATCCCTGAAAAATGCAGACGAATCTGTACTGAATCTTTTTCATGTAGTCATTACCCCTGCCAATACAGATGAAAGCGCAAAATTTATTGAAGATTTTCTGAAATCGCCGGAATCTTTCAACGACGAAAGCTGTAAGAAATACTGTTCCGACGGAAATTATGAAGTGGTAAGCTTTAAAAAGGAAACTGCTGAATAATCGAAAAGAGATTATTCGGATGAAAGAATTTCTTCGAGCTGAACAATAAATCCTGCCTGTGCGGGGTTTATTTTTTGCATTGCTTCTTCGGAGGAAAACCATTCCCAGCGGTCGATTTCCCGAATCTCCATTGTTTTTCCTGATTTTGGCGGCCAGCTGATTGTGATCATGTTACTACTTAATCCGGATGTTTCAAGATCCTGTTCTAATGCCCAGGCGAAAACTTTCTTGCCGGCTTTTTGTGTGATTGGCATCAGTTCGATAAAATTTCCATCCACGGATTTTCCTGTTTCTTCCAGAAATTCAATTTTTGCTCGTTCCAGCAAACTTTCCCCTTCTGCGGCTTCACCTTTTGGAATCGACCACGCTCCCAGATCTTTATTTTTCCAGAAAGGCCCTCCCGGATGGACAAGAAAGTAAAATAGCTGTTCTTCTGATCTTTTAAACAGTAAAATTCCTGCACTGATCTTCATATTACCAAGTATTGAGGCCGTTTTCGAGAGCTTTCATATATTTTCTTTTATCGAATGAGTATAAATCCGGTGCTTTATGGGCTCCTCCTTTTCTTTGTTCATCAAGCTTTTTTAAAATTCCGAGATTCATAATTTTTCTGTAGAAATTTCCTCTGTTGAGTTCTTTTCCGAGAATCACTTCATACAGTTTCTGCAATTCCGAAAGGGTAAATTTTTCAGGAAGTAAATTGTATCCTATCGGTTTATATGATATTTTTTCTCGTAATGTCAACAACGCTTTTTCAATAATTTCCCGGTGATCCATCGCAAGGTCAACCCCCGAAAGCCTGCTGACATATATCCATTCGCAGGTTTCACTGTATTCATCGGCGATCAGCCTGAAACGTGATGGATTGCAAAGTGCATAATACCCTATTGTGACAAATCTTTGTTTATGAAAAAGTGTTTCATCAAAATCCTCAAAATACAGTTCGCTTCTGTTCTTTTTCCCGAAAACACCGAATTCTTCAAGATAAACTCCTGTAATTCCCGCTCTTTCTTTTAAAATACGAACTACCGCCTCATCAAGATCTTCATCTTTTCGGACGTACCCGCCCGGTAAAAGCCATTGTTTACGGTAATTCATTTTAAGAAGAAGAACTTTAAGTTCATTCTGATCAAATCCGAAAATAACAGGGTCGGCAGAAAGATGAGGCAGGAAAAGTTCTTTCATCTCGTCCGACTTAAATAGAAATTGTTGTCTGGAATTCATGGAAAACAGGGAATTTTATCTAACAAATCTAATTAAAAAATTCGACAAGCCTTTAAAGCTGCAATACTAACTTAACAATAGGAAAAAATACGAAACAGGAAAAGAAATTTTCATGATAAGTTTAATGTCTCACATTAAGATTTTATCTTTAAAATAGGTATCTTTAACCACTTTTTTAAATAAATGAATGTTATGATCAATGATGTAAAGGCTAAAAGCAGGAATTATACCGTTCCTCTGATTACCATCACCCTTTTATTTTTCATGTGGGGATTTATTACGTGTATGAATGATATCCTTATCCCCTACCTGAAACAGCTGTTCAGTCTGTCGTTTTTCGAATCAATGCTGGTGCAGTTCTGTTTCTTCGGGGCTTATTTTATCGGTTCGCTGATTTACTTTTTAATATCAACCACACAGGGCGACCCGATTGACAAAGTAGGGTACAAAAAAGGAATTCTCTTCGGGATTTTCCTGGCGGCGTTAGGCTGCGTACTGTTTTATCCTGCAGCAAGCTTTGCTTCGTATGGTTTATTTTTGGGTGCGTTGTTTATTTTAGGATTAGGATTTACGGTTTTGCAGATTACAGCGAATGCGTACGTTTCTTTGCTCGGACCGGAAGAATCCGCATCCAGCAGGCTGAATATGACACAGGCTTTCAATGCTTTCGGGACTACGATTGCGCCGGTTCTGGGCGGTCATTTGATTTTTGAATTATTTTCTGCACCGGACGGTTCTTTCTCTGCAGCTGCAACGAAGATTCCGTATTTGATTTTTGCGGCTATTCTTTTACTGGTAGCCTTATTGATTTCAAGGGTTAAGCTTCCTGATTTTCAAGTAAAAGGTGGAGAAATTGTAAAAGGTTTCGGCGCTTTGCATCACAATCATCTTAAATTCGGTGTTCTGGCCATGTTCTGTTATGTAGGCGGAGAAGTTGCTGTGGGAAGTTTCATTATCAGCTTCCTGGAACAGCCCCAGGTTATGAATTTATCCGAAGTAGTGAGTAAAAACTACCTTTCCTTATATTGGGGCGGCGCAATGATCGGACGTTTCTTAGGAGCCATTTCCCTGAACCAGTCGATCAGTCAGGGTAAAAAAGCATTGTATATGCTGGGCGCGTCGGCCGCTGTGTTTTTGGTGATCTTCAGCATCGTAGATCTTACCTTTGCGCAAATCAGCTTCTTTCTTGTTTTTATTGCTTTGAATTTTGTGGCGTTCTTCATCGGGAAAGCAGCTCCGGCAAGAACATTATCCATTTTTGCGGCAGTAAATGTCATTTTATTAATTTCTGCTATGCTAAATCATGGCGAGATGGCAATGTACAGCATTCTGGGAATCGGGATTTTTAATTCCATTATGTTCTCGAATATTTATACGCTGGCCATTTCAGGATTGGGAAAATATACAAGTCAGGGTTCATCACTTGTTGTGATGGCCATTCTGGGCGGAGCGATTGTTCCGATCTTCCAAGGGTATCTGGCGGATGTTTTCGGGGTGCAGCATTCGTTTATTATTCCGGTATTCTGTTATATCGTGATTCTTATTTTCGGCGCTTACTGCACGAAATATTTGGGACATGTAAAACAGGATGCGGAAGCGAAATCGGGACATTAGAATTTGATTTTTTAGGAGCTTGATCCGGCTATCCACTCTATCTTTTTTCGGCGCGGCAGCTTCGCTGCCGCGCCGAAAAAAGGATGCCGTTTCTATCCGGGCTAGAATTTATTCATTAAATGTAGATCCGGAATTTAAAGACTTCCGTAAAATTGCTGTACAACAAATCATCTTTTTTGAAATTCAAAAAACCTAACAGGTTTTCAAAACCTGTTAGGTTTAGGATATGCATAATCTCAGTTTTACCGCTTTGCCTCAATTATTATTTCTGGCTTATGCATTTAATGTACGATCTTCCGAAACATCAAACAAAAAGCACTTCCGGTGAGGAAATGCTTAAACACAAGTAAAACTAATATAATATTTTTGCTTAAAAAGCCTGAAAATTAATGTAAAGAAATATTATGATGCTTCCACCTCAACTTTGGATGTGGATGTAGTTTCAGACTTTTTAAACAATTGAAAAAGAAAAATATTCCATAAGATAAGTTCATATCCGTAAACAGTATCTTCAACAGGAATAGTTAACATTCTGATTCCCATAAATTCATTGGGATTATAGTTTACGATGGGAGATTCCAGTCCGGTACCCGTAAGTATTCCGTTAACCATAAGAAATCCCGGCATGAGAAGGAGATAGACAAAAGAAACTTTGCCGATCCATTTCACATTCAATAAAAATTTCAGCACAAAAAGGCTGCACGCTGTAGAAAGGAAAGTGATAAAAGTATAGATTCTGTCTTTAAACAAGAATGCAATGCATAACGCAATAATAATACTTACGATAACAAAGATCTTTTCTGGAAGCGGCTTCCAGTCGAGCTTAAAAAATTTATCCAGACAAAAATAGGTAAAAAGGCAGGCAAAAGGAATGCAGATAAAGAAAAGAAGTTCTTCTAAGGGAAGTCCGGCAAAACGGGTTCCCAAAAGGTACTGATCATTGAACCACCACACTCCTATCTTTGTAAACCATGCATCCCATGCCACAAAAACAGCTCCTACAATGAGTGAAGCCCCGATAAATGCACCGAAATACCTGTTGAATTTTATCTTATGGTGAAAAGAAAAAATAAAACAGATAATCACCGTAAAAAAATTAATAAAAAGGTAAGTGTACTGCTGCATTTATTTATTTTTATTGAAATACATTTTAAAATATTTTACCGGAACCCAAAGAAAACCGAAGCATTCTCCTTTTTCTTTTCCCGTATGTTTGTGGTGCTGCTTGTGCGCTCTCCTAATCGCCAGCAGATAAGGGTTTTGGGTATTGCGCAAAAGTTTTATCCTCTGATGAATGAAAATATCGTGCACGAAAAAATACGCCATCCCGTAAAGGGCAATCCCTATAGCTATATAAAACCAATGGTTGAATCCCTGAACGGTTCCGTAATACATCAAAAGAATGGTTGGTAATGCAAAAATTACAAAAAAATAATCGTTTTTTTCCATATGCCCGTCATTGCTGTGGTCATGATGGTCTTTGTGCAGAGACCAGAGGAATCCATGCATAATGTATTTGTGCGTAAGCCAGGTAATGCCTTCCATCACGAAAAAAGTTACTACTACAATGAGAAAATTCATTTTTTAATGTATTTATTAATCTTAAAATAAAGAAGCTTTGTACTGAACATAACAGCTCATCATCAAAGAAATTTTAGCACCGTTGGATATTCTGATTCTTCCATTAAGAATATTCTGGGCAGATTTTCTTTTAATTTTCCTGAATAAAGATACGTAATATCGATAGGCCAGATACACCCCGAACCTTGATGATGGCGGAAGCATTTTAATTCCGACCAATGCCTGCCTGAATTCTTCTTCAATCTCTTTTTCAATGGAAGATTTTACATTATTGTCAAAGTAGGTCATATCCAGTCCCGGAAAATAAACCCTTCCCAATTTGTAATAATCGTCTTTCATATCCCGTAAAAAATTCACTTTCTGGAAAGCCGATCCTAAAATCATGGCATAAGGTTTAAGCTTTTCATATTGTTCTTTATTCCCGTTCACAAAAACCTGAAGGCACATTAAGCCCACCACTTCGGCAGAACCTAAGATATATTCTTTGTAAAGATCGGAATTATAATCAATTTTCTGAAGATCCATTTCCATACTTTTCAAAAACTGGCGGATAAGCGATTCATCAATACGATACTGGTGCACCGTTTCCTGGAATGACTGAAGAATAGGATTAAGTGAAATACGGTCTTCCAATGCATTAAAGGTATCTTCTTTAAATTTAAGCAGCAGCTTTTCCTTATCATAATCATGGAAGCTGTCTACGATTTCATCAGCAAGACGAACATATCCGTAAATGGCATAAATAGGATTTCTGATCGCAGAAGACAATGCAAGAATACCCATGGAAAAACTGGTACTGTATTGTTTCGTAGTCTCTTTACTGACTGTGTAAGAAAGTTGGTCAAATAATTTTTTCATAGCAATCAATTTTTTATGGCTTCTGTTGCAGCTATTTTCCCTGAGATGATGGATGGTGGTACGCCTGGTCCCGGAACGGTAAGCTGCCCCGTATAGAATAAATTTTTTACTTTTTTGTTTCTGAGCGAAGGTTTTAAAACAGCCGTCTGTGATAAAGTGTTGGCAAGGCCGTAAGCGTTACCCTGATACGCATTGTAATCTTCCTTGAAATCTTTTACGCAATAGCTTTTTTTATAGTCGATTTTAAGCAAAAGATCGGTGGCTCCCGTATGCTTTTCGAGTCTGAGAATCATTTCCATAAAATATCTTTCTCTTATTTCTTCAGAATCTTCAATTCCGGGTGCTACCGGCATCAGAAGAAAAACATTTTCACAGTTTTCAGGGGCAACATTTGGATCTGTTTTTGAAGGACAGCAGGCATAGAATAATGGTTTAGTCGGCCATTTTTTATCCTTATAAATTTCATTCGTGTGAAGTTCCAAATCGTTTTCGAAAAATAAGGTGTGATGTTTCAGGTTTGGGATTTTTTCTTTAAATCCGAGATAATAAATCAGGCATGAAGGTGCAAAAACACGCTTCTCCCAGTAGCTTTCATCATAATTCCTAAATTCTTCCGGTAAAAGTTGGGTTTCCGTATGATGATAATCTGATGAGGCGATAATCACATCAAAATCAATTTGTTCCTGATTAACCGTTAATGAAGAAGCTGTTTTTTGATTGATATTAATTTTTTCAACATCCGCATTCACATAAAAACGGGTTCCCTGTTCTTCAGCAATATTTTTCATTGCATCAATAATTTTTGAAAAACCGCCCATCGGATACCATGTCCCTAACTTATATCCTCCGTAGTTCATTAAACTGTACAACGCAGGAATATCCTTTGGGGCAGCTCCCAGAAATATAACAGGGAACTCCATTAAAACAATCAGTTTAGGATGTGTGAAATATTTTCTTACAAAACGCTGAAAATTGGTGAGAAGATTCAGCTTCATGGCGCTTTTGGCAATTTTTGGAGATACGAATTCGAACCAGGAATGACAAGGTTTATTAACAAAATCCTGCATTCCTACTTCATATTTGTACTGCGCATCATTCATAAAGGCATCCAGTCTTTTTCCGGCTCCGTGTTCTGTTTTTTCAAATAGTTCCCTCATTTCTTCATAGTTGTGAGGAATATTCATGGTCCCATCTGAAAAAACCATTTCAAATTGCGGGTTTAAAGGAACTAAGGTATAGAAATCGGTAGCTTTTTTACCAAAATCGTTAAAAAAGGATTCTATAATATCGGGCATCCAATACCAGCTTGGTCCCATATCAAAGGTGTAGCCGTTATCAGTTGTAAAGTTTCTGGCTCTTCCTCCAATACTGCTGTTCTTTTCAAAAAGGTGAACTTCATGACCCTCTTTTGCTGCGTAAGCAGCAGCCGAAAGTCCTGAAAATCCTGATCCTATGACCGCAATTTTTTTTTTCATAGTTAGTTTTTAAATGTATGTTCTTCGTACACTGTTTTTATAAGATCCTTGCTGTCAATATTTTTTGAGAAAATAGGATAATGAAAACGGTCTAATTTATTAAGTATTCTGATAAGCTCCATTTTTTCGCTGTAGGTAAGATTTCCTGCAACGATATCTGTAGCCTGGCGAATCTTTGTCATCTGTTGCTCCAGAGCTTCTTTACCTTTTTCAGAAATGGTAATCAGCTTGCTTCTTCGGTCTGTATCAGATTCCGTCTGTTCGATCCAGCCATTCTTTAGAAGCCTTGTAATGATAAGCATTCCTACAGGCTTATCATGGATATTCCTTTTGATAAGCTCCATCTTGGTCATTTGTCCGAAAGATTTCAGATTAATAAGATAAATAAAATCTTCCTGAGTTACGAAGCCCGAATCTGAAATGGCCGATTTCGAGTAGTTTTTGGCGTATCTGTTCAGGTGCACAAGCAATGTGCTGATTGCACTTTCCGGAGACCTTCCATTTTCTTTACCCTCCCAATAAGGCTCTTCCTTATTTGGGTTGGCAGAGAATTTATCAGAAATCCATTGCTGAAATCCCTTGATATCAGCAGTGTAATTGTTTTTTTCGTTATCTTTATCAAACTGTTCTAAAAGCTGAATGACTTCCTGTGTCAAACTGTAATTCATGATCTTGAATTTTAAATATAAAATATACTAAATTTTATAACATTAGTACAATAATATACTATCATCAATTTTTATTCCAAAAACTTTTTTTTTAGAAAATTTAGAAAGTGCCTAAACAAGGCATGTTTATTGTAACTAACAAAGGACACCAATAAAAATTTAGTATGAACAACGAAAAAACAGTATCAGTACTTAACGATTTACTGAACATTACAAACGACAGAATTGAAGGATTTTCTAAAGTGGAAGACAAAGTTTGGGACAGCCATTCTGCTCTGAAAAACGACTACGACCAGATGGTATCACAATCTCAGACGATGAAATCTGATCTTATCAGGCTTATCAATGAAAGAGGCGGTGAGGCAGATAATTCAACTAGTACTGCGGGGGCCGTGCACAGAGCATGGATTGATGTGAAGAATTCTTTCTCAGGAAATAAAGATGAGTCTACTCTTGAGAATGTTGTATTCGGGGAAAAAGCAGCGATTAATGCTTATCAGGATGCCCTAGACAGCGGTGATCTTTGTCCGGAGAGTTCACAGGTTGTTTCAGATCATCTTCATCATTTAAAATCTTCTTATGCAAGATTTGAAAATCTGGAAGAACTGAATTAATACATACTGTTTCGGTATTAGAAATAAGAGAACTCTTTTTAGGGTCCTCTTATTTTTTTGTTCAAAATTCAAATTAAATTTAAAAGTTTTTAAAATGAAAAAAATAAAACATTGATTATCAAAATAATATATTTTTTTTAACATTAAGAAGCTAAGTTAAATAAAGCTCAATAAGCTGATTTATATTAAGTTTTTGTTATGATTTCTTCTGTGACTTTTGCGGTCGCTTCACACGTATATTTTAAAAAAACATGCTTCTTTTTAGAATTATTCCATAAAGTAATTAAATTCTTTTCGGTATTGCGACGGGCTTTTCTTTATGTATTCTTTAAATGTCTTATTGAAATAGCTGAAATTATTGAATCCGGATTCAAAACACACTTCCGTAATGCTCAACGGCTTTTCAGCCAATAGCTTCAGAGAATGTGTAATGCGATATTCGTTAACAAACTGGGTAAATGTTTTATTGGTAATTTTTTTAAAATATCGACAGAATGAAGGTACTTTCATATTGGCAAGATCGGAAATTTCTTCCAGGCTAATCGGGTCTTTGAAATGATCTTTCACATAATTAAAAATATGGTTAATTCTTTCATTATCCTCCACCTGGGTCTGAAGATAATATTTTCCGGCATTTAGTATTCTGTAATCCTTTGTTGTGGCGAGTTCATCCAATATCTCCAGAAAATTCAGCAGCTTATTGAGCGATGACGTTTCGTGCATATCTGCAATCTTTTTACCTACAGTTTTTTTGATGTTTTCATTAAAGACAATTCCGGCTTTAGATTTTTCAAGCAAAGCAGAAATTCGCTGCATTTCAGGAGTTTCCCAAATATTTTCTCCTAAGAAATCCGGTTTGAACTGGATCACCATTTCATAATCATTATTGGTATTTTCATTGGTAAGGCCACAATGCGGGAGGTTACTTCCCATCAAAACAAGATCACCATCGGAGAAATAAGAAATGTTGCTTCCGATCTGTCTTTTTCCGGAACCTTTGCAGACAAATATAAGCTCTACTTCAGGGTGGTAATGCCAGACATGGGATTTTATATTTTCATTACGTTGAAATTTCAGGCTTGTAAAACTGCTTCCGATATTCGGTTTTACAGCTTCGAAGGCTGGATTTGCGTGCTTCATGATCGGTAATTAATTATATGCAAAATTAACAATTAATATTCAATTAACTTTAAATTAAGGTTAATATTGTACATATATATGAAAATTGTATTGTAGAAAGGAGAAAATATCTGGTGTAGATTTGCAGTATAAATTATTGATAACAATAAACTTATCATTATGAATACATTAAAATCTGCTTTTCTTGCAGGATTTCTATTGATATCTGCAAGCGTAATGAGTAAAGACAAAGACTTTTCTATTGCTTTAGGAACAGTAAATGCGAAAACAATAAACTTTGAAATATCAAATGCGAAAAACGTTTCTTTGTTTGTGTATAATGATATTGAAGGAGAAATATTCTCAGAAAAACTGGATGCATCAGAAACGGTAATATCAAAATCTTACGACCTGAAAGAGCTTACTACAGGCACTTATTATCTGGTAGCAGAATCTGAAGGAAAGGTTGAGAAATACAGAATCAACATCAACAAAGATAATATAATGGAAGTTGATAAAACGCCTGTAAGCGTTATCCACAAACCTGAATATACCCTTAAGGATAATTTTGTAAAACTTCATATGTCCGGAGTAAAAAATCCCGTAACCATTTCTGTAATGGATTTTGCAGACAACAACTATTACACGGCAACCAAGCAGCCAGAAGACGGAGACCTGAATGTAACTTTCGATCTGGATCGTAATACTTCAGAAAATTACATCATCAGAGTAGAAGAAAACGGAAATGCTTTTAATAAAATCATTTCTTTAAGATAAGGAACATTTAGTTTATACTAATCATTCCATATACTAATTATTATATAGTTATTCTGGGTAATACCGGATAAAATTTCACGTACAGTTATTTTTTATGAGGCAACTCTTCTTTCAACACAGAGAAAGAGTTGCCTTATTTTTTTAAATTATAGCGGCCCATATTAAGTTTATTTCCTTCACTTCTTCCAATTCGTGCTCCGGTCTTTCAATGCTATATGGAATCGGCTTTTACTTTATGATAACAAAAATGAATCAAAAACTTAAAAAAAGTTTTAAATAAAGAATTGCCTACAGTTTTTTCACGATAGATGGTGAAATATTTATTGTGAACGATTTCCACAATATATACTAATTTTTATGCAGGAATTGCACCTATGGCATAACTTCTGATATAGCAAAGTGAATCACTTTAAATCCTAATATTATGTCGATAAAAATACAAGTTGCCATGTGTACCGACTGCGATGGTTACTACTCTTCTGCTCCTTTAGAAAAAAAAGATATTTTTAATCCTGAAATTACCGATCATTACTTTTATCACGGTGAGCCGTGGTTTACGCTTGATCTCGCTTCTTTCGAAAAGTTCAAAAATTATGACCGTACTGAAATTAAGATTATGGAGCTTGATGAGCACAGAAAACAGGATCATCTGCACTGCCACTGCCTGAAGAAAAAAACGGCCTCTAAAAAGAAATATGTATATAATGCATCCAAAAAGGAAAAAAATATTCCTATGGCCGAGAAGTATGAGGCAGAAACTGATATCTATTTTAAGGATCTTTATTACACCTATAATAATTTCCATGGAATAAGTGCCGGTAATTACGGCAATTCCAGCAGAAAATTCAGATAATGACATTCATTCAATTACGATTAAACAAAAAAGCAGAGACAATTAATATCTCTGCTTTTTATTTAATTTTAAATCATTGTTAACGATTATCCGAACGTTTATCAGATGGTAACGTCTGAAAGTTTTTTGTTTGAAAAAACATTAACCATTACTTTTTCAATTCTTGCTCTGTCTGCATCCGTAAGATTAGAACCGGAAGGAAGACACAAGCTGTTTTCGAAAAGCTTCTCTGCAAAGTCGCCGCCATAATACGGCGCATCTTTAAATACCGGCTGCATGTGCATCGGTTTCCAGATCGGGCGTGATTCTATTTTATCTTCCAGGAATGCAAGACGAAGATCTTCACGATTTGTTGAGGCTATTGTTTCGTCAATCGTAATGACTGAAAGCCAATGATTGCTGAAGAAATCGCCGTTGGGTTCGCGAAACAATGTTACACCATCTACATTCTTGGTAATTTCATCATAGAAACTATGCATTTTTCTGCGTCCTTCTACCCTGCTTGCAAGAACTTCCATCTGCCCTCTTCCGATTCCTGCACAAATATTACTCATTCTGTAGTTGTATCCTATTTCCGAATGCTGGTAATGAGGAGCTTTATCCCTTGCCTGTGTAGAAAGGAATACGGCTCTGTCTTTATCTTCTTTGGAATGACAAACCAAAGCTCCTCCGCCGGAAGTGGTGATAATTTTGTTACCGTTGAAGGATAAAATTCCGAAACGCCCAAAAGTCCCGCATGATCTTCCTTTGTAAGTTGAGCCTAATGATTCTGCGGCATCTTCAATAAGAGGAATATCAAATTCGGTAGCGATGGCTGAAATTTCGTCCAGTTTTGCCGGCATTCCGTAAAGATTAACCGCAACAATGGCTTTCGGTTTTTTGTTTTTGGCAATCCGGTCTGTTACGGCTTCCCTTAACGCGTCGGGGCACATATTCCAGGTATCTTTTTCCGAATCTATGAAAACCGGAGTTGCTCCCAGGTAAACAATAGGATTTGCTGATGCTGAGAAGGTAAGGGACTGACAGATTACTTCATCGCCATAGCCTACCTTGCATTCAATCAAAGCAAGATGCAGGGCTGCTGTTCCTGATGAAAGTGCGGCAACTTTTACTTCCTGACCTATAAATTTTTCAAGATCAGCTTCAAAGCCGTTTACATTAGGTCCCAAAGGAGCTACCCAATTGGTATCGAATGCTTCGTTAACATATTTTATTTCGGTTCCGCCCATGTGAGGGGAAGAGAGCCATATTTCAATGCTCATAATTTTTTTTTAATTTATTATTATTTACAGTTCGGTGATTTTTACAATTCTTCCAGGGTTTCCTACTACGGTTGAGCCGTCCGGAACATCACTGATGATAACCGTTCCTGCTCCGATAGTACACCATTTTCCAATTTTGATTCCCTGGATGATGTTGGCGCCAATTCCCACATGGGTTCCTTCGCCAACGTACACACTTCCGCCCAAAGCTGCATTAGGAGAAATATGTACAAAATCTTCCAGTACACAATCGTGGTCTATTGAGGAGTTTGTATTGATAATACAATGTTTTCCTACCGTGACAGCAGCATTAATGGTAACTCCCGACATCACAACAGTTCCTTCTTCTATGTGTATCCTTTTAGACAGCGAAGATTTGGGATGAAGTAAGGTCACATAGCTGAAAAACGTATTTTCATCAACTATATTTTTCCTTATCCTGTTATTTCCTATCGAGATAACCACATCAATTTGTTCTTGTGGTGGCTTTTGAAGAACAATGTAATCCAGGATTTTCTTTTTTGAAGAATCACCATCAATATAAGCATCAATATGATAGCCGTTTTGTTCTGCAATTTCAGCAACTACTTTGCCATGACCGCTTGCCCCATATAAATACATATTACACTTTTTTAATTATTTCCGTTAAAGGCTTCTGTTGTGGCTTGTCCTTCTTTGTTGATCCCTTCTTTTTTAAAAACTTTTTTAAAAGTCAGAAGAACAATTTTACAATCTAAAGCAAATGAAATGTGATCGATGTACCAGACATCCAGTTCAAATTTCTTTGCCCACGAAATGGCATTCCTTCCGTTTACCTGAGCCCATCCTGTAATTCCGGGACGAACTTCGTGCCTTCTTTTCTGCGATTCGTTGTACAGCGGCAGGTATTGTGGCAGTAAAGGCCGTGGCCCGATAATCGCCATATCTCCTTTCAGAACATTGATCAGCTGCGGAATTTCGTCGAGAGAAGTCTGGCGTATAAAATTTCCTATCGGCGTAAGCCTTTCAGCATCTGCAAGAAGATTTCCCCGGCTGTCTTTTTTATCTGTCATCGTTTTAAACTTAATGATGTTAAACATTTTTTCATTAAGGCCCGGCCTTCGCTGGAAGAAAAACGGCTTTCCGTCATTCTGAATATACAGCACGATGAGGACAATAAGAAAAACAGGCGACAATAAAATCAAACCTGAAAAAGCGATCAGAAAATCAATCACTCTTTTAAATAAGTTTTTATACATCTATATTATTTTCTTTAAGCAGGGTTTTATATTCTTTCAATAATTCGTTCCAGATAACAGACTGTTCATAACGGGACTCAATCATAGGTCTGGAATTCTTTTTCAGTTGATGGTACAAATCTGTGTCCGAAAGCAGGGTTTCCATTGCATTTTTCAGTTTTTGGCTGTTTTTAACAGGAATGATCATTCCGTTTTGCCCTTCAACAATAATTTCGTTGCATCCGTTGATATCAGATACAATGCTTGGCAGTCCCATGGCTCCCGCCTGCATCACAACATTGGGAAAACCTTCGCGATAGCTCGGGAAAACAAGCGCATCTGAAATGGCAAAATAAGGCCGTACATCTTTCTGAAATCCTAAATCTAAAATATCCGGATTGTTTTTTATCTCTTCTATTGTTTCCGGCTGCAAAGGATCAAGGTGTTCTTCCAAAGGTCCTATTAATAATAACTTTACCGGTTTTGAAGAATCTGCATTTTTATTAATCTGTGAAAAAGCGTTCACCAATTCGTTAATTCCCTTATCGCCCACCAAACGTCCTACGAATACGAAAACAAAATCTGATTCAGAGATGTTGAGCTGTTTCTTTAGCTGTTCTTTTTGTGCTTCAGAAATTGTACCGGGTGAGAAATAATCAAGATCAATTCCGTTCACATTACCGTTTGCGATAACTTTCAGCGGCTTTGAAGTGATTTTATAGTCTATCAAATCTTTTTTAACGCCCTGTCCTTCAGGATAAATATTGGTGGCCGCGCTGCAAAGGAGCCGATCCATATTAATAAGGACTTTCTGAACCAGACCTTTTCTGGTAGGAAAAATAAGCCCTGTAAAAGTATGCATACGAATAGGAACTCCAGCCATTTTCCCTGCAAGCATCGTTAACAGCCCGGCTTTAGGGGTAATGGAATGAACAATAGCCGGTTTTTCCGATTTTAAAATATGATATAACCTGAAAAGAGAAACGAGATCTTTTACGGGACTGATTCCTCTTTCCATGTTGATGCTTATTGTTTTTATCCCTTCACGCTGTCTTACCTCGTCAAGCAACTCACCTTCGGAAGATATTCCTACGATTTCGAAGAAACCGTTCAGAAACTTCAGCTGTCCTTTAAGCAGGACATTTAAAGATAAAGGTATGGTTGATGTACGGATTACTTTCATTTTAATATAATGATTTTATATCCTGTATTAATCTGTTTCTGCTCTCGGTAACCAGCCCCATTGATTTGTTGAGCTGAGATTTTATATTATCATATTCTGAAATGGCTTTATCAAACATATTGATAAGCAGATCAGATTCCACATCCTGGATCTGCACTACATAATCATTGAGCCTGAAATCTCCCATAATTCCTTTTGCCTTATTACCTCCGTAGCCTATTGCAATGGATGGCACCAGGGAAGTGAGTGAAAAAATGATGGAATGAAAACGTGTTCCGATGAAAAAATAAAAATTGGAATAAACTGCTTTCAAGATGTCGCATGAAAGGTTTTCGTTAATCCAGATAAGATTGGGATCCTTCACCTGAGCAAGCAGGTCTTTAATGGCATTACGGTCATCTTCATGGGAATTTGGCCCTAAGGATTGATTGCATAAGGCCACTTTATACCCTTTCGCCAATAAATGCCTGGTGAGATCTGCCACTGAATCGATATATTTTTTATACAGTGCTTCAGGGTTTGATAATCCCGGGAAACGCCATGGACGAATGGTTACGCCTACAATTTTATCTTCTTTCGACAGGTTATATTTTTGAAGGATTTTTACCGCTTCTTCCTGGCTTCCTTTTTCAAGGAAAAAACCAAGATCCATCTCAACCGGTATTTTTTTACCCATAAGCTGTCCCAGGCTTTGCGCAGAAACGTTTTCTCTTGCATACACCAGATCCAGCTTTCCGAATACGGAACGCACCTGCTTTTCAACGGTAAGCCCTATAAAAGGTCCGTAAGAGTTCGGCAGGAAAACCACTTTTTTGCCCAAGGCTTTTGCAAGTCTTACATAGAACAGGAAATACCACATGAGATAGGGTGCTGTTTTCTCGCCATAAGCATGGATAAATCCTCCTCCTTTTACAAAAATTGTTTTGGCTTCATGAAACTGTTTTACGGTTCGGTAGGTTTTATCGTCGAAATTTTTTCTTACTTTTTCAAGATCGTTGCAGATTTTTATGAGATACCGGGTATCTTTAAAATCCATAGCAGCATTTTTGATCTGCTTCAGGAGTTCCATTTTAGATTCTTTAATGTGCTCCCCTGATTTGTGCTGCCCTCTTCTGGGATGTTTTAGAATATTTTCGAGCAATTTGAATCCGTGCTCTTCAGATTGCCTGCAGAGCAATTCTCTTTCTTCATCATTATCTCCGGCATCCAGGATATATACCTCGTCATACAGCCCGGTATCTTTGGCAAGCCTCCAGCTTTCCCAGACCAAAGCCTGATCTCCTTTATTTAAATCTGTTACTCCTGGTACTATTATAGCGTTCATTCTAGTTTAATTTTCCTTGTTTAATACGATCTGTATTTTGTTTTATCTTGTATTTTATATAAGTGTTCAGCAGTATTCCGAAAGGAATTGCTGCCACGATAAACGATTTGGCAGGAGCATTTTTAAAAAAATTCCATTTTCCTGCAAAAAGACAGGAAGACACATAATGTATGGCATTTTTAAATTTAACCTTATTGTTGATGCCGTACTGCATTTTAACCTTTCTATATTCCATGAAAGATTTCGGACTGTTTTTATATCTTTTGTAAAGCCCGTTTGATAAACCGTCCTGCTGATATTCTATAATACAATAGACTTCATTGGAGATGAGAAACTTATGTTCCTGATCTATCAAAGTGAATATCCAGCTTACTTCATGGAAAGTCTCATCTTCAAAATATGGATAAGGCAGAAATTTTTTATAAACTTTTGTGTCGAAGATATATTTCTTATCACCTGTTATTTTATAATGATCTATCAGTTCGGAATAGGTAGATTCTCTAATATCGGGAAGTTTTTCTCCTGCTACTTTTCCGTCTTCGTAGGCATCAAGGCCTATAATTCCCGCAGAATTATTTTTTTTATGGTCTTTCCAGAATTTTATTATTTTCTCAACAGCATCTACCGGCATATAGTCATCAGAATCTATACAGGTAAAAAGTTCTGTATCGATATAATCAAGGGCTAATATCTGGGCTGCGAGCTTCCCTTTGTTTTTCTGGTAGTGATATTCTAATTCAATTTTATTATCTGCTTTCCATTTTTGAACCAGATCAGCTGTATTATCCGATGAACCGTCATCAATAATAATCCATTTAAAATCCCGGCTGGTCTGGCTGCATAGAGAATCGTAAAGTCTGCTAAGTGTTTTCTTCCTATTGTAGGTTGGAGTAAAAACGGTTATTGATTTTTTCATGCGTTGCCCAGTTTTTTAAAGATTTTATGGAAGGCTTCTACCTGGTTTTCTTTAGCGTAATTTTTGGCAATCAGGGATTTTGCGTTATCTGCAATAAATTTGTAAATATCCGGATTGTAATAAAGCTTAGTGAGGTAGTCATAATAATCGTTCACGTCATTATGATTGGCAATATATCCTGTAAAGTTATGAAGGATATAATCAGTAACACCACCAACAGGATTTGCAACGGCAGGCATTCCAAAAGCGAGTGATTCCATGATCACCCTCGGAAGGCCTTCTGTATCTGAAGGGTGAATCAATACATCGCTTTGTGCAAAAACACTATACGGATCCTTATGATTCAGTAAAATTTCAATATGATCTTCAAGTCCAGAAAGGCCGATTTCTACTTTTATTTTTTCTAAAAATTTTATGGAAACGGGCGTATCATATACTGCGCCCATGAAAATCATTTTAAAGTTTATGTGATTTTCCTTCAGTTTTGCTGCCAGTGCAAGCGACATTTGCTGTCCTTTGGCAGGCAGAAAACCGCCACAATGAAGAATTACCATCGGGTCTGATTCTTCTTTTTGATCTTTTTTCTGCTTGTACTGCTCCACTTTTGCCAGGTCGATCGCATTGGGAACAACAAAAATGTTTTCCAAAGGAGCAAGGCCGCCTGTGAAGATTGCCTGTCTTGTAGATTGTGAAACTCCGATGAAATAATCGGAATTATATTTAAACATGAGCTTTTTCAGTAAACTTATGGAATTGTATGCAAACCAGCCTCTGGCAAAATAAGCAATTTTATAGCCTTTGCCTTTTCTTAGAATTGAATTGGTTTTAATATTATTTATGATAACAACATCCGGACTGAAAGTTTTCTGAAATGCATTAAATTCTTTCTTAAGACTCATCCAGTCGAGTAAGAAAAGGATTATATTCCTGAATATTTTAACTGGATTTCGCGAATTGAAAATAGCAATGGGAGTATCATTTTTTTTCAGAATTTTTAGGGGAATTTTATTATTCTGAACATCTTCAACGAATTCGCTACAGTTGCCCCAGAAATCTACAATCACAGAATTATGCCCTTCTTCATTCAATCTTTTTGCCAGCTCAATGGTACTTTTACGGGCACCTCCGTGAATTTGAACAGCTTCAAGGAAAATTATATTCATTTTTTAATCACTTTCTTTATAATTATTGCAATATCTAAGATCAGTTAAACCGGAGTTTAAAGCAGTACCAAAATTAGTAGAATCCACAGGAACCCTCTAAAACAGTATTATTAGCCTGTCTTTAAATCTCATATAAATTCATATATGATTCCATTACAATGCATCTTCATAACTTGCAATTAACAAGAAGTTTAAAATAAAATACCAACTGTTCCTAAATCGTTACTAAAAATCTCCAAAGATTGTACATTTTTCAAGGTAAAGGCTGTAATATTTTACCAATGAAAAGATCTATTCATTTTTTATTACAAACCTAAATTTGACAATCAATTTATGATGTAGTACTTATTCTATTCAGGGGTTTATATTTTACTAAATATAAAGCAAATATACGAAAATTGCATGAAAAATCTGTGGTACGGAAAGATTTAATGATAAGTTACATAATCTTAATATTATTAGCTACATGCTATTTCACATCGCTATTCAGGCTTTGTTTAAAATCTGATAAAAACCGGTCTAATAACGCTGGTGCCGAAGATGATCTGGCAGAAGCTCCTGCGCCTTCTGATCTTTTAAATTTCATATTTTGAAGGGAAAGATTGATGTTGCTTTTTTTACCTTTATAGTTCCTGATAAAGGCCGTACCCGGAAGTGTATAATTAGAGTTGCTAATTGTTATTTTACCGTTAAGCGGCTGTATATAATTAAGATTATTCCTGGTAACACTTAATCCTAAGGCTATCGCCGAGTTATAATCCTTATGGTTGTTTACGGCTATGGAAATTGGCTGGGTGCTGCCATTTAGGTTTCCGGTTGAGATGATAATTCCGTGCACCGCATTATTCTTTGTAGTAATATTGTTCAGCACTATATTGGTGAGTCTGTTTTTACCGTTATTGGGTTCAATGTCTATTCCACTTTGGGGATTATGTCCTTTTGTATTGCTAATCGTAATATTTTCAAGCGTGATGTTAATTCCTGATATTACGGAAATCCCGTTTCTGCGGTTATCGTTGATGAACCCTCCGTTTACGGTTATATTTTGAGGAACAGCAGTTTCCTGGCCGATGTATATTCCGTCTCCCCAGCATTTTGAAATGACGGGTTTGTACAATATGATATTGTTGCTGGATTTTATTGAAACGCCATGTCCCCATTCTCCTTTATCAGATAGATGGCGATATTTGTCTCCTTCTATATTTAAAAAATAGACTTTTACATTAGCTACATTTTTAATTTTGATCATTTCATAGCCACCTCTTTTTGTACCTTTAAGAATCAGTCTGGAGTCAGGTTGAAATAAAATATACTGATTGGATATAAAACTGATTCCTTTATCAGAGATAAGAACAGGGTAATTGGGAAATATAAGTCTGGTATTTTCGGTTGCAGCCTTTTGGAGAAGGTCAGTATAATCTGTATTTCCACTCTTATCTACATTTTTTGGAAGATAGGTTTCAGCATATACTGCATTTTTGAAATACTTATTTTTTATTTTGATAAAATTCTCGGAATTCAATTGTTGACCGAAGAGAATATTTATATGGAACAGCAGCAAAAAAAATTGCAATTTTTTCATTATTACTATATTGGCGAATTGAGATATTTATAAATTTATTCGATTTAGCTTATTTTTTATTCTTACCGGAATTATTATATGAATCACTCATGCTTCTTGTATATACAGTTGCTCTAAATCTGTAATAATCCTCTTTATTGAAGATACTAGAATATGGATAATACATATTGAACTTCGTGGTATTTCTAACAATATAATCATATGAAATTGAATAATATTGATATTTGTAATATAATGTACCGAACGAGAGTAATAAAATTAATGGAATTCTTATCTCTTTAAATACTTTTACGTGCATAATAAGATATAAGGTGTTTACAAAAAAAACTAACATAAACAGTCCAAAATAATTAATAAAACGACCGAATCCCGAATAAGCAATATAGATTGAGATAACGAAAAAATAAGGAAAAATAAGCTTTTCAAAATCAAGTTTATTATAATATTTTTTATTAAGCCTAATTAAATAATATGGAATTACTGCAAAAATGATAAAGTTATAAATCATCCCATTAATACTTAAGGAATATTTTGAATATTTAGCAAATTTAGAAGACAATCCTTCTGTAAAGGAAAAAATATTTATAATATTAGGAAATATTGAAAATATTGTTGTGATCAAAAACATCAATATAACTAAAGTAATAATTCCTTTTTTGTTTAACGAAAACTTGCTAAGAAATGGGAAAAGAAGTAAAATTATTGCAGAGTTATGGAAGAAAATTAGAAAAACATTTATCAGGTAATATTTTTTAGTCTTTCCTTCAGCTAAAGCCGGAAACATAAATCTTACAAAAATACAAATAGTAAATATTTCTCTTAAAATTTCCATATTGAAATAGAAATAATAGATAACAGAATAAAATAATACTGCTGTAAAATAAAACGGTGTATAACGTTTGAAAAACTGAAACAAAATGATTTGAACAAATGTTGCCTGTACTAGCTGAAAAAACCAAAATTCCGGAACTATTGTTTTGCAAATAGAATTAATCAAAACATATCCTGGTTCCCATCCTATTTTAACAAAATCAATATTTCCAAACTGAAAAATAGGATATATGAGTTTCTCGAATCTTTCCTGATACCCTAAAGAATCACCACCTACCTTCCATCTTAATCCCGCAACAAGAATCAGAATAATCATCGAAAAATAATAAAAAAAATTCTTCGGTCCCTTAACTTTCAAAAAATCGAAGGATATGCAAAGTGTCAGCAAATAAATAAAAATTATTGAATAAATCATTTTGTAATTGTCTTTACATTTTTATAAGCAAAGACCAGTTGTATTCCAAAAAATACACATGCTCCTATTGCTATTAATATTCTTACAAGTAAATCAACATCATAATACATAATCAATAAGACCACCAAAGTCGTAGGCACAAGCATAATTATAAATTTGGAAATGCTAAAAGGTATAGGATAAAGTTTATTGGAAATGTACCATGATAAAATTACCAAAAATAAATTAGTGATAATCATTGCCAAAACCACACCTTTCAACTCCAAAAGATTAATAAGTATAAAAAGCGATATTACATTTACAATAACAGAAAGAATAAAAGTAAAGGATAAAAATTTTGTTTTCTCTTTTATCTTAGGGCCGATATCTACAGTTTCTTTGATAATATAAAATGAAAAAAACAAAGACAAACCACCTACATATTTTGATGCTGAATAAAACTCTTTTGTCGCCAGTAATTTCACTAATTCTAATGAAAATAAACTGATAATGCAAACAAACAAAAAAGTAACCCCAACAACAATGGGAAATACGCTGGCAAAGACCTTCTGATTTTTATTGTTTTTAAACTGTGCATGCATAAAAGGAGCCCATGCCATAATAAAGGCTGTATTAACAAGTTGTATTGCCGAAGCCAGTTTCATCGATACCGAATAAATACCAATTGCAGCTAAAGAAAGATAACCCAGCATGAAAAATCTGTTTGCCTGTCCCAATATCATACTACCAACCCTTGCCGGAAATTGAGGCAGTGCATAATGTAAATTTTTCCGGGACATTACATTTGAAAGTCTGTAAACAAATTGTTTACGAACATAAAACATTACCAAAGCCGTTGAGCAAAATATAGCACTTACCTGTGCAATGAAAACTCCTCTCAGACCAAGTTTGAAGTAAATAACAAAAATATAAACAAATAATAATGTTGTAATAACCTTAGTAATAATTACGGACAAGAATTTTACATTTTCTTTTTCGTATCTCAACAATACCAATCCCAACATACTTAGATTAGTCAATGGAAGCTGAATTGCTATCGTTTTGATAAGAATTGCATATTCTGTACTTCCAAATAGCTTTTGTGAAAGAAATGATGAAATAAAAAATATAATTAAGCCTATAATTACAGAACACAATGTAATCCAATAATAAATTGTAGAAATCAACAATTTCTTTTTAACATTATTATATTCATAATAATATCTTTGTAATGAAGTTTCTAATTGAAGTAATCCGAATATGGTACCTATTTGTAAAATAGTTCCGATCATGTCTATTATTCCGTATTCTGTTGTACTAAAATATTTAGTGTAAATAGGAAGAATAATAAAACCTAAAAGTTTTTCGATAGACGTAGCCAATCCAAAAGATAAAAATGCTTTCAGGAAGTTATTCATGCTCAGTAAATCTTTTTAACCAATTTGAAAAGTCATAATAATCAACTACTTCAGATTTTAATTTCTTAAAGGGGGTATTAATAAATTCATTGATCTTATTAAAATCATCATACTCAAGTACAAATACATTAGATGAATCGTAAAAATTCTCCTTTTGGATATTAATATCATTAGTAATCAGCTTTTTACCAAGAAAAATTGATTCCATAGTTCTTACTGTATTTCCCGATTGCCCTTTTTGTATGTAGTCAAAAATACATTTAGTCTTTGAGATCAATTGCAAATAATCAGCATATGACAAAGGTTTAATATTTTGCGGATTAGGCTGATCTTTATCCGGAACAATATGAAATAACGTTTTTATTTTCGCAGAAATGAGGTTGGCGTTTATTTTGTCTAATAATACTTTCCTTCTTTTATCTGCTCCAAGGAATAATACATCATACTCTTTTACTGAATTATTATTAATTTCAATATTATCTAGATAAAATGTAGTATTAAATTTAAGATTATATTTTTTACAGTCTTCTTCATCAAAAGACCAGTACTCAATATTTTTTTTATTTAATTTAGTAGGTTCAAAGCATCGGAAAACAGGATTCCAGTACCAAACTATAATTCTTAGATTGGGATGTTTATCTGCTAGATATTCAATAAAATCATAACGATTGGTCGCAAATATTATTACAGTTTCGGCAAATTTTGCATGTTCTTTCCATTCTCCATACCAAATACTTTTTTTCAAACCTGTTTTGAATGAAATAAGTCTAAGAATTCTACCAATATTACTGACTTTCTTGAACGATGGAGAACATATTACCCCCTTTTTTTTCATAAAAGGTACAAAATATGGTATTGAATCGTATATTACCAAAGTTTTATCTAAATTCATATCAGCAATATTATGCTTAAACATAAACAATAAATATTGTTCATTTAATTACAACCTGGAATCACAATCAGCCAGAATACCTTTTACATCATAGATTACCCCATTCTCCTTCAGATAATCTTTAAGATTCAGATTCATGAATTCTTTATGGGCAACGGTAAGGATAACTGCGTCAAATTTCTTATCCGGAATTTGGTTAACCACATTAAGATTGTATTCATGCACCACTTCATCAGGATTTGCCCACGGATCGAATGTTGTAACCTGTAATTGATAATCTTCAAGCGCGCAGATCACATCAACTGCTTTTGTATTTCTTACATCCGGACAGTTTTCTTTAAAAGTTATTCCGAGGTTCAGCACTTCCGCACCATTGATGTTGATGTTTTTCCTGATCATGCATTTTACCAGCTCAGAAGCTACATACTGTCCCATAGAATCATTAAGCCTGCGACCTGCAAGGATGATTTCCGGGTGATAGCCGTTTTCCTGCGCTTTCTGCGCAAGATAATAAGGATCTACCCCAATACAATGTCCTCCAACCAATCCCGGCTTGAATGGCAAAAAATTCCATTTTGTTCCTGCTGCTTTCAGTACTTCATGCGTATCAATTTCAAGAAGGTTAAAAATCTTTGCCAGCTCATTCACGAATGCAATATTGATATCTCTCTGAGAGTTTTCAATGACTTTGGCCGCTTCGGCAATCTTGATTGTAGGCGCAAGATGGGTACCGGCTACAATTACTGATTGGTATAAACTGTTTACAACTTCACCGATTTCCGGTGTAGATCCGGAGGTTACTTTTAGAATTTTTTCTACCGTATGTTCCTTATCTCCCGGATTAATGCGCTCCGGAGAATAGCCCGCAAAGAAATCTTCATTGAATTTCATCCCGGAAACCCTCTCCAGCACAGGAATACATTCTTCTTCCGTAGCACCCGGGTACACTGTTGATTCATAAATAACGATATCACCTTTAGATAATACTTTCCCAACCGTTTCCGAAGATTTGTAAAGCGGGGTAAGATCAGGACGGTTATGTTTATCTACAGGTGTAGGTACCGTTACCACATAGATGTTTGCCTCTTTGATATCTTCAATATTGGCAGAAGCGAAAAATCCTTTTCCATTTTCATTACTGAATGGGCTTTCGGTTACCAGAACAGACTGCAAAATATCAGCTTCCACCTCAAGGGTACTGTCATTTCCTGCTCTTAGTTCTTCAATTCTTTTTTGGTTAATATCAAATCCTACAACAGGATACTTTGTTGCAAACAAACGGGCTAATGGCAATCCTACATATCCAAGACCGATAACTGCTATTTTATATTGTTTTTCCACAAAAATTCTTTTTTAATCGTTTATTTTAAATTTTCCCAATACCATTTAATGGCTTCCTGCAGTCCATTTTCAATAGTATGGCTGGGATGATACCCCAAAAGGGTTTTAGCTTTATCAATAGACGCCAATGAATGCGGGATATCTCCTACCCGGTTTGGCCCGTGTACGATTTCGATATCAGCAATCTTACCATCGTATTCAGTTAAATATTTTTTGATGTAATTTACGAGATCATTTAATGTAGTACGGTCTCCTACTGCTGTGTTATAAACCGTATTTATGGCTTCCGGATTTTCGGTAAGCATGGCGAGCTCATTCATTTGGATCACATTATCAATGTACGTAAAATCTCTGGAATAGTCTCCGGTTCCGTTGATCTTGGGTGACTGGTGATTCATCAGCTGCTTTACAAACAAAGGGATTACTGCCGCGTAAGTACCGTTAGGATCCTGTCTGCGCCCAAATACATTGAAGTATCTCAGCCCGATACATTCAATACCATACGTTTTAGAAAACACATCTGCATACAGCTCATTAACATATTTGGTAATCGCATATGGTGACAATGGCCTGCCAATTACGTCCTCCACTTTAGGAAGGGATGCAGAATCACCGTAAGTAGAAGATGAAGCTGCATACACGAAACGTTTAACTTTAGCATCCCTTGCAGCAACAAGCATGTTCAAAAAACCTGAAACATTGACTTCATTACTGGTAATGGGATCATTGATTGATCTGGGCACAGACCCTAATGCCGCCTGATGCAACACGTAGTCAACATTCTCTACTGCATATCTGCACACTTCAAGATCGCAGATGCTTCCTTCAATTAGTGTATAATCCGGATTTGTTAAGAAAGGCTCAACATTATAACGGTGCCCGGTTGAAAAATTATCCAGACAGACTACCTGATAGCCTTTATTTAAAAAATATTCCGTAAGGTTGGAGCCTATGAACCCTGCTCCTCCCGTAATTAAAATCTTACCCATTTTTATGATTTAAAAATTTTACTCCACCAAGCTTTTTTAGCTTCTTTATTATTATAACCATAGCCGTAGCCGTAATTATAAACATATCCATAACCTCTTGCTTTTTTAGAAACATCGTTCACTACAAAAGACACATTTCTTAATTTTGAATCCTTTACCAGATCTTCAGCGAAATCAATCAGCACATTTCTTGAAACACCTGATCTCACCACGTATAATGTTGCATCTGCCACATCTGCAATGCTCAGGGTATCCGAAACCAGCATCAGCGGTGCAGAATCTATAATAATATAAGCATATCTTGATGCCATTTCAGCAATGAGCTTCTGGTATCTTCCATTAGAAAGGAGTTCCTGAGGATTCGGAGGAATTGTTCCTGCATAAATGACGTCACAGTAAGGATTGGTATATGATGTATGGATAAGATCTTCCACATGTACCGATTCATCATATAAAAACTCTGTAAGGCCTTTTCTTTTTACAGGCTCACTATCATATCTCTGAATCTGCGGATTCCTGATATCTGAACCGATAAGAAGGGACCGTCCGTTTTTATTGGCAATTGTTAATGCAAGATTCACCGAAACCAGGGTTTTTCCTTCCCCTTTAACAGAAGAGGTCACCATTATTACTTTAGCTGAATCTTTTTTAGGCAAAACAAATTTAAGGTTGGAAACCAATACCCGAAAAGATTCTGCAAGCTCGGAAAAATCGTTTTTTTGTACAAGATGGTTATCATCTTCATTAAGTGAAGGTATATCAACTAAAACGCCAAGTCCGGAACGTGCTTTAATGTCATCTCTATTGTAAATTTTGTCATCAATTATAAATAAAACATAGAAAACAGCAAATGGTAACAATAATCCAATGAATAATGCTCCCATAAGAATAATATTGCCTTTAGGAGACACTGGTGCATCATCGGTAAATGCGGGATTAACAATCTTGGCTTTAGGGACATCTACCGATAAATTGATGGCATTTTCCTCTCTTTTCTGAAGAAGGAATAAGAAAAGCTGTTCCTTAAGATTCTGCTGGCGCTCAATTCCTCTGTATACTTTCGATTGTCCGGGAACTTTTTCTATAAGGCTGTTGCTGGTATTAATCTGGTTCTCAATCTGTGATATCGTAGCTTTTACAGCATCCTTCTGCTCCCGGATATTATCGCGGATAATATCTTTTAAAGAGGCGATTTCCCTGTTCATTTCGATAACGGCAGGGTTTTCACTGGTAGCCTGCTTCAGTGTTTTATTTCTGCTGATCAGCAATTGATTATACTGTGAAATCGACTGCTCAAGTGACGGGTTCAGCCCCAGATTTGATGGCATCAGCTGATTATTGCCTTTTGCGGCTTCAGCCGTAAGAGAATTTAAAAGATCAAGCTGAGCCTGTTGCTGAAGAAGTACTTTTGTGTTTTCACTGGTATTTTGCAGCGCAAGCTCTGCCTGTGCCTGAAGGTCTACAATACGGTTACGGTTCTGAAAATCTTCTTTTTGGTTTTCTACTCCTGACAGGTCTCTGGTAATAACTTCCAATCTCTTATCGATAAATTTCTGGGTGTTTTCTGCCTGAAGATTTTTATCTCTTTGCCCGTCTAAATTGTACTGGCGTGTAACTTCATTAAGAATACTTTCTGATTTCTCTGAAACTGTTCCTATTAAACTGATTTCCATCAAAAGAGCTTTTTCATCCGGTAAGTCTACCTGGATTGTTTTTTCAAGCTTTTTTACTTTTTCAATAGGATTTGAGAAAATAATTTTGTATTCGGGCTTCACCTCCAGATTTCGGTTTCTGTGCAAAATAACTGTTCCAAAGTCAAGCTTTAACGGTACATCAAATTTCGCTGTGAATTTCCCGTGCTTTTCGCTTACAAGTGTAAATTCGTTTCCGTTAAGTTTTTTAAGCACATATTCTGATGATACAAACCCGTCATTGAATGTAATAATTTCCCCTGAAACTGGTACTTCTGTAAAAAGTTGAGAATCTTTAATTTCTCCGGTATTAAAATACTCGACATTGAGATTGAGATTTTTCACAACACGCATCAATATGGGACGCGAAGTTACTACTGCGGCTTCACTTTTCAGCTCATCTGAATTTCCCAACCCTATTCCGAGGTTATCAAGATCGGATAATGCCGAAGTAAGATCGTTTTGTTTTTTATCAAATTTAAGAGTAGTTTTTGTCTGATATTTTGGAACGCTATACCTAAGATAAATATAGGCACTGATTACACAAACCAAAACAGATGCTATAAACCAAGGCCATTTGTGAAGATACTGGGAGATGGTTTTTCTAAGGTCAATTTTCTCCTCTTTTTCCTGAAATTCTAACTGCTGCATGTTGTACATTTATCTTGTTAAAGCAACAACCAGTGTAGCCGCCGCAATTAATGAACCTATGATCTGGAAAGTAAGAGCCCTGTTGGGATTGGAATTGGCCTGGATCTGCTTATTTTTATCAGGCTGCACATACAATATATCGTTCTGTTTCATATAATAGTAAGGTGAGCTTACGATATCAGATCTTGTAAGGTCAAGATTAACAATTTCATCAGTGCCGTCATCTTTTGTACGGATAAGCTTAACGTTGGTGCGGTCTCCGAAATCCGTCATGTCTCCTGCTAAACCAAGTGCCTGGAAAACATTGATTTTCTGAGAAATGCTTTCTTTTTGCCCGGGTTCTTTAACTTCCCCCAAGATACTTACATTAAAATTTTTAAGGGTAATTGTAACCAAAGGATCGGTAAGATATCTTTTCAGGCGAGACTCGAGGTCCTGCTTCAGCTGTATCTGGGTCATTCCTTTTGTAAATATTGTTCCCAATACCGGAAAATTAATATATCCCTCTTCGTTTACGAGATATTCGCTGGGCTGTACATATTGGTTGACACCGTTGTTTGAAACGCTGCCTACTTTATTGGCAGTGTTAAGGTTAAAAGGCTTCACCGCTGTTTCATCCAGTGCAGACACAAGAATAAGAAGCACATCTCCTTCCTGTATGCGTAAGCCTTCGTATTTGGCTTTGGCTACTTCTTCTTCCATGTTGCTTTTCGACATGTAGACCATATTCTGCTTGGGTTTGCAGGAAAGTAAAGTAAGTGCTATTAATAATAGATACGCAATGATATTTTTGTTCATATTCATTTACTCTGTTAAGACAGCGCCTATAGAGTGAGGAGCTGTCTCGTTTTTAAGTTTATATTATAAATCCATCTTCACACCATCGTGTGAATTTTTAATGCTTTCTTATAGCAATTTTTCTGCCGAAATCGTTCTATAGAAAGAATTACATTTTACAAAAGACGGAATTATCAGATTATCAGCATAATTAAATTTTATTATTTTTTTCGTAAAATTATAATATACTTCTACCGTATCAATTTATATATTCCTCGTAAATATATACTTTCTTTCTTAATTTAATATTGAATTAAAAATTAAATCATTATCAACATTAATGTATGATCATTTTATAAAAAGGAATCAACAAAACTGCACATCCAATGGACAAAAAAGAAAAACCGAAAACCTTTTTCCAAAAATATGAAGCAGTACTACAGAAGTAAACAGAGCAGCAATTCTCATCTACATTCTAACTTCCTGGGGTTTAAATATATTCCTTTTTGTTGAAGGAGCTATTGTCGTGTCTTACACCATTTTCATTTTAATACAATATGATTTCAGCACGCCAAAGATAATAAATTATGTGTATACTATTTATAATTAATTCCTGACAGAAGGAATAGCACTAAGGAATAATGAATATAAAAATAAAAAAATCTGTTGCGATGATATTATCAATGAATAATTTAAGAGCTTATTTAAATTTTACTCAATATTTTTATAGCTTCCTTACTTTTCTAAATTACAATAAACTTTGTTTACTTTTACTCCAAGCAGACGTATTTTTTTTTAATTTATCATAAATGATTATTAATATAAAAAATACTATATAATTTAATTACAACTATAGAATTATATCTAATACAACCATATCAACATAATCTTACTAAAAAATTATCTTAGCCCATTATTAAGTCCACTAAAATATATTATGTATATTATTACAGATCAGCTAAGAGAAAATGGCTTCAGTGTTAATCGTTTGGATCAGGTTATAAAGAGAAACGGAAACAAAAGGCAATTCAATACCCTGGAATATTTTTGCATCTATATTATTATGGAAGACCTGCATTTGATTGTGGAAAATACTTCACATCAAATACCTGCAGGGAATATTGTTTTCGTGGGGCCACAAAAAGATGTGGAATTTCTGAAGACAAAAGGATACGGAACTTTCCTTATTACATTTTCTTCCACATTTTACGAGCGATCCATAAAAGACAGTTTATTTATAAATTCACAGCTTTTTTTTAATTATAATTCCGATATCTTCATTGCTCCTTTTATTAATATAGAAGAAATGCGGGTAGTTTTTATGGACAGAATGGAAAGCTTTCGCAAAAAAGATAAAAGCCTTTATCTTTCTGCCGCACACAATGCGATTGAGCGATTGATGCTGGATGCATTTCTTCATATTCCTACCGAAGAAGTAAAAAAGGACATAAAATTTGATTATCTTTATTGTGTAAACAAATTTAAAGTTATTTTACAGCGTGATTATAAGACTGCAAAAAAAGTGTCCCACTACGCTGCGGAGCTAAGTGTCACTCCAAGAAAACTTACTGAAATGACCGAATATGTATTGGGAAAAAGCGCCAAACACGTTATTATTGAGAAACTTATAACAGAATCTAAAAAAATGCTCAGATACACCAACTACACGATCTCTCAGATCGCTTATGAGCTGGGATTCAGCGATGAAGGGAACTTTACAAATTTTTTTAAAAAACATACACAAAAAAACCCTTCAGAAATGAGATAATCCAAAAATATTTGTATATTTGGTAAGTAACCACAAGGTGATAAATTAGGAAATGTATATCAAATATTTTTTCATTTTAGTTTGTCTTATTACCTTCAATTCTGTTGCTGCACAACACGACGGAACTACGGTGAACGTGCGCTTATATCCTGTACAGATGCTGGCTATAAGCCCTGCGGTTATAAATTCTCCTGAAACAAAACCGAATAAGGAGTCTAGTTTTGTGGTTATTTCCAGTCCGTCCGGATTTGAAATTATCATGCAGCAGGATGGGCAAAATCAGCCAGCAGGTTTAAAAAAAACTGACACCGGGCAGGTTTTTGGGGAAAAAGACAAGGCATACAATCTCATCAATTATGAAAAAGGTGTTGTTGAAAAAATATTCGAGATTAATCACCATGCTAATGACCAAAAAAAATATACTTCAAATAGCGACAATAATTATTATATTTTAACAATGATGTCCAATTAGAAGAAAAAATTTAACATTAAAGGAATATTTTTTATTGAATTAAAGATTTATTAATTTTCTACACATAATTAATTAATGATTATTTAACGATAAAATAATCTCCTTTGTAGAGTTATTTTTACGCTCATAAATAATTTTTATTGAAAATTCAATAAAAATATATTTCTATATTGCTTATTATCAGCGACAAAAATCACAAAAAATAGGTATTTTTTCACAATAACTCTACTAAAAGAAGTCTATACATTTGCACCATAAATTTTTGAATTAAAAATTAAAAAACAATAATCGATTTATGAAAAAGTGTATTTTAGCTTCTTTTGCGTTATTAGGGTTCATAACAGTAGGAGCACAACAAAACGTTACGTTAAACGTAAGATTAAAACCAATCCAGACTTTGGTAGTTAACAATTCCCAAAAAATTGTAAACTTAGACTATGTAACAAAGGATGACTATGCAAACGGAGTATCTTCTCTTAATGCAGACCACTTAACAATCTTCAGTACAGGAGGATTCCAGGTAAAAGTAAAAAGCGCTAACGCAGCTTTACAAAACGGTGGTAAAAACATCCAGGCCAACACCATCCAGATTAAAGCAACTGCAGGTACAGATGCTGTAAACGGAGCGCAATACGCACAAGGTACTACCCTTTCTGCAAACGAAACAACATTGGTAACATCTACTGCCGGTGGTGTAAACAAAAAAATCAGCGTTGAGTACAAAGGTGCAGGAGCAAATGCTTACCTTGACAACTATATCGCAGGACAAGATCCTACAGTATACACTACTGAGCTTACCTACACTATTATTGCACAGTAATATATTGTAGATCTATTTATAAAATAAAAATGCTACAAGAAATTGTGGCATTTTTCATGCTGTTTTAGTCTTAAATGTAATGATGAACAAGACCTGTACAATACGTCCGATTTACTTTTTTATATCCGTTTTGCTTTTCTCCCTGAATTATGCACAAACAGGAGTTTCCGTATCTCCTCCAAGATTGTATTTTGAATCTACTGCGGGAAACAGTAATACACAAACAATTACGATTACCAACGTAAGTACAAAAAACACCCTGGACCTTGCGGTAAGCCTCGGAGACTGGGAATATAGCGAAAAGGGTGAAAATCTGATGTACGCCGCCAATACGCTGAAAAATTCCTGCGCGGGATGGATCAGTGTAAAAAAAGAAGATAATTATTTTTCATTGGCGCCGGGCGAAAGAAAAGATATAGAGGTAACCATTACCGTTCCCACAAAACCTGCGGATACATTGGCAGCACACACCGCTGTTTTGTTTGTAAGCCAAATGAATCCGGTAGATGATGTGGATAATAAAGGAGCAAAAATTAAAGTTAGCATCCGCTCCGGCATTAAGGTCTTTCATAAAATTCCATCGGCGAAGACTAAAAAAATCGAAATCCAGAACCTTATTTTTGATAAAGCTAAAAAAAAGCTTGCCCTTTTTTTTGAAAATCAGGGAAATATCTGGACAGACGGTAAAGTGTACGCAGATTTTGTAAATATTGAAGACGGCAAGAAGATTTCCATAGATCCTATTATATTTTATACCCTGCCCGGCAATAAAAGAGAATTGGATATCTCGCTTCCTGCTGATCTTCCGAAAGGAAAATATTCAGCTTCCGTAATGATAGATTACGGAGATAATAACCTTGAACTCGGAGAGTTAAATTTTACGTATGATTAAAATAATCTCAGTATTTGTACTGTTATTAAGTCAATATTGCTATTCACAAATTTCATATTATTCATGGGTAAATAGTTACATTCAGATTAATTCCTACGAAGGAAACACAAACCCCGACGCCTATACCTCTATGATGAGCGGAAACGGCAATTTTAATATTTCTTCATGGCGTTTGTCTGCAAAACTAAAGCAACCCATAAAATCCGCTGATGGTAATTATACCATTCCCGGAAACAAAATATCGCTGCATCCTGTAGCTTCTTCAGGACAGGGAGAGCCTGGGCCGGTTCCTACCATTCCGCAAATCGGCATGCCACTTAATGTCATCCTTCAGGAAAACCAGGAAGTATTCCTGGTCCCGAATTCCAATGCACCGCTGTACAATCAGCCCTCGCAGCCGAACGGGTATTATAACCTGCAGATTAAATTCAGCCTTACCGTAATGGGAGGAGCCTATCTGGGAAGTTATCCTGCCTGGATGAAGTTTTATGCTCCGGTAGAATTTACCATGTATGATAAGTACAACAATGTTATCGGTAAAATGACCCATAACTTTGAAATTCAGATTGGCACATTATCCGGAGTTCCTCCTGTTGATATTCCTGAAATGTCGCTCACTTTTGCCCCCAATGCACAAAATGCATTATTGGAATTCAAAAGCATGGAAGATTATACCAATGGAGTAAGCATAACCTATGGGAATGCATTGATGGTAAAAAGCAATACCAATTATCAGATTAAGCTGAAATCACTGCAGTCTCAGTTTACTTCGTCCTATGGGAATACCATCCCGATAGATGCTGTAAAGATGGCACTTTCTTCAACGACAGCCAATACATACGTTTACCCTATCTCGCTAAGCGCATCACCGCAGCTTGTTGCCAAAGGAAATGCTACCCAGGGAAATACGATTTATTATGATGTGAAATATTCTACCATTCATAATGATGAAATATTTATCAATGCCAAATCAGATAATTATACCGCGACTCTTCAGTACGAGATAACACCTCAATAAACCAAAATGTTTTTAAAACCATTTCGGAAAATTTTATTTTTATTATTCGTTTTTTTTATTCAAATTCCGGTGTATGCACAAATCGGCAACGGAATCACTATGGAAATCCGTGACGACTCCAATAAAGGCCAGGATCGTATCATCAGTACCATTGCTGAAATTAAAAATAATTCTCAAAATCCTTTTAAAGGCAAACTGAATGTTGCCGTTCCAAAAGGTTTCAGGAATATTTCAGGAAATACTTCAGACATTGAGATCCCCGCAGGAGGAAATTTATTTCTGCCCCTAAAAGTACTTGTAAGCAGTAATGCGGGTTTTGGAGAAAGTAAGATAGAATTTACCTTAACAGACGTACAGAATAATATTATAAAAACCCAAACGGTTTCCCATACCATTGCCGAAAACAATTCGATGGCGATAAGCACGGATATTCCTGTTATTTATATGACCAACGTGAATGACTCGATTGAAGTAAGGGCGAGGGTTTCAAATTTAGGCAATAAAAAGCAGAACGTTACCATTGTATTTAAAATTCCGGAAACAGACCAGGGAAACTTTTTTGCAGAACAGAAAGGAAGCATATCGGTACAGAAAGATTCGGTATTTATTTATAGGTTCAGGCCTTCCAGCAATATGCTGAAAACCCCTCAGTTCACTGTAAATGTTGTCGGTTTCAGGGAGCCCGATAAAGAAATCTTCGGGAACAGCACGGTTTCCATTCAGAATAATTCTTCCATGCAGCGCTACCATTCTTTAGAAGATAATACGCTTAATTATAACAAAAACAGCATTACAGCGAGCTTACGGTACCTGGGAAAGGATGCGTATTTATATCAGGTTATCGGTTCGGGAGGGATTAATCTGCCTTCCGGATATATTGCCATCAGAGGAAACATTTACAAAACCAACGGGCCGGAAGACCCTGTAGTGAACAATACCTTTATCACATATAAAAGAGAACAAAACGAATTTACCCTCGGGAACATTACCAAAATAATTGAAGTTTCACTGTACGGAAGAGGTGCGGAATATGCCTTTACCTCAGCAGATAAAGACAAAAGAATTGAGTTTGGCTTTATAGACCAGAGCTTCAGCCTTATCGACAGAACTCCCTTCCTGAAACTGGGATACGGCTTTTACATTCGCGGAACGTTGGGAGCAAGCAACGGAAGCAGGAATATTTCGGGAGCCTACGTTTTTAAAAGTGATCCGTTTGAAAAGGTGAAGCACAACCTTTTGGGCACCGATTTTCAGTACGCTTTTAATAAAGAATGGAAAATGAGCGGTAAATTGTACAGCGGGATCAGTAATTATGAAAGTATTAATATCACGAAACCGTCCGGTGCCATAGAAACACAGTATTCGGGAATTATTAATAAAATCAACCTGAGCGGCAATTATTCTTTCAGTTCCAACTATTACCCGGGAAATCAGAGAGGAATATTCCAGCTTCAGCAAAATATTTCCAGCACCCTATTTAATGATAAATCCATTTATGCCAACATCCTGATTTCTAATTTTTCTCCTAAATTTTATTTCTTTGATAATAATCTGGAGACCAACAGCAGCAGGCTGGAAACGGGATTCAATTTTCCTAAAAGAAAACATTTCGGATTAAGCATCAGCCTTCAGTATCAGAATGAAAATTCTAACACCTACAATTCTTTTTTAGGGCTTGCCCAAAGCCGGGATCTTAAAGAAATGAGCGCGAGAAGACTGGTGGAGCGCATAAGCTGGTCCAGCCCCGACAGAAAACACTCATCCATACTGGGCATTGAAACAGGGCTTGTTAATTATCCTGACAGCGATGCCAACCAATACCAGATGCGGTTTACGGGGACCTATGCCTACAAATGGCTCAATTTTCAGTTTATTTATCAGTATGGCAGTTATTATCTTTCAGAATTTGCGTTTTCAAAATTATTAGGCGTTAACAGCAATTACGAAAAATCTTCGGCTTCGGCATTTGTTACCCACAATATGTTTGATGGAAAGCTGAGCATCAACTCCGGGTTATCCTATACCAATGATACACTGTACGGGAAATCGCCTTCCGGATTTGTTAATCTTAAATATTCAAAGGAACAGTACGGATTTTATCTGAATTCTTCATGGTTTAATTATTCCCTTAATAATTTCACCAACAATCTTTTTACCATTGAAGCCGGCGTTACCATTAATTTAAGGAGTAATCATCTTGATCCGGGTAAAAAGAGCAATATCAAAGCATTTGTGTATTACGATCGCAACAACAATAATATTTATGATGATGGTGATGAAAAAGCCGCCGGATATACGATTATGATTAATACGATATCATTCAAAACCGATGAGAACGGGAATATTGAATATCGTGCGATTCCTTATAATACATATAATTTACGGCAGGTAATTCAGCAGGGATGGTATTATGATGAAGCGGTGTTTGAAGTAATGAGCCACAACCATTCTTTAGAAATTCCGCTTCACCAGAACGGAACGGTTCACGGAAAAGTAACGTATCAGTACGACGCCAAAACGGCTCTCGAATTCGATCCTAAACTGGCAGCCATTGCTTTTGACATTTATAAGGATGATACACTTGTAAGACATACGATTTCCGATGACAATGGCGAGATCATATCCTTCATAGAATCAGGAAATTATAAAATAAAGCTGAACGAAAACTCATTGCCTTCAAATACATATTGCGAAAATATTCTTCAGGAATTTAAAGTGGTACCTGGTAAAATAACAGAACTCAGTCCGTTCGTGATTAAAGTAAAAGAAAAAAAAATCCGGGTGAAGAAATTTGGCAATCAATAGCGCTGCCAGCTTACCTTTTCAAAATTAAAAAATAAAATTGCTACAAATGGTACATTAGTTGATCGAATTATTTTGAATTTTTTCAGCTTCTGATTACATTTGTACTAAATTTAAACTTATGAACTACACGCTTGAGCTCAACACACAGGAGTCTGGCTCTAATCTTATTTTTAACACCATAAAATTCGATTCATTCAAGGTAAATATTATCGAACGATATACCGGAAAAATGAACTTTAACCCGAAGTTATGCGAGGTTATTTTTAAGTTAAGAACACTGGATGATGAAATTATTAAAAGAAGAGATGGAAATCTCAGAGTGAAAATTAAAGATGATAAATTTGATGCCTATCAGCAATTATCAAGAGTTTTAAGCTCTTATGATTATAAAAACAGACTGATTAACAGAAAAGAAGCAGACCAGAATTATGTCCACTTCATGTTAAGCATGATTATTTCCAATTACGAACTCAATTAATTACACGCCTTACGTATAGAGTTTAGTCATTACATGAAAAATTCATTCATGAATTTGAAAATGTTTTGATCACTGCATGCCACATCATGGCTGAACTCATATACAGCATTCATTATCCGCAAGAATAACTGTCCGGAATTTCCCTTGTGGGAAGTTTGCATTTTCTGTGTATTTCACAATAACTTCTTCTTTTTTATTCCGAGTATAAAAGCAATAGCTGCTGTTATCAATACTTTTATGTTACTTATCTGACCAGGGAAATATATTTAGTTATATTAATGTGTACATTATAAAAATATTTCATTAAATTTATTTCACCAATAAATAGAATATTTTATAATTATTTAAAATATTTTCATTACAAAATACTATATCATGAAAAAATTAACCCTGAGTCTATTTATAGTCGCTCTTTCTACAGGACTATGGATCAATTCCGAGGCCTGCACCCGCGTAGTTTACAAAGGACCCGAAAACACTGTTATTACAGCCCGTTCAATGGATTGGCGTGATGAAATCCCCGCCAATATCTGGATTCTTCCAAGAGGAGCCGAAAGAAATGGTGAAGTAGGCCCTCTTTCCCTGAAGTGGAAATCAAAATACGGCAGTGTCGTAAGCACTTCATGGGATATTGCCACCTGTGACGGAATGAATGAAAACGGGCTCGTAGCCAATCTTCTCTGGCTCGGAGAATCGCAATATCCTAAATTTGACCCCAAAGGCAAGCAAAAAGGAGTAGCCATTTCACTATGGGCACAATATTTCCTTGATAATTTCGGTACGGTAAAAGAAGCTGTGGAACATGCACAGAAAGAAAGCTTCGTCATTGTAAGCGATTATATACCCGGGACAGAAAGATTCACCACTGTGCACCTTTCAATTTCAGATGCCTCCGGAGACAGTGCCGTCTTCGAATATATCAACGGTAAACTGGTAATCCACCACTCTTCTGATTACACCGTGATGACCAATTCACCCGTTTTCGATCAGCAGCTCGCGCTCAACAATTACTGGAAAGGAATTCCCGGAACGGTAATGCTGCCGGGAACCAACCGTGCCGCAGACCGTTTTGTAAGAGCTTCTTATTATATCAATGCCATTCCGCAAACCTCAGATACAAGAACAGCTGTGGCAAGTGTATTCAGTGTAATCAGAAACTGTTCTGTTCCTTATGGAATCACCTCCGAAACAGAACCCAATATTTCTTCCACAAGATGGCGTTCTGTTTCCGACCAGAAAAATCTTACCTACTATTTTGAAACGGTTTTCACACCGAATACCTTTTGGGTAAATCTCAAAGAGTTCGATCTAAGCCCCAAAGGAAAAACCATGAAACTTGATCTGAGCAACTTTCAGACGTATAACGGAAAAGCCAATAGCAGTTTTAAGGAGACGAAACCTTTTAAGTTTTTAGGGTTAAATTAATACTATAATAAAATATTTCACCAAATACAAATAGATATGGCTTTTCTAATAAAAAAGGCTGTGCTTCCCTTCTTTATTGTATTTTCCTGCCTGACTGCTGCCCAGAAACCTGATTCTTTATACAGCAAACAGGAACAAGAAGATATAAAATATCCCCAGCTTCAGATTAAAGGTCTTTTTCAGGCACGTTATCTGGTGGGAATGACCAAAGATGTGGATGTCAACGGCCTTCATCACGCTGATGGTACGGGAACTGACAATAATTTTATGGTCAAATACATGAGGGTTCAGATTCGGGCCCAGATCAGCAAACGGACAGAGGTTGCTGTTCTGGCCAATCTTGCAGATTTTAAAAACGATCCTAAATCAAGAGTTCTTGAAAATGCGTATTTAAAATATACATTTAATCCCAAACTAGCTTTTACCGTAGGACAATTCCGGCCCTGGTTCGGACTTGAAGAGACCTACCCTATCGATATTATCAAATCGCTTGACTGGTCTAATCAGTACACCGAGTTTGGCAAACTGGGATGGACAAGCTTTCAGATAGGTCTTTCCGCAACAGGACAGCTCAATTTGGGTGAAATTCCTTTTCAGTATGGCGTTTCTATTGTGAACGGTAATGGTAAAAATCAGGTTAATGATAATGATAACGGCAAGCAATATTCCACAAGGCTTGTTTTCGGATTATCTGAAAAATACAATCTGAATTTCGGATTAAACGGAGGAATTGGTGAAGTTTTCGGTAAAAAAATATATGCTGTAGGACTTGATCTGAGCTCTCTTATTAAGTTTGATCCCAAATGGAGCCTGGATATGCAGTTGGAAGCCAAGCAGGCTACCAATCATCCCCTTTATTTTGCTGCAGATCCTGAAACAAGACCTCAAAATCCCGATGAATATCTCATCCGTGGAGCCTATTTTCTTCCTAACATCCGCTACGAAATTAACCATCGCAACTTAAGTGCATTCGAGTTATCTTGCCGATATGAATATTTAGACACCAATTTCAGGCTCAATTCAAACCCAAGACAAACCATTACGCCAATGTTCGGACTTGAATTCCTGAAAAATTATGGGGCAAGAATCCAGCTTGGGATGCAGTTTGACCGTTATAAATATCAGGTGGAAAATACCACACAATACGACAGTAATCTTTTTATTATTCAGGTTCAGAGCAGATTCTAAAGTTTTAAAATCAATTATCATGAAAGAAATAAATATTAAAAATGTTGCAGTTACTTTTATCGTAGCACTCATAATCTGGTTCATTCCTGTTCCGGAAGGTGTAAGTGACAATGCATGGCATCTTTTTGCGATTTTTGCGGCTACTATTTTGGGAATTATCCTTAAAGCCGCACCAATGGGCACCATGTGCATGATGGCCATTGGTTTTACAGCACTTACGCAGGTTTTAGTTCCGGGTGATGCAGGAAAATCCATTACCAAAGCACTTTCTGGTTTCGGAGATAAAGTAATATGGTTAATAGGAATATCATTTTTTATCGCGAGAGGTTTTATCAAAACCGGACTGGGAAACCGCATTGCATTTCTATTTATAAAAGTTTTTGGTAAAAGTTCCTTAGGGCTGGCTTACGGACTGGGATTGGCAGATGTATGCCTTGCCCCGGCAATCCCAAGCAATACAGCAAGAGGCGGCGGGATTATTTACCCGATTATGAAATCGATGGCCATCAGCTTTGATTCGATACCGGAAAAACCGGAAACGCACAGGAAATTAGGTTCATATCTTACGCTCAACAGCTATTATATGAATCTGATTTCTTCTTCCATGTTCTTAACAGGAACTGCCAGTAACCCGATGTGCCAAAAATTCGCCGCCAACCTGGGAATCAATATCACATGGATGTCATGGGCCGCAGCCGGCTTTATTCCGGGATTGGCAGCATTCTTTATTGTGCCTCTGGTCTTATACAAATTATATCCGCCTGAATTGAAGAAAACCGGCGATGCTCCGAGAATGGCTGCTGAAAAGCTAAAAGAAATGGGACCCATCAGCAAAAATGAATGGCTTATGCTGCTTGCATTTTTTATACTTCTTGCGCTCTGGATTTTTGGAGGCAGCTTGTCAATTGACGCTACAACAACAGCCTTTATTGGTCTTACATTATTACTGCTGACCTCGGTTCTTACCTGGGAAGATGTGAAATCTGAAAAAGGCGCATGGGACACAATTGTCTGGTTTGCGGTTCTGGTAATGATGGCAAGCTCCTTAAATGAACTGGGATTCATCGGATGGTTCAGTGATCTCATTAAACAAAAAATCGGCGGAATGACCTGGACTGTTGCTTTTCCGGTTATTATTCTGGTGTATTTTTTCAGTCACTATATTTTTGCCAGTGCCACGGCACACGTTGCCGCCATGTATGCCGCTTTATTGGCGGTGGGTATAGCAGTGGGAATTCCGCCAATGCTCCTGGCAATGATGCTTGGTTTCTTAGGATCAATTTACGGGGTACTCACCCATTACGGACACGGTCCGGCTCCTGTTTTTTTCGGAAGCGGTTACGTAGATCTAAAATCCTGGTGGCTGCGCGGCCTTGAAATCGGTATTGTTTTATTGATTATTTACATGGGACTTGGAGGAATCTGGATGAAAGTTCTGGGATATTATTAATAAAAAGCTGGGAAGAGAAATTAAAAAATAATTTAATATAAATTCTGTTATAACCTGAGATGGGATAAAGATTTACAAGCATACATCTAAAGAATTTTAAATATTTCATTGTTAAATGTTGGCGATATATAAATTTGTCAAAGTAAAGTATCATTTTTGAATTACCTTGATAAACGAAGTGCCCTTGTTTAAATTGAAAAGCGTTTCAATAAACAAATATTCTTTGTTTTGCTTTTCGATAAAATAATTTGATTTTGAAAATCAATGATTTAAGATATTGCTTGTCCCGAATTCAGGTTATCATAAGTCTTCTTTTCCTGCTATTCTTTATCGTGTTTTAAAACATATTTTATTCTCAATATCAAAAGAATAAGGAGTGCCAGAAGCAATATTAGAAGATGTATTACCGAATTTATATTATCCGTTAGTGATCCGCCTGCCTGAACAATTGAGATATAAACTTTAAGAAAAGGTGAAGTGGGAAGAAGATCCGACATTACCTGAATAGCAGACGGCAGCGACTGATACGGCATGGAATATCCAGTAATCAAAAATATCGGATAAGAAGAAAACACCAACACCTGAAATGCAAAAAGCTTGCTTCTGAAAAAACTCCCGATCAGCATTCCTAATATAATAACGGAAGAAATGAATATTGTAGTAATGAAAGCCAGATCAATAAAGCTTCCTCTGACTGAAACTTCGAAAACTGAAAAATTCACCACAGCAAAAAACATCCCGAAAATCATGAAGATGCACAGATACAAAATTGCTTTCCCGAAAATTAATTTTGAAATATTAAACCCTGAAATCTGATAAAGTTGACTTAATTTCTTTTCTTCCCTTTCGGATGTAAAACCTGCGGCGACACCTATCAGCAAAGTCTGCTGCAGGATAATGGCAAGCAGTCCGGGTAAAAGAAAAGAGCCGTATGTCATACTCGAATTATACAGTGGCCGGTAATCCATATTGATGGGATTGGTCATTTTCATGGATTCGTCCTCACCCATCCCCTGTTTATTGAAATACGTTTTACGGACACCGGCGCCCACCGTAAGACAAACTTTAGTCACGGTACTGAGCAAATCACTGGAAGGCAAAAAACGGGATGCATTCAGCACCAGATTCACATTCGCCTGCTTTTGGGATAGAATATACTTTTCCAGGTCTTTCTGAATATAAAAGTAACCTTCTACTTCACCATGATACATTTTTTCCTGAGCTTCGGAAATATTGGAAGCCGGAACAATTTCAATCATCGGAGTAGTATTAAGCTGGTCGGTAAGCAATCTTGAAACAGCGGTTCCGTCATCATCTATCAGAGCAAGCTTTACTTTCTCTTCGCCTTTATTCAGGTAAATGCTGCCGTACATAAAAGCGTATAGAACCGGAGCAATCAGCAAAATAAGAAACAGGCTGGAATCTTTTGAGATATTCCTTACTTCCCTTTTCAATATGTTAAAAATATCCTTCATGGTCGCAGGTTTTTTAGATATTGATTAATCTTTCTCTGAAAAAGCACAATGGTAACCGGAAATGTGATTCCTATAAAAACCATTAGTCTGATGATTTCCGGAGTAGCATATTGTAAGGGCAGTTCCATAAAATAAAGTTTGATGAATCCGTCCAAAAAATGAGTGTAGGGCATAATATCCGCATAAACCTGATCATACCAAGGCATTGCCCATCGCGGAAACGTAAATCCGCTGAATACAAATGCAGGCGAAGTAAAAAACAAGGCTACATCCACCACAAAAAGCAGATTATTTGAAATCGCAGAAAGCATCATCCCGATTCCGATGCATGAGAGAGCCAGTAAAGTATATACAATGAAAAAGCTGAAATACGTCTGCGGTTTCCACAAATCGAAAACCGGGAACACAACAAAACTGATGAGGATAAATAAAATCCAGGCAATGCAGAGATGCGCCAGCATTTTTCCGATAACGATCTGCGAAGATGAAGTCGAGATTTCCAGAAGGCTGTCGATGGTTTCTTTTTTAAATTCAAGATTAAGGATGAGGACGGAAGCTACAATTAATGCCATCTGCAATCCTACGGTTACCAGTCCGGGAGTAAGATACAGCTGATAATTGAATTCCGGATTATAGAGAACTGTGGTGTTCAGTTTAATGGGTTGTACCAGCGTATTGGCTTTATCAGCAGCCATTCCCTGTTTTTCAGCTTTTTGAAGCACAACCGCAAGACCGCCTTTAATGATAATTTCGGCAGCCCCTTTATAAATCATTTTGGCAGGAACAAGGTAAGCGCCATTGGTATATAATGTAATATTCGACTGATGGTTTTTCTTTGCATCTGCTTCCATATTCTTGGGAAAATGGACGGCACCAAAGATTTTTCCTTCTTTCATTAGGTTTTCAATTTCCGCATTGCTGAAAACCACATGGGCAAAATGGATGTTTTCGTTCTGCTTCATCATATCACTAAGTGTTCTTGAAACAGAAGAACCATCTTCATCCCAAACCGCCATCGGAAGCTCTCTGGCAAATTGTTTCTGGTAAATAAACCCGTAAAACAGGAAAATTACAGGTGGAATAACCAGCAAAACCACATAGAAATTGGGAATCGAAAAAATTCGTTTCCACTCCCGTACCATGATGATGCTGATTTTTTTCAAGCTTAAAAGATTTAAATTAAGGTAAAATAAGCTGGGCTGTCATTCCGGACCGAAGCCCCTTTACAGATTGGAGATCTTCCGGCTTCACTTTGATCTGGAAGGTTCTCAGCTCAAATTCTCCGTTCTGCTTTTCCGGAACCCAGTCTGCATAACCCAGCGCCGGAGCCAGCTCAGAAACTTTGCCTTTCATTGTTTCGGGTATGCAGCCCGGAATTTTTATCGTTACCAGACTTCCTTTATCAATTTTTGCCATCTGATTCTGGCGGAGATTGAATTTCACGAAAAATGAATCGTCCTTCTGAATGGTCATCATCGGATATCCCGCATTCACCATTTCGCCCTTTTTAGAAACGATAGTTGATATTGTACCTGATACCGGAGCTTTTAGAGAAGCATTGTCTTTAATTTCCTGGGTAAGCTTTTCCGCTTTTTCTGCCTGATTAAAAATTGCCTGTGCAGAGTTTTTCATCTCCTTGTTGCTTCCTCTTTCCAGAAGCTGTACATTCAGCTTTGCGGTTTCCAGCTCTTTTTGGGCAGCTTTATATTTAAAATAGATCACATCCCTTTCCTGACCGGAAACCACTCCTTCGGAATACAGATTCTGAAAGCGGCTGTAGGTTTTAGACATCAGGTCCATCTGCTGCTGAGCAATCTGCTGAAGATTTTTTGCAGAAGCCAACACTTCCGGTTCTACGCCACGGTTTATTTTATCCATTTGATTTCGTGCGATTTCAACGGCATCTGCAACCTGAGACTGAATGGTCTCAATCTCAGAAGTTTTCATCCGGGCCACAATCTGATCTTCTTTCACCTCATCTCCTTCCTTTACCGGAATATCCAGAATACGCCCGGGAAGAGAAGCTGAAACATCTACAAATTCAGCATCTACCATCCCGATGACTGCATCTTTCGGGACATCGGCGGATTTATCTTTCAGAAGATAGAAAAGAGCTGCTGCAAGTATGACAATCGGAATAAAAACAGCCCAATAGTTTTTTATAAAATTCTTCATCTGTTGCTTGTTGATGTTTTGGATTATATCCTTTTAATTTTATTTCATTTTAAATATAAGTTCAGTTTCCATCGAGATCTATCATCAGGGAATATAGTTGGTGATATTCTCAGGATTTCCTGTAATATAAAAATAAGTTGCCAGAGCAGTCTGATACGCTAAAAGTGACGTGTAGTAAAGCTTTTCGGTCTCATACTGCAGCTGTAATGCATCATTAACATCTTTTATGGATGAAAGGCTGTTTTCCATTCTTTTTCTTATCATTTCCGTTGTGGTGTACGCCTGTTTCCGGGAAGCATTAAAAGTTTCACTCTGCTCTTTAAGGCTTATGAGCTTATTCTCTGCTATTTTAGTGGCGAGATTTACGGATTTCTGCTTTTGCTCTATGAGAAGATCAGCTTCTTTTACCAAAGACTGAGAGGCAAGATTTTTAGAACGTCTTTCGGGATCGAAAAGAGTCCACTGCATTTCAATACCAACCAGCCATGGAGGCGTAATTACGGGAAGATCTTTTCTGAAAAACTGAACATTTCCGATAGCAAATACATTAGGTCTCGAAAGTGACTTGGTGATATCCAGCCCTGTCTCCGCTTCTGCTTTTTTACTTTGAAGAAGTTTAACATCCGTATTTGCAGATTCTGATGAGAAAACAGGAATTTCTGCAGATTCATTCAGCTTTTCGGTAATTTCTACCGGCTCATCGAGAGGAATGCCCATCATGTCCTTGAGTATATACAGGGCATTTTCCTTTTCCATGGTTAAATTTTTCAGATTGGTTTCACCCTGCATCTTTGCAATATCAGCCCAGTTTTTCTGATAGGGCGGGATAATTTCTGCTTTGAGAAGGTTTCCGGCATAAGCTTCATTCTTCTGCAGAGATTCGAGGCTGTTCTTTTGTTTGTCAATCATTGAATTCAGGTACATCACCTGAATATATTGTAAAGCAATATTGTATGCCGTAAGATCTTTTGAAGACTCAAGATTGGCTTCACCGCTTTTCACCTGCTCTTCGGAAAGTTTCCGGGACGATTTCAGCTTTCCACCCAGATAAATCGGCTGCCGCACGACGACCCCTGCAAGAAAATAGCTTTGTTTAGTAATTTCGGGATTATAATTGGGATAAACGGCACCAATAATGTCTTTTGAGGTCTGATAAATAACATCCTGTACCTGCTGGGAAAGCGGATTGCCCGTAATCTGCTGATACACCGTATTGGCTGAATACACTGCCTGATTGGCCGATCCTTCTGCCACACCATCTTTTATCTGCTGCAGATTGATCCTGAGAGGTTCACCGATGTAGTTGTAACCTGCCAGAAGATCCAGCTTTGGAAGTCCGTTATTTTTTCCTGCTGCCATAAGCTTCTGCCGGGTTTCAAGCGACTGTTCGGCAAGCTTTATTACGGTATTGTTCTGCTGTGCTTTTTCAATGCAATATTTTAAAGAAAACTGCTGACAGAAAATTTTTGCTGAAAGCATCAAAAAAAGCGACAAAGAAGTTTTCTTTATGCTCATAACATTTGTGAATGGTGGTTAATTTTTTTCAGAACACTAACAAATTTAATGAAAAAGTACCACATCCGGAATATATTGAACTGTTAAAATAATATGAGGTGAATAATTTAAATCATTTTACCCAATTAACATATTGAAAAATTTATTTCACTTTAATTGTTAAATATTAACATTAATGATTATTTTTGAATAACTAAATACAAATTAATGAGAAAATTATTATTAACTCTTTTATTCGCTTCAATATTTATTGATTCCCAAATACACACTACATATTTATGGCATATGCACCAGCCTACTTACTGGGGAGAAACCAGCCAGATTAATCCGAACCGTTATCAACTGGTAAAAGAAAGCCAGGATTTAAAATTAGGCGGCGGGAATATATATTCTGACGGACTGGCTCATCCATTGAATGATCTGGAACAGATTTTTAGCTTGCCGGACCGTGTGAACGCCTATCAATATCAACCTAAGAATGCCGTACAAAGCATAAATCTATATCCGAAAGCAGGCGCGCAGATGACTTACGGAGGATCTCTGATAGAGAATCTAAATTCTTTGGGAAATGCAAATCAATGGGGATATTCTCCGGGATGGAAGAATGATGTCAACACTGCTCACAGCTGGCTTACTACAGGCGGAAAAACCCGTCTTGATGTAATGGGCTTTACCATGCATCATACACTATCACCTTTGGCAACGGATGAAGTTCTGAGAAAAGAAATTCAGGCACACAAATATTATCAGAACCAGCAATTCGGGTATTATTCTCCGGGATACTGGTCTGCAGAAGCCTCTTTTTCTGAAAGAATTCTAAAAATACTCGCCGAAGAAGGATTTACATGGACCGTGATTGCCAATTCACATTTAGCCAGAACATTAGCAGATTATCCTTTGGTTTTCGGCACGAATGGATGCAATATAGATCCGCCTAATAAAGCCGATAAAGTAACAACTACCGGTAATAACTGGCACAGCGGACAGATTGACGGACGAGGCGGACAGTTTGCCGCCCCGTACTGTTTTACGCCGCATAAAGCAAAATATGTAGATCCGGAAACTTCTGCGGAATACAAGCTTACCGTTGTTCCGATGGCTGATCTGGACAGCTACAGAGACGGCTTTTCATTACAGGGAACTTCCAATATCGACAACAATATCGCTCCTTTTGCCAACCCGGCAAGGCCGCCGCTGGTTTTACTGGCGCATGACGGCGATAATGCCTGGGGCGGCGGTTATGATTATTACAACAATGCTGTTTCAGGATTTACTTCGCAGGCGGCTTCAAAAGGATACGTTCCTACTACCATTCAGCAATACCTTCAGGATTTCCCTGTTCCGGATTCGGATGTTGTAAAAGTAGAAGACGGATCGTGGTTTAATGCAGCCAACGACTGGGGATCTCCGCAATTCATCAACTGGCTCTGGCCGCTTTACAGTGCTTCCGATAAATCTAAATTTGATCCTAATGCCTGGACGGAAGATGTAAGAAACAACGCCGTTCTTATTGCAGGCGAAAATTACTGCAAAATGGCGGAAGAACTTTCCGGAGGGGTCAATATTGCAGATATTGTAGCCCCAACAGCAGCATCTTCTTCAGCCGCAAAAGCATGGCATTTTTTGCTTCCGGGATATGATAGCGGAAACGCCTACTACGGTTTAGCTTTAGATTTAGAAATAAAAGCTACGCTGGCTGCAAACCGCGCCATAGCTCATGCACAGAATGTAATTAACGTAAACCCGAATACAGACAATACAAAACCATCTGTTTTTATCCCTCAAAGATATCCCTATAATCCGGGAGAAATAGGATTTGGCCCGAATTACGGCTATCAGCAGATTTTAAATTCAGCAGATTTTGCAGTCTGGACTTTAGCTTATGACGTGTCCGGAATTCAGTCTGCGGTTTTGAAATACAGAATTGATGTGGATGGAAACAATCCTTTAAGCTCTAATCAAAACGAAACTTATGCAGGAGGAGGTGAAGTAGGAAGCTGGATTTCCGTTCCCATGAATATGAAGATCATGCCGAAAGATAACGTCACCAACAATCCGGAGGTCAGTTTTTTCATGCTTCCCGACCAGATCGCCAATCTTTATTACGCAAATATCAACGGTATTTCCAATAAACTTCTGGATTATTATATTGAAGTAACCGATACTAAAGGAAATTTAACGAAGACCAAAATTCAGCATGTTTGGGTGGGACAAAATTTAAACATCGCTCCTTCCATAACATTTGGCCCTGCCAATAATTATTCTGCCGTACCCATTAATGTTACCATAACCGCAAATGATTCTACGGATCCCAATCCTACAATTTATTATACGACTGACGGATCTACCCCAACCAGTTCTTCTGCATCCGGAACAGGTTCGGTTACGTTAAATATTTCGCAAACGACTACCTTTAAAGCGTATGCGGTGGATGTAGACGGAAATGTTTCACCAATCGAAACAAAGACATATTATATAGGATCTGCGCCAAGTTTCACGGTATATTTTAAACCGCCGGCTTCATGGAATGGTACTGTTCCTAAAGTCCATTACTGGAACAGCCAGCCTAACGGAGCGCTTACTCCTTCGGTATGGCCCGGAAATTCTATGACTGCAATCTGCGGCGGATGGTATTCTTACACTTTTACCGGAATAACTTCTACCAATCTTATTTTTAACAACGGAAGCTCCGGAGTCGGAGTTAACCAAACCGCTGATTTAACTGCAAATAATACAGCTTATTACGATTGGACATCAGGCTGGCTAGCATCTCCTCCAACTATTGCGTCCCCATGCCTTACCATTTCTCCTGCGGGAGGTACTTTTGCTTCCGGAAGCACGGTTTCGGTACAGTTACAGGCGAATGACACCACCGATCCTGCTCCTGTTATCTATTACACAACAGACGGAACAGCTCCTTCCCTTTCGTCTTCAAGCTTTACGGGAAATGGTACATTAGCCATTCAAAATAATACGGTTTTAAAGGCTTTTGCAAGAAACAGCAGCGGAACGCAGTCTGCAATACAAACAGAAACCTATAATTTTTCAAATACAGGGATTACCGTGCATTTTAAACCTGATCCGTCTTTAAGCAGCTGGAGCGGCGCTACCCCAAGAGTATATTACTGGAATGTAACGGGAGGAAGCATTCCGGCTACTACCTGGCCGGGAGTACTCATGATTAGCGAAGGAAATGGCTGGTACAAATATACCTTCCCGAATGTTACTTCGTTGAATGTTATTTTCAATAACGGGAATTCGGGTTTGGGAACCAATCAGACAGCCGATATCACCAATGTTACAGGCGACATCTGGTATGTTTGGGCTACCCAGACACTTTCTACCAAAGAAATAAATACGGCAAAGGATAAAATAATATTATACCCGAATCCGGCTACGGAAATATTATCCATAAAATCTGATAAAGAATTTGTACAATATGCCATTTATGATGGTGCCGGAAATTTAATCACTCAAAAGGAACTAAAAAACAATCAGTTAATCGTTAAAGAATTGGTAAACGGAATGTATTATTTAAAATTATTAGATAAAGACAACAAGGTTCATTTTGAACAATTCCTGAAAAAATAAATCATAAAAAGTCATTTTGGAATTCCGGAATGACTTTTTATATTGAAGATGTTTAAAGTAAAAAAATTATGGGAGTTTTATCTGTGTAGAAATCATATCCGCAAGATGCTCGGTGTTTCGTGAGAAGTTATCTTTAAAATATTTATCGTTATTAATATCAATCCTACGGATTGATTGATGGATTTATCCTTATTTCTTTATTGATAGTCTACGGTCTGAAGCCCGCTTCCTAAAGCAGTTCCGCCTACTTTTTTGGTTTGAAGCTGGGAAAGTTCGTTGTATTCGTTTTGTTAGATGAAATGCTCACTACAAAAAAATTTAAAGACTTCTTTAATAAAAATGTAGCCGCTCTATAAAACAAAAACCCACCGCTTTACGGTGGGTTTCTTTGTTTATCCGCTCAAAGTCGGGAGACTTTGCGCAGCGGGGGCATTATGTAATATAAAAGCCACTCATTGAGCGGCTTTTTTGTTTTTTTTATATATAAAAATTATCGCTGTTGACAATATTACTGGAATAAAATAACAAATATTTAATCTCCGTATATCATCATCTTCATTAAATATGTATAAAAAGCTAAAGTGACCTGTAAAAATTAAAAATAATAATTCATAAAAAATTAGAAACAATAATGAATGCCACTTTTTTTGGGTCAATCTATTTTTGAAAAAAAACATTGAAGTTGTTTAAACTTTTAATTTTTTGATTAGTTTAAGAGAAAACGCCAAAAAGTGCATATTCTTCCAGGTAATATCCAGTGTTTCAAATCTTATCAGCAAAGCCTTGAAGCCGTCTAACCATGCATTTGCCTGCTCTATTTTAAATCTGTTTTCGTACAGCTTTTCATCAAAATAATGATCATTATCTACTGTTTTTTCATTCCGGGGATTGGTTTTGATGTTGCCTGTTATTTCCTCCATTTCTAATTTCTGTCTTAAACTTTCACTGTCAAATCCCGAATCTGCATTCAAAAAAAGACCCTTATGAGAAATTTCCGCTTCCGACAAAATTTCAATAATCTCGCCCATAACATCTTCTATTTCATATAAATCGTGATGATTTCAGATTCTGGGATTTCCCATCGAAAGCATTTGACCACGAT
>NZ_JAYLAA010000018.1:0-232333 GCF_035819015.1 Chryseobacterium salviniae | reverse complement strand
GCGCGGCTAAGCCGCGCCGCACGAAACCTGAAAATGAGCTCAGACAGTTGCTGCGATCAGGGCTAAGTGTAACAGCCTTTATAAAACTCCGGGACTTCGAATAAAAGTAAAACAAAATTACCGGCATATCCTTCCTTGTCTCAATAAGCGGATGATTGCAGGCATTCGTAATAAAAAACCGATGAAGCAATCAATAAATCGTATGCAAATAAAAACATCAAATCAGATAATCTGATTTGATGTTTATCAATTGTGTTAGGAATCTTGCTTTCTTCACTGCGTTACGAAAAAACACTCGAATCGACGAATCAAATATTTCAAAATGCAACGAGTCTTATCAATCATTCCGATAGGTAATATTTAGTAGAAATTCCACTTCACTCCGTCGTACACGGCAACGGCCTTTGCCGCAGGATCCCATACTGCAAGCCCTTTTACCCCCGTTAGGGATCGCTGGTCTATCAGCGGGGCCTGCGGTAATACCAAAGCACGGCTGGAAGATTCTATGATAAGAGCGCCCGTAGAACTGCTGGAACTTGCTCCTATAATTACTCCCCCGGTATCAGCCCCCGTGGGGGCACCCCCCGTCTGTCCTCCCGCTGTGGCAGTGCTCCATGTATTATTGGCGTAATAACGGAAGCTCCCTGTAGCCGTATCGAAAACAAGGCTCCCGTTTGAGGCTGCCATCGCAGAAGCATCCGTTACCAAAGGAAGCCGGATTCCCCTTACCTCGGTACCGAATTCTAACCCTACGGAACTGTTGGTAACGGTGGACTTTCCTATCGCAACCTGGGACTTAAACACACCGGCGATGGAAAGCAATGCTAAGATTATTATATTCTTCATTGTTTATTGGATTTATTGTAAACATGAACTGCAGCTTTCTTTTCTTTAAAACAAAGTGTATAATAGGCGGTTCATGTCCTGTTTTTTTAAACAGGAGCCGTACAAAGCACAGCTCCTGAATGTTAATAAGTATAAGCTTTAGTTACAGAATCTGTTAAGCGCAGGATCTGTACTGTAATCTCCTAATCTTCTCCAGATGGTGCCGGTGTACACTTTCATCGTGTTATCGCTCAGATCATAAATGATCATCCCTTCAAGCGGCGTTACAATCGCTGCCGTACTGGCTACACGGCTTACCACCAATCCTTTGGCGTTGGAGTTGATCTCCAGATAGGTATTAGGCTGGGTAGGCTGCCAGGATGAAGAAGGGATGGTATTGATCCCGGCTTTCACATTGGTAAGGTCGCCTGAAGATAAGCCCAGGTCTTTTTTAGCCAGCGTGAAATAGGATACATTGTTGTCCCTGAAATTAACACTTGCATCAATGGTGTTGCCGGTGCGGGTTACCGCTTTGTACACTACGTTTGAGGTAAAGCCTGCATTGTCGCTGATGATCAGGTAATATCGCTCATTTCCGCTAAGGGCAGGCAAGGAAGCCGCATCAAAACGCAGGTTAACACAGCTGATTCCTCCCGTATCCTGAACTTTCCAGCGCCTGCCCATTGCCTCGGTAGTGCTGAAAGTAGCTCCGGAAGCAGAAATCGAAGTGCCCGTAAAGGCATAAGCACCTGTGGTTTCACCCAGTACCAAAGACTGAAGGTTTGTTCCAATGGCAGCATGGGTGCTGTTTTCATTGGTGAAGTTGGTGTCGGTGGATACCGTCAGTACGCTGCCGCTGTTTACCGATTTGGATATCCGCTGGTGTAATGCAGAAGCATCATCCCTCGCTATTCCGAATATATTGTTCTGGTAGGTGGCGTCTGCTGCCCAGATCGTATTACCAGAACTGTTTAAATAGCTAAAAGGCAATGCCGTATTCCCCAATGTCGTCCCAAACTTGATAGAAAGGTATGATTGAACTCTTGCACGTTCCGTAGCACTTAACGAGCGGTTATAGTAGATCTGATCACCAAGTTGTCCCCCAAAAGCATATCCCTGCGCATAACCAATTCCCAACGGGCTTCCTACAGAAGTTGTTGTTGAAACATTAATGCTTCCGGTTGAGACAGCATTTAAGTCTACATTGTTTTTATTGGTTACCGCAGGATCCCACCAGCCGCTTGCAACAAAAGCATTACCCCGTGTTAAACTACCGGATGCTGTTACTGCGGAGTTACCGACACCGGTACCGCTGCTATCTCCCCATACATATAACAAGCCCCAGTTGCTACCGGATATATTGGTGGTAGACATTACCCATCCACTAGCCCAGCTTCCTCCATTGGTTTTCGAGATTAGCGGAGCAAAATCATTCCAGGAGGTTGACTGAACCCCTGCTCCGAAAACACTCATCCCGTTGACTGCACTAGGATCATAAAGACCGATATTGCTATCGGTAGCCGGAAGCTCAAAACCATTATAAGTACTGGTCGGCATATTGACAACCCTATTAAAGTTCAGTGCTGTCTGAATAGACAATGTCGTATTGGTATTCTTTCTCGGAATCACCACATTATTTACCCTATCTGTCCATGTTGATATATTGGCATCATTATTAATTCCCGCATCAGGATTCATCCATAGCGTAAGACCGTTTGACACCCCTCCAGGAGCGGTAATTAAACCGGCAAAAGTGAAGAAAGGCTGTGTTAATGTAGTAACATCTACTGTAGCGGTATAATACTGCACACTGCCTATGGTTTCCAGTGTCATCAGGGTTCGGGTATCTGTACCATCAAATGTGGCATCGCTACTGGTTACCAGGCTAAGCTGCCCGATACTTCCAATCTGGCTTGCCGGCAGGGCAACTTTCACCGTGCCTACCGTTCCCGTTTTCTGCATTTTCCAGATGCGGGCCATCCTGTTATTCAATCCTCCAAATACAAAGGAAGTGGCAAAAGAAGTGCTTCCCGTATCAGAGCCCCAAACCAAAGCAGATAAATCTGCACTGAAGTTGTTGGTGTTATTGGCATTGGTATCGGTAATGTTTCCGTTTCCGATGACCGGCTGCAATCCGCTGTTCACACTTTGGGATTGCTTTTGGTGTAATGCCGAAGCATCATCCCTGGCAATACCGGCCACATTATTGTGATAGGTATTGTTTGTAGTTCCATTCCAAACGGTAGTTCCGGCTGAATTCAAATAATTATATGTACCTGTTGCATCAGAACCTCCAGTGCCACTGCGTAAGGTAATACCCCATTTAATACCAAGATAACTTTCAATTTTTGCTCGGTTATTTGCAGTTGTAGTAATGTCATCATTATACATAATAACTTCTGCAATATCACCCTTCCAGTAATATCCAGCCTCCACAAACCCAACAGTAACAGGTTGTGAATTGGTTACCGTTTCTGTAGTACCAGAAGATTGTGCTGAAGTACTTCCATTAATGGCAAGGAAGTTTCCGTTTGAAACTGCTCCGTTGCTATATCCAAAAGCCATGAACGGATTATTGGCAGTAATAGTGTTAATACCATACCATGCAGGGAGTACTCCTGACCAATCTCCTGTTCCAAATGCAAATGACGTGTAAGGAGTAGTACCATTACCTGCAATACCCCATCCATCGTTCCATCCGCTATTCGTTCTTTTGCCCACAAGTGCATTGTAAGCATCATCAGCAGGCGTATTTGCCACCGCAATTAAAGCCATTTTATTAGACCCATTTTGGTTTAGTAAAGCATTGTGAGGTATTGAGTAATACTGAGAACTTCCATTGAAGGTTGCAATAGGGTTGAAGTTTTGTTTACCTGTAATTGTTGGTGAACCAGTACCTGTTGCATTAAAAGCATTTCCGCTTTGATCGTTCCAAGAAGAGGCAGATAATCCCGCATCACCTTTAAGCCATAGAGAAGCTCCGGCTACCCCCCCTGGGGCTTGAAAACTATAATAGGCATCGCCTTCAGTCCATGTGGCTTGTATTCCTAAACTTGTTCTGGCGACACGGTTATTGGCTGCAGCCAGAGTTCCACCGGTTGTGTTAACATATATTACATAATTCACCACTGTTCCGGCCGCCTGCTGGGGTATTTTACCAGCCCAGACTCTGTTGGGGTTGCTGAATACAGCAAATGACATATTGACTACCGTTCCATTGGTTTTGGTAGGTATTGTTCCGTTGGTGGTATAGACCAGATAAAAGGTATATCCGGTGGTATCCACTAAATAGCTGACAAAAATATCCGTCCCGCTGGTTCCCGTGGGAAGCAATGCAAGGGACTGGGCATTGGTTACCGAGGCATTCTGCCTCTGGTCAGGCGCTGCAGAATAAACATTCCACGGTGCCGTATTCGGCGTAGCCGGTAAAACCGTGCCGGGATTATGCCCCTGTGCTAATGCTTGTACACTTAGCAAAAGAGCAAAAATTAAATAAATATATTTTTTCATTGTTGTTATGTGTATTGTAAGAATTTGTTTTCTTCACTTGCTTTTATTCAGAATAAAGCGTATGCTTTTATTAAAACAATACATGATCTATAGGGAAATGCATCTGCAAAGCACAAGATTTTGATGAAATCTTATGTTATAAAACAGAAAAACCATGATCTACAGATTCTGATAAAAGACTTAACAATGAAAAGGTGGCGGCCTTATGCCTCCTGCGCCTATGCAGTTTGATGAAAACGCAGAGAAGAGAAAGTAATAATTTTCAGGAATATATTCATCAGGCTGCCCTGCTGAAATATACTGTATTTGCTGATAATATATTAAATTCTGATGATGATTTCCCGGAGCTGCGCATACAGCCTGCCCTGATACAGAAATATAATGTACCGCATTTTGTTCGGGAAAAGCAGAGATAGATTTACGGGAAGTTAAAGAGTTGCCGGTAACATTTTTTTTGCGGACTGATTTATTTTCGGCGATAGATCTTTTTTGTGGAAGAGAAGCAGCCGTTTCTTTTTTTGCTATTCTGTTAATTGATTTTTGATTGATACCAGATAAGGGTATATCCGCAGCAATATATATATATTCTTCTCCTATAACTCCTGTAAAGGTTGTAAGCCCAGTACTGCGATTCTTATCTGTTTGCACTGTGCTGTCTTCCTGTTTATAGTTTAGGGTAATTACTGTCCCTTCCTGAACGTACACGGCTGGATTCTCTACAGAAAAGGACTGACCAAAAGAGAGTATTGAAAAAACAATAAATAAAAAGCATATTACCCTTCCGGAAAAACGAAAGGGCAAATGCTCTTTTTTTATCATCATTTGTGTTCTCATTATTTGGATGTTATCGTTAATGTATCGTTGCCGTAAAAGCTTAATCGCTATTACTTGAAGGCGCCATAACATAACTTTTTTAAATAGTCCCAACAAGACTATTTCTTGACACAAAATTAAACAAATTTTTCCAACATAATAATAAATAATATACTGAAAATCAACATTTTATTTAATAATAAATAAAAGTTTTTATGTTTATTTTTTTACTAAAAAAAACAATTATTATAAAATAATTAATAAAAATAACGCATTAAAATTATAGCATTTCTTATCAGTCTTTTTGCAAAATTTTATTTGTTGAACAGTAAAACAGTAACAAGTAACTCCATGAATCTTTAATACAGTTAATATATATTTCGGATATGTTTTTTTCGTTGTATAAGAAAAATATCAAATAAGGAAAAAATTTCTGATCCCGTAATAATTATTATTTATCAGCTTATTACATACTTTTTTTCAATCTTCATTTGATACGAGCATGATTTTATTTCTTTATAAATTTCAGTTTTAACGATATTGGTATGAATGATGTATAAAATTTACATACCTGTGATAATATGAAATTTTAAAAAAAATTCATATTTCTGTTACCAACTAAAACCGGCAATTCACATTTAACGCTTATTTTTGTAGTATGAACTATTCTGCGGAGCTCAAAAAATTTGTTACCAGCCAATATGTTTATTCTGCCATCAGGATTACGCTGGCTACCGTGCTTCCGTGTCTCGTTCTCGCCCATTTTGGTATTCTTAAAGAGTATTTCCTCTTCCCTCTCGGAACAAGCTTTGTGGCACTTACGGATCAGCCGGGCCCTTTTATTAGACGCAGAAATGCCTTAACATTTGCTATTATCTGTTTCGTATTTGTTGCTTTGATAGCAAGTCTTGTTATGAATATTAAAATCCTGGTCTTTGCTGAAATCATTGTATTCGGAATGTTTTTTTCGCTGATCGGAGTATACGGACAGAGGCTTGCAGCAGTGGGCTCATTATCATTGGTTGTTCTTGCTATTTTTATTGACGGACATTTAACCGGTGCCAATATTTTCAAAAGCCTTCTGATTTTTGCTTCAGGATGTATCTGGTTTTTGCTGATATTTTTAATTGTGACTACCATTCAGCCGTATAAGCTGGCAAGCCAGATGATTGGTGAAAATTATCTTCAGCTGGCAGAATTCTTGAAGATTAAAGCCAATTATTACCAGAAAAACCCGGATTTCGACAAGCTGACCACGCAGGTTATTGCCAAGCAGATTGAAATAAAAAACCTTCAGGAAGAAACCCGTGAAACCGTTTTTAAGACAAGAACCATTGTAAACGAATCTACCACAACGAGCCGACTTTTAATGCTGATGTTCCTGAATTCAATGGATCTTCATGAAAAGCTGATGACTTCAGAAAGTGATTACCAGAAGTTGCAGGAAATTTTTGAAGATACCACGATTTTAGTAAAAATTCACGATTACCTCAACCTCCTTTCCGAGGAGATTACCAATATCGGAATATCACTTCAGCTCGGTACGAGGGCTAAGCCTATTTCCAATCTTGAAGAAGAACTAAAGTATCTGAATAATGACTATTTCGAGCTGAGAAACAAACGCATTTCGCCGGATAACTTTGAAAATTTCATGATTCTGAGACAGATCCTCATGCGTATTAATGAGATTACAAAAGAAATCAATGAAATTTATAAAGTTTTCTCACAAAATGTAAAGCTGGCGAAAAGTCTTTCTACTGGACTAGACCTGAAAAAGTTTATGCCTAATGAAGAAAAACTCAATATTAAAGTTTTAAGAAACAATGTTTCTCTTTCCTCATCCCATTTCAGGCATGCGCTCAGGATTACGATTGCATTATTGATCGGATATCTCTTTTCTCTTTTTCAATTTCTCGGAATCGGGCATACGTACTGGATTTTGATTACGATTGTGGCGATCTTAAAACCCGCTTACTCTATTACCAAGAAAAGAAACCTGCTGAGGTTGTACGGCACTATTGCCGGGGCAGTAATTGCGTATGCCATTCTTCATTATATTCAGGTGAACGAACTGCTCTTTGCCATACTCTTAATCAGTATGATTATGTGCTTCAGCTTTCTGAAAGGCAAATATTTCTGGGCTGTTTTATTCATGACGATTTACGTGTTCCTGAGTTTCAATTTTCTGAGCCCGGGAAACGTCAATATCATTTTCAGAGACAGGATTGTAGATACGATTGTTGCAGCGGTGATAACCTCACTCGTAGCCTATGTTGTGCTTCCTGTTTGGGAACATACGCAGAATCTCGACTTAATGAAAAAATCGGCAGAATGCAATCTGATTTATTTTCAGAGTGTAATTTCAAAATTCCTTGAAGAAGATTTCGATATTGAAGATTATAAGGTTAAACGAAAAAATGCGATTATTTCGCTGGCCAATCTCTCCGATAATTTCCAGAGAATGATTTCCGAACCTAAAAATCAGCAGAAAAAGCTGGAAGTTGTACACCAGTTTGTGGCTACATCCCATCTTATTACAGCCTACACAGCCTCCCTTTCTCAATATGTAAAGGATGATGAAAAATATCCGGAAATAGATGCAGAAGGATGGAGCCGTAAAATTGAAGCGGAAATGCAAAAAGTCTGCAACCTTTTAAACGGAGATCAAATAACGGAAACCCTGAATATGGAAAGCCGGATCGAGCCGGAAGATTCTTCCCTTGATGATCTGATTATGAAAAGAAAAATACAGCTCACGGAAAATGAAACCTATGATCTGAGAGATCCTGATAAAATATCGCACCTTACGGAGCTTAAAAACATTCACGATATTCTTGAATTAATTTATGACGTTGCTAAAGAACAGCGAAAAGTTATCGAAAAATATCAGAATGAGGCCGAAAATAAAGAAATTCAGAAGATCATTCCTCAACAATCGTAAAGCAATATTCGTCGAAAAACTCTACTCTTGCTTTGAATTCGTCAGACATCATATCATCATGCACCCTGCATTTGATATTGTGAAGATGCTTCAGCTCAAAAGGTCTTACTTCATAATGCTTTTTGAGAGACCAGTGTTTGGAATGATGGATTTTATACATGCTTTCCTTTACGCTCCAGATAATGGTATAAAATGTTACTTCATTATCAAATGGGATAAAACCTCTTTCGTTTTCATACGTGAATTTATCAATTACCCTCAGAATTTTAGGATTGAATTTCTCAATATCAATTCCAATTTTGTTCTTGGAAATGGCTATAGCTGCAAAAGGAAAAGAATGGGTGATAGAAATTTCGGCATCTTTAGGAGAGAGAAAAGGCTCTCTTTCCTTGTATAAAATTTTAGAGTTTGGTTTAAGGCCTTTCAGAAGTTTTCGGACCATTAAAACTTCAAGCAATTTTTTGGGATGATAATCTTTTACTTTTTCTGCATTTTCAGGTTCCAGAAGCATGCTGATATCAAGATCTTCCGTTTCATCGTATTTCCATACGAGAATTGTGGCATTGTCATCAGAAAAGTCGCGATAAAGTGGCATTGATTAATTTATTGGCGTAAAATTAATGAAAATTTTTGCTCCAAAACCAGCCTGAAAATGGAATTCAAAATGAATATGATATTTTACAGTAACCTTGAGGTTCGAAAGGTGAAGTTTTTATATCTTAATTATTAGTTGTAATTTTGCATATCATTGAATTTAAACTTATTCATTTACATATGAGTACTACAACACAATATCTTCCTTACAAAGTTAAGGATATCTCCCTTGCAGAATGGGGAAGAAAAGAAATTAATCTTGCAGAAGCTGAAATGCCCGGCCTTATGGCAATCCGTGAAGAATACGGACCTTCTCAGCCGCTAAAAGGAGCAAGAATCGCAGGATGTCTTCACATGACCATCCAGACTGCCGTGCTTATTGAAACACTGGTTGCTTTAGGAGCTGAAGTTACCTGGTCTTCCTGTAATATTTTCTCTACCCAGGATCATGCTGCTGCGGCTATTGCTGCTGCCGGGATTCCCGTATATGCGTGGAAAGGGATGAATGCAGAAGAATTCGACTGGTGCATTGAGCAGACTTTATTTTTCGGGGAAGACAGAAAACCGTTAAACATGATTTTGGATGACGGCGGAGATTTAACAAATATGGTTTTTGATAAATATCCTGAACTCACTAAAGAAATCAAAGGCCTTTCCGAAGAAACCACAACAGGTGTACACAGACTGTACGAGAGAATGAAGAACGGAACTTTGGTAATGCCTGCCATCAACGTAAATGATTCTGTAACGAAATCTAAATTTGATAACAAATACGGATGTAAAGAATCTGCAGTAGATGCCGTAAGAAGAGCAACTGATATCATGCTTGCCGGAAAAAGAGTGGTTGTTTGCGGATATGGAGACGTGGGTAAAGGTACTGCTGCCTCTTTCAGAGGAGCAGGATCAATCGTTACCGTAACTGAAATCGATCCGATCTGTGCGCTTCAGGCTGCTATGGACGGCTACGAAGTAAAAAGATTAGATACTGTGGTGGATAACGCAGATATTGTAATCACAACTACAGGTAACTTTAATATTGTAAGAAAAGAACATTTCTTAAAATTAAAAGATAAAGCGATCGTTTGTAACATCGGGCACTTCGATAACGAGATTGACATGGCTTGGTTAAACGAAAACTATGGTCATACAAAATCTGAAGTAAAACCTCAGGTGGACATCTACACTATTGAAGGCAAAGAAGTAATCATTCTTGCGGAAGGAAGATTGGTAAACTTAGGATGTGCAACAGGACACCCAAGTTTCGTAATGTCAAACTCTTTCTCTAACCAGACACTGGCTCAGATCGAACTTTGGAACAATTCTGCTGCTTACAAAAATGAAGTGTATATGCTTCCGAAGCACCTTGATGAAAAAGTGGCTGCGCTTCACCTTAAGAAATTAAGTGTTGAGCTGGAAACTCTTTCTCAGGAACAGGCCGATTACATAGGGGTAAATGTTGAAGGGCCTTTTAAACCTGAATATTACAGATATTAATAAGCTCATCGCTTTTAGATATTGAAACTCTCCAAAATGGAGAGTTTTTTGTTTTCAGTTTCAGCGGCGGCTTCGCCGCCGCTGAAACTGAAAACTTCATACTTTAAACAAAAGCGGCATATTTATTCTGTACAATAAAATTCCAGAAATTAAGTTATGGGTTGCATCGAAATAAATGTATATCTTTAACGCTTTAGATAAAAACATTAACATGAAAAAACAAAATGTGTCGACTGCATTTGTGGCAGCGTCCTGGATTGCTTTAGGAGCGGGAATGATAGGCTTCATCGTTGGGCTTGCCAGAGCAGAGATGGAGCTTAATGAAAAAGGCTATTATTTCACCATTCTTTTGTACGGATTATTTGCCGTAGTCTCATTGCAGAAAGCCGTTCGTGACAAAATGGAAAACATTAAAGTTACCGACATTTATTATGGGATATGTTGGTTTGCTACCCTCTCTTCCATTGTTTTACTGTCAATTGGCCTTTGGAATGCCACCATTTTGCCAAGCGAAAAAGGATTCTATGCATTTGCCTTTTTGCTCGCCCTTTTCGGTGCTATTGCCGTACAAAAGAATACACGGGACAATATGATAGAAGATTAATCGCCCTATCCATACAGTCATACGATGCTCATCAGACTTGATGAGCATTTTTATTTTCATCCTATTAATTCACGATTTAAAGATTTTTACAGAAAAAGACTATATTTGCCGATAAGAAATATTGAATAATAATGAATTATTTAAAAATAAACTAAAATATTTAATTAAGTTTAGATTAGTAAAATTATTATCCACTATTTATCACACCTAATTAATAACTATGAAAAAATTACTACTCATTACAATCTGTGTCTTTTTCTTTCAGATTATAAAAGCACAGAATGAGTTTATCACGATTTGGCAGCCTGGCCTTGTTTCAAATCCCAGTGTCACTGTAGATGCTCCTTTTCAGGCAAATTCAAATCAAATCTGGTTTCCCGGGAATGGAGAAAATTATACCATCGAGTGGGAAGAAATCGGTTATCCGCTTCACAACGGAATGATGACGAATGTAACCTCTACCAACCAGGTTTTAGTTGATTTCGGAACATCAAGCGGAGATTCTTCCAATGCAACCTACAGAGTAAAAGTCTCCAACGGAAACGGTGTTTTCAGACAGATAAAATTTGGAGCTGCACAATTATTTCCTGCCGCAGAAATGTATATACCAATCTGGCAAATGTTTGGCAGCGCTGATAAAATAATTGAAATAGAGCATTGGGGAGATATCTCGTGGATCTCTATGAATTCTGCTTTTACCAATTGCCTGTCCCTTCAACTTACTGCAACTGACAGCCCGAACCTTAATGCTGTTACAGATGCATCTTTTATGTTCTATGGCACTCCACAGTTTATAGGAGCCCCTTCTATGCAAAACTGGAATACTTCTCAGATAAAGGATTTCAGCTTTATGTTTTCTTGTCTTACAAGCACTTCTTCAATTCCTCATCAGTTCAATTCACCATTCATAGGAAACTGGAATACATCTTCAGCGACCAACATGAGCTATATGTTGGCCGGAAGAAAAGTATTCAATCAAAGTGTAAACAATTGGGACGTTTCAAAAGTTACCAATATGGCCTGGATGTTTGGTCAATGTCTGAGTTTTAATCAGCGATTAGACGGTTGGAATACATCAAGCCTTCAGGATATGCATTTCATGTTTCATATGATTCCTGTATTTAATCAGCCTTTAAATATGTGGAACACAGCAAATGTAACAGATATGGCCCACGTATTTCACGGCTGCACTTCATTTAACCAAAATTTAAACTCCTGGAATGTGAGTAAAGTTACAAGGATAAATACTTTTTTAACGGATGCATCAAGCTATAATCAGTCATTCGAAAACTGGAATTTAGCATCAGTGAGCGATGCTTCAAGCATGCTTATAAATACTGCTATCGACTGTGACAATTACAGCAAGACACTTGCAGGCTGGGCAAATAATATCAATACGGCAAACAATGTGAATCTGGGATCTACAGCACCGGCAAAATATGCCCCCAATATTGCCAACGAAAGAGACTTTCTGATTAATAACAAAAACTGGATCATTTCAGGGGATTCAGCTGGAAGCTGCTTTCTTGCAACCTCTGAGATTAAAGCCACAAAAGAATCTTCAATCTATCCTAATCCCGCAAAAGATAATATCCATACAGAACACTTACATGATGCTGAAAAATACAGAATTGTTGATGCATCCGGAAGGTTACTCAAGGAAGGAAAGATAGAAAATGAAATCATCAACATCAGTACTTTATCAAAAGGAAATTACATTTTACAGATCGTAACAAAAGATAAAATTCAAACTTATAAATTCATTAAGGAGTAAAATTATCCTAAAAGAGACGCATGTTAAGATATGTTGTTACCTTCTTATGTCTAATTTTTGCCGAACACTGAATCTCAAATTCACCAGGCAATAAATCATTTACGGCTCACGATTTTCGTGAGCCGTAAATGATTTATATTTATTCATTAATGATCGAAATGATTAGGATGCTGCCCTTTAATATCATCAACCGTTCCCAACACTTTATCTTTCAGGGAATCCTGATATTTCTGAAGATTTTCAGCAACCAAAGTATCTGAACTTCCTATAATTTTTGCCGCTAAAATTCCGGCATTCAAAGCACCGTTTAATGCAACAGTGGCCACAGGAATTCCGCCCGGCATCTGAAGAATTGACAACACAGAATCCCATCCGTCGATAGAATTGCTTGACAAAATAGGAACTCCGATTACGGGCAAAGTGGTACAGCTCGCCACCATTCCCGGAAGATGCGCAGCTCCGCCTGCTCCGGCGACAATTACTTTCAGGCCTCTTTCTTTGGCTGTTTTGGCATAATCAAACATTCTTTCAGGTGTTCTGTGTGCAGAAACCACCGTCAGTTCATAAGGAATATCCAGAGATTTTAAAAAATTCGCAGCCTGTTCCATGATCGGCAAGTCGCTCTGACTTCCCATAATAATTCCTACCATTCTTCTGTTTATTAGATTTTCAAAGATAAAAAATTAATAACCGCTATGCAAAAAGGCGCAAAAGTTGTTCTTATGATCGGCATATTTGCTTTTTAAAGCATCATTCAATTTTAAATTAAGTATTTTTGCCAACTTTACAACCACCATTTTGAAAGATTATAAACTTACGCTTGCAATCCTGACCGTTGCTATTGTCTGGGGAACCACATTTCTGTCTATACGTGTTGCTGTAGAAACCATTCCGGCTTGGTTTGTGGCCGGAATTCGTCAGTTTTTGGCTTCCATCATCATGCTTATGATTCTTTTATACAGAGGACAGTTTCAGTGGATCGGCTGGAAAAATCTGGGCTACCAGCTAATTTTCTCTTCATTAATGCTGATTATCGCCAACGGATTAACAACAGTTGCGGAAGAAACACTTACCAGCAGCCTCACGTCTTTGATTAGTGCAACTTCACCAATTATGGTTTTCCTGGGAAGTGTGGCTTTAGGATTACAAAAATTTACGATACGGGCCCTGATAGGGGTTTTGCTATGTTTCGGCGGAATAACGTTTATCTTCTGGGACGGCATCCATGATCTTGCGAATCCGGAATTTAGGTTCGGGATTTTTCTTTTGCTTTGTGGAATTTTGGGATGGGCTTCCGGAACTATTTTCACAAAGAAAATGAATATTCAGAGTAAAAATATTTCATTAAACCTGTTTTACCAGTTTGCCTTTGCGGGAGTCATTCAGATCTTCTTCGCATTTTTATTTACCAAAGATTATAATTTCGGAAACTGGTCGGCGAAAAGTATTTCTGCCATGTTGTATCTATCTTTATTCGGATCTGTAGCAGCATTTTTTGCATATCATTACGCATTAACGAGGGTTTCACCGGTACAGGTTTCTATCTTGGCGTATGTAAATACCATTATTTCCATTTTCTTAAGCTGGCTGATTCTCGATGAAGAGATTTCTGCCAAATTCATTGTTGCTGCGCTTCTGATTATTCTCGGCGTGTTTGTTATTAATTACAACCGTGAAATGTTCAAGAAGCATAGAATTGAATAAAATAAGCCGATGGTAAGATTCCGTTGAGCTCTGACAGAGTTTTGAACTCTGTCAGAGCTTCGGGCTGGTTACTCTGCAATCACTCTCACCATTCCTTTTACCATCACCAGCTTTTCCATCAATTCATCTCTGGATTCTGCCAGAACATTGATGTGACCCATTTTTCTTCCGGGTTTAGTTTCGGGTTTTCCGTAAAGGTGTATGTAGGTTTCAGGTAGTCTCAGCACTTCTTCCATTCCTTCATAAATCACTTTTCCGGAATAATCTTCTGCGCCGATAAGATTCAGCATTCCGCTGTAAATGATGGCGTCGGTATCTGCCAAAGACACATTATGAAAACATGGAAAGACGGCGAAGAAACCGCTTCACAACTGAAAGAGGACGAGGCATTAATCCTTTTTATGGCCAAACGCGGAATGTATTCCTATATTCCAAGAATGTGGCTTATTCCCGAATTGCTGAACAAAAGCCTTCCCGATAAAAATTACCTACTGATTTTCCCTTATTCCGAGTATGATAAAAACAGTTCTGAAAAGAGATCTGTGGGAAATCATGATGATTTTATGGAAATAGGAAACGTGATTAAGAAGATTTTTAAATAGTCCTGACTGTTGGCAACTGCCTGCAAGATCATTTAGAATAGTTTTGGATCAAATAAACAAATGCAATTCCGCTAAAATTTTCCTGTGAGTTAACAATAATTAATTAGCTTTTTTATAATTTATTTCTCATTTTTGGCAGCCTTATTATACCCATGAAATTTAAACTATCATTAAGCTTTCTAATATATCTCTCCTTTTTCGGGATTATAACTTCACAGACTAAGAATCAGAATCTTAATTATCAATTAGGACTGATGAGAAAATATTTTCTTGAAAAAAATTATACTAAATACGCTGAATTTGTTTACCCGAAGGTCTATGAATTGCTGGGAGGAAAAAGTAGGATGATACAGGTCACAAGAAATTCAGTAAATAAAATGGAGCAGGACGGATTCAATTTTATCGACTTGAAATTTAAATCACCTTCAAAATTTATCAATTTTAAAAATCAAATTCAGTTTACCATTACTGAGAAAATTCTGATGCAGACTCCTAAAGGTAAAATTTTGGCAGCATACACTATGATTGGAATTTCTGAAGATCAGGGTAAAACTTGGAAATTTATTGATACTTCCGGGAAATCCAAAGAAATGATAAGGCATTATTTTCCCAACCTCAGCAAAGATCTTATAATTAAGGCCAAAACTCAAAAGAACATCAATTAATAGTATCTGAGTAATGAACCGTGTTGGTTATCCAGCCGATTAGGATAAAAACAAATAGGATGTCTGAAAATTAGACATCCTATTTTATTATATTAACTACTCTGCAATCACTCTCACCATTCCTTTTACCATCACCAGCTTTTCCATCAATTCATCTCTGGATTCTGCCAGAACATTGATGTGACCCATTTTTCTTCCCGGTTTAGTTTCTGTTTTCCCGTAAAGGTGTACGTAAGTTTCAGGTAGTCTTAGGACTTCTTCCATACCTTCATAAACCACTTTTCCCGAATAGCCTTCTGCGCCGACAAGATTCAGCATTCCGCTGTAAATGATGGCATCGGTATCTGCTAAAGGTAAATTTTTCACCACACGATACATTTGCTCAAACTGTGAATTGGCATTTCCTTCCTGGCTTTGATGACCTGAATTATGAAGTCTTGGCGCCGTTTCATTCACCCATACTTTTCCTTCTTTGTCTAAAAATAATTCAATGGCGAAGAGTCCAGGAGAATTGATGGCATTTAAGAATTTTTCGGTAATGGAATTGATCTGTTCTTCAACTTCGTCTGATAAGTCAACCGGACAGATATTGAAATCCAGAAGATTCAGTTTGGGATCTGCCACCATTTCCGTTACGGGAAAAGTTTTGGTTTCGCCATTTTCATTTCTGGCAACGATAACGGAAAGCTCTTTATCGATATCCACCAGCTTTTCGATTACCGAATCCTGTGTCCACAGGTTTTTCATATCCTCTGCTGTACGGATTACCTGTACTCCTTTCCCGTCGTAACCTCCTGTATTCATTTTCTGTACAAAAGGCAACGGCATTTTAATCTCGTCGGAACTTCCGTCCATCACCTCAAATTCCGGGCTTGGAATATCATGGGCTTTGTAAAACTGCTTTTGAAGAATTTTCTGCTGAATGGTTTTAATAATCTTGGAATTCGGAACAACTTTTATTCCCTGGCTTTCCAGTTCGGCCAATGCATCTGCATTCACATGCTCGATTTCAATGGTTACCAAATCTTTGTCTTTACCGAAATTCAGCACGGTTTCATAATCGTTGAAGTTTCCCTGTGTAAAGTAAGAAATATTGTGGCATGGTGCATCAGGAGCCGGATCGAGTGTATAAAATTCATCGTCGTATTTCAGAGCTTCCTGAATCAGCATTCTTCCGAGCTGTCCGCCTCCTAAAATTCCTATTTTCATTTTACTTTTTTATTTTTCTGTTAGAATTTTTAATAATTTTTTTTAAATCAAATTCCGAAAATTTTCATTCAATAATATTATTTTACTGAATCTTATCAATCTTCAGATATCCTAAGCTTACGAAGTTTTCCTGATTTTCTTCATCCGATTTTACCAGGGAAATCGCATATTTCTGTTTCATTTCCGAAGGCAGAATTTCTTTTACCGGAAATATATCATCAATATCTACTCCAAGCTTTTCATCAATATGGCTGGTTGCTCCCTTGAAGCCCATCGTTTTATAAAATTCCGTAGCTTTTGCTCTTTTTACAGCTTCTCCCATAGAGCTTCCCACTACCAGATGCTGCTCATGAAACTCTTCAAAAAAACCTCTTTTATATCCTCCGAGATTGATGAAATAGAGCTGTTCTTCGGAAGTTTCCTGTCCTCTTTCAACAATTTTCACTTCATATCCATCTATGAATTTTACCTCCTGATAACAGTCGATATGAATTTTTCCCTTTGCTTCTTTCCAGAAAGCTTTCATATCTTCCACAAGATCTTTCAGATTTTCTGCAATTCCGAAAAATACATCGTGCTGCTCAATATTTCTGCCGGGTGGTGTTGCGCCCAGAATGACATAAAAAAGTTTCATATTTCAATTTTGTTTACGCAAAAATACGTCAAATTTATCTTTTTTAAACGTTTGGCAGACTAACGCAATAGTTTTATATTTGTAGCATGTCAGAAATCATTATTCTCTTCCTTGGAGCAATTTCGGCAGGACTTCTGGGTTCGCTGACCGGCTTGGGAGGAGGAGTTATCATTATTCCTTTATTAACGCTGGGTTTCGGCGTTCCTATGCATTACGCCATCGGTGCTTCTCTTATTTCCGTGATCGGAACTTCGTCCGGTGCTGCAGTTGCGTTTGTGAAAGAAGGTTTCACCAATATGAGGATCGGGATGTTCCTGGAGATCGCCACAACGGCGGGGGCCATCGTAGGTGCTTTGGTTTCCGGAATGCTTAATCCCAATACCATCGGGATTATTTTTGCAAGCATCCTTCTTTTAACGGTTATTTTAAATTTAAAAGGAAAGCCAGACCATCAGGAACCTGTACTCAAAGGAAGCCTTGAAGAGAAGCTGAAACTGTACGGAACTTTTCCCGATAAAGGTGTTTTAAAAAGCTATTCTGCAAGAAATACGGTTCCGGGATTTCTGATGATGATGTTCGCCGGTGCCATGTCCGGGCTTTTAGGAATCGGGTCTGGTGCTTTGAAAGTTCTGGCGATGGACAATATGATGAAACTGCCCTTTAAAGTTTCCACTACTACGAGTAATTTCATGATTGGCGTTACGGCGGTTGCAAGTGCTTTGATTTATTTTCAGAGAGGTGAAATCGTTCCGGTAATTGTAGCTCCGGTTCTGATCGGGGTTGTCGTAGGCAGCTTTATCGGCTCTAAAACATTAATGGTTTCCAAAACAAAAAAATTAAAGGTGTTTTTTGCGATTGTCATTACCATCCTTTCTGTATATATGATGTACAACGGTATTAATAAAAGCTTCAGATAATGAAAAAGAACTTCACGGATGTAGATCTGAACCGTTCGGTTGGAAATTTGCTGAGACTGGGCGTCATTCTTTCTGTTATTACGTCATTGATTGGATTTATAAAGCTTTTTACGGAGGGTTTTAAAATGCCTAAAAAATATACTTTTCTTGATATGGGAAGCTCTTCGGAGAAAGTATGGGGACATTTCTGGAATTCTCTTTGCAAAGGGGAAGGAATGGCCATCATTCAGCTGGGAATCCTGCTCCTTATCTTTACGCCTTTAATGAGAATTATTTTTGCGCTCATCGGGTATTTAAAAGAGAAAGATTACGTGTATGTAGTCATTTCTTCCATTGTTCTGGCAATTATGGCAGTCAGCTTCATTACGGGTTACGCCCATTAAGGTCTTCGGATTTTTTTTCGAGATAATCTTTCTCCAGCTCATCAAGCTGATCAAAATAGTCTTTCTTATTCATAAATGCTTCCGGATTGTATGGATCTTTTGGTTTATGTTTTTGATGAAGATCGAACTGGCCTGCGTGCGAAGCTACCCATATATCAAAATCCACCTTTTTCATTTCGTTTAATGTGTATTGGTAATCTTTTTCAATATTGGCATAAGCAGCAACTTCAGAGAATTTTTTATCAATGATAATAGTCGGCATATTGGCAATTAAAACCCTGTAATTTCTTTTATGATCTTTGGTTTCAAAAACAAAGCTGCATGAACCTTTTGTATGGCCTGGATGATGGAGCATGGTAAGTGTAGTGCTACCTAGTTTTACAATGTCTTTATCTTTTACATTATAATCCGGAGTGACAGGTTTGAACGTAACTCCATATTTTCCCATTTCGTAATCTGTTTTTCCACCGCTTTTCAGCACTTCGGCATCTGCGGCATCAACGTATAGTTTTGCTCCCGTTTCTTTTTTAAGGTCTGCCATGGCACCAAGATGATCGTAATGTGCCTGAGTAAGCAATAAAATTTTGGTGTCCTGATATTTAAAACCCAATTTCTGAATATTTTTTTTGATAATAGGAAGTGAATCTGCCAATCCCGTGTTAATAATGATATTTCCTTTACCCGTCACAATAAGATAAGAAGCGAGATCGTACGTTCCCACATAATAGAGATTTCCGGCAATACGGAACGGCTCATAAGGCTGTGACCATTCTTTCGGATGATTTTTGGGTTCATTGACAATTTGTGCAGTATAGTGAACTTTCATTAGCAGCCCTAAGAAGATTACATATTTTTTCATGGTAAATTTTTACATTTCATAGAATTCAAGAGGCAACTGATCCGGATCCTGGGTGAAGAAAAATTCTTTTCCGGTGAATTCATCAATCCTGATTTCTTCACAATACAATCCTTTCCGGATTAATTCTTCCCGCTTTTCTCTTACATTTTCAACCGAAAAAGCCAAATGCCTTAACCCGCATGCTTCAGGACGGGAAGGCCTGGCCGGAGGACTGGGAAACGAGAAAAGCTCGATTACATAATGGTCTCCAATGGCAAGATCCAATTTGAAAGACTGCCTTTCTTCACGGTACACTTCACGGATGATCTTTAACCCTAAAACTTCAGTATAAAATTTTTTTGAAACTTCATAATCTGAACAGATGATGGCGATATGATGGATTTTCATGTAACAATTATTTGATTTCCTTACAGTTATCTTTCCTTCTGGTATCAATCAAATACTGAATTTTCCATTCCCCATTTTGTTTCACCAGCTGAAAGCTGTTGGCTCCGCAATGAGAAAATTTACCTTTAAAATAAAAAGAATACGGCGTAAAAACGCTGGCAAGGTTTCCATCAGTATGAATAGCTTCAATCATGATTCTTTCATCAAGATCATTTTTCTGCATCTTTGCAACCGAGGCTATAAAATCATTGATATTTTCACTTTTCACGCCATCTTTGGTAATGGTCTGCAGAACCGCTGTTTCAGAAAAAACGGATTTCAGCAGCTCAGCGTCTGCATTTTTCATGGCGGTAAATAACGTCCATACCGGCTTTTCTATTTCCTGTTTTTGACCAGAACAGAAACCTGCCGAAAGAAATAATAATGCAAAAATTTTATTCATGATACAACAGTATATTTGGAATGGTTTTAATTGTTGTTAACAATATGCTTTAAAGATAAATTCATTTGAGCAATAATAAAAAATAAATTAAATTTATAGAATTATTTTAATATATGTGGACAGCCTATCTGATTCTTACGGTATTATTGTTGATTCTAACCATACTGCCAAAAATTCAACATTCTCATTGGATCTTCCGTGTTCCGGAATTCGGTAAAATACAGATCACAATATTCATATTTCTCACCATCATTCTTGGTTTTATAACTCCTGGGAAATCTGAATATTTTTGGTATTATCAGGGGCTTTTATTGGTTATGCTGATCCATCACAGTATTATTCTCATTAAATATACTCCTTTGTATCCTGTTAAAAAGTATACGCAAAAATATCAGTCTTCAGAAAAGCTGCATTTTATCTCCGCCAATGTGTACCAGTTTAATAAAGAATATCACCGCTTTATCCAACTGGTTGAAAAATATAAGCCTGACATGTTTCTCACCATGGAAAGCAACGCCGATTGGGAACAAGCGCTGAAGCCTTTGGAAAAAGATTATCCGTACCAGCACAAAGTAACGCTGGAAAACACTTACGGGATGCATTTCTATTCAAAAATTAAAGTTGAAAATTCTCAAACGCATTATTTTGTGGCAGATGATATTCCCAGCATTGAAGCTCATTTAAAAACCAATGACGGATTTTCATTTGTGTTTTTCGGGGTTCACCCGCCGCCACCAAGTCCAACCGAAGAAGAGACTTCCAAAGAACGGGATGGTGATTTATTGAGCACCGCCAAAAGAATACGGGAAATAAAAAAACCGGTTATTGTTGTTGGTGATTTCAACAATGTTGCCTGGTCAAAATCCTCTATTCTGTTCAGAAAAACAAGCCACCTCATCGATCCGAGAATCGGGCGTTCGTTTGTCTCAACTTTTCATGCAAAATACCGTCTGCTGAGATTTCCGATTGATTTGATGTTCCACAGTGAAGAAATCTTTATTGAAGATCTGAAAACTCTTGAAAGTTTCGGCTCCGACCATCTTCCGGTGTACTGCGAGTTTTTCCTAGACCACGATCAGGATGAAAAGCAGGAAGAACGAATTGACCATGCGACAAAAGATGAAAAGGCTGATGCGGAAAAAATGATAGAAGAAGGAAAAGAGGAAGACGGACAACGCGATGCCGTCGTAACCGAAGGATAAAATGACAGGATTTATATTCAGCTATAAAATTCTGTACGCCATATGATAATTTCCGAGGTAATTTTCCAGTGGTTTAGGGAAAGACTTTTGATGAGAACTTTCATAATCACTGATAATAAAGTTATTTTCGGCAATAAAATGTTTCCAGGCGTCTTCGGAATCTACTTCGACATTATAGATTTCAATGCTGAGATTTTTGTGCGTCAGCTTGTGATTCACCGTCTTTACACTTTTAATAAAAGGAATTAATTCCTCAGAAATTTTCGGTGGGAATTCATATAATTTTTTCCAGATAAAATCGTCTTTTCTTTGCTGAATTAAAAACTCTCCGTTCCTGTGTACGAAATAATATTTAAGTTCAAGCCCCACCGATTTTGCCTTTTTTGTTTTAATGGGAAATTGCGAAATTGTATTGGTTAAAAAGGCGATACAGTCCTGATTTAAAGGACATTCTCCGCACAGGGGATTTTTTGGCTTACAGATTTCCGAGCCCAGATCCATCATGGCCTGATTAAAATCTCCTACATTTTCGGGTAAGATTAAATGTGCCAGTTCAGAAAAATAATTAAAAGCTTTTGAATTGGAAATATCAAAACCATCTGCAAAAATCCGGCTCAGGACACGGTAAAAATTACCATCCACCGCCGGAATTCTTTCATTGAAACAGATGCTTGAAACTGCGGCTGCCGTGTATTTTCCGACTCCTTTCAGCTTCAGGATTTCTTCGTATTTATTTGGAAAAATTCCGTGATAATCATTTATGATCTGTTGGGCTGCTTTATGGACGTTAATGGCTCTTGAATAATAACCCAAGCCTTTCCAGTACAGCAAAACATCATTTTCATCGGCTTCCGAAAGCGTTTTTACATCCGGAAATCTTTCAATAAAATTATTGTAATGGTTAAGTCCCTGGTTAATTCTCGTCTGCTGAAAAACAATTTCGCAGATCCATATTTTATACGGATCTTTTGTCTGCCGGAAAGGCAAATCCCTGGCGTTTTTTTCGTACCAGCTCAAAAGTTTGTTGCCGATATATTTAAAGTCTGATTTATCTGATTTTTCCAAAATTCGTCTTCATTATTTGATAATCATATCAAAATCTAACAGGTCTTTAAAACCTGTTAGTTCTGAATTCGTCATACAAAGATAATTTAATTTTCCTGTTCTGCTGAATATACGGGAGCAGCCTTAAGCCACTGATATTTCAGCTTCATTTCTTTTGCGATAAAGCGGTAGCCTTCCAGTTTTTTAAGATAAATGTATGATAAAGAATCTTTGCTAAACATCAGCTTTTGATCAGATAGAAACTGAAAGGGATAATTCACTATTGAATCTCTTGTTGTTTTAAGCACCTCTCCTGAAGTAATTCTGTAAATAAAAATAGATTTTCCTCGGCCGGAAGACTGATCCACCAACTTTACATTTCCTGAAGAAATCACCAAATCGCTTCCGTCAAAACATTCCTGGGGTTTCATGACGTATGCTTTTCCTTCCTGCCTTTCATCTGCAAAAAGATCAACTGCCTGTTTGCGTTGAATATGTTTCTCTTCACAGCTGAAAACGAAAAAAATTAATGGCAAAAAAATTAATAATCTGCCCTTCATAATAAAAATATTTTAATGATTTGATAGAAAAAAACCGATGAACAAGCATCGGTTTATTATATAGATTTATATCTTTTATTCCTGGGTATATTCTGCATCCCATTCGTTTCCGTCGTCTCCTTTATGCCCATCCAGCTTGATTACAAAACTTTTCGTAGGGAAATACGGTGTGAGGCGGATATCCAGCCAAACTCTGTCTTTATTAACACGATCCTGCTCAAAACGAACGATCTTAAACTTTTCGATTAATTTGTCCGGACCTTTGATATTATCCAAAAACTGAACAATCTGTCTTCTCAGATCATCTTCATTTTTGGCATTCCAGTTTTCAAAAGCTCTTCTGTTTAAGAAATCCAGCAATACTTTGGTTACATAGTCGAATACACGAACTACAGAATAAGTCTGTAACCCGATATTGTCACCGGTAAACAAGGTTTTTGCAGAGAACGCCATGATTTTACCGTATTCATTAACCATCGGCACAAGACCCATTTTTTCAAGCTGTGAAATCTCGCTTTTTTTCAATTCAAATTTTACGGCGTCCACTTCATTGATATTTCCGTGTTTTTTTCCGGCTGCTACCTGGGACATCAGGGTTTTGTGGATTTTTCCGGCAAGTGAAGTTGAAGGCGGAAGCTCTACGTTTTCCTCCTCTCCTACTTCTTCGGCTTTTCCACGGCCAACCAGCCAATTACACGTCATGATGACATTACTTCTGTGAAGTTCCCCTCCGGTAAGATTTGCAGAATGGAACAAATCTACAACATCATCCGGTTTGTCGAGATTGGCAAAATCGGTAACCATCATTACTTTATTTTCATTACAGATTTTTGCCCATTTTTCAATGACTTTATTAGATCCCAAATATCCGGGAATTGCTAAAATTGAATAATTATCACGAAGATCAAGACGGTCATAATAATTCTTGAATTCTTCTGCAATAGCATCAATAAACAAAGGGTTATCAAGATCCGAAACCTGGTCTAAGCTGGCATTCACGATGCTTACGTTATCCACTTTATCAAGCTCCGTATTTTTGTAAAACTGGGCTACCGTTCTATAATTTGTTTCCAGTTGGCGTACGGCATCCAGTGTATTCTTTAAGTTTGATTTTAAACTCTGATCTGCAGACAGCGCTCTTGATTTGCAGGTTTCAGCCATTTTATCTGCAGATTCATTGCTTTCAAGAAGATTTACCCATAGGTTTATTTTCTGAAGAAGCTCTTTTCGTTCTTCTTCTTTATTGCTATCGGTAAGGAATATTTCTTTCCTTGCTTTTCTGGTGGGATTCATGTTGGCGATACCGTCTACAACGGATTCTACAAAACCAAAACCTCCTATTTTATTAAGTTCGGCAAGCGGGTTACCTTTCGGCTGACCTGCATGTTGCTGCTGCCCCTGTTGTTGGTTTTCAGCTGCCTGTAATTTACTATCCATGATACGTGTAAAGTCTTTAGATTATTTTTCAAGTTCCTGTGCTACTTCCTTCAATACCTCAATAAACGCAGCTCTGGTCTGATCGTTTTCCAGCATATTACGCAGAATTTTATTGGTTTTCAGCTGGCGTACAATTTTATTATATTGTTCCTGCTCCATACTTAGTTGCTGGAGGTATGCTGATTTCTGGGTAAGGTTTTTGGGGGTAAAGTCTGCAAGATTCTGAAAACGGAATTCTTCTTCTACCACAGTGCCGTCTTCCGTCTCGTGCTGAACGCTTACAGAAGGCTGGAAATGCCTGAAGACGTCTTCCACCGTCTTTAATCCTGTTACAATTTCAGGAACATAAGGTTCATCCGAAGTAAGCTGGCTCACAATCAATGATTTATTCTCCTGTATGTTTTGGATAGCTTCATTGGCATCCACTTTCACTTCGTTTCCGCCAACGCCATAATTAAACATTGCCATATTATTGTTATTTTGAGATTTCTTATTTTGGTGTGAATCGTATTTATCAGCATCAAATAACTGACCAATCCAATGTTTAAATTTAAAAAAAAACTGTAACATACAAAATTTTGTTAAGAATTTTCTTTAATATTTAACTTAAACAATTAAATATTAATCAAAAATCAACATTTACGATATTACTAAGCTATGAAAAAATAAATAAAAAAACGCATCATTTCTGATACGTTTCTCTTTTCTAACAATTTTTGGCTGTTTACCAAATTTTTATTCTTTCTTCCGGAGCTTTATACATTTTGTCGCCCGGCTTGATATCAAATGCTTTAATGAATGCATCCTGGTTTACCAACGGACCAAATGCCCTGAAAACACCAGGAGAATGCGGATCTGTTTTTACCTGATTAATCATATACTGATCGGTAGATTTTGTTCTCCACACTGTTGCCCAGCTCATAAAGAATCTCTGATCCTGCGTGAAGCCGCTGATTGGTCCCGGATTTCCATGATCTTTGAGATACATCTGAAGCGCGTCGTAAGCAACTGCTACCCCACCAAGATCTCCGATATTTTCGCCGCTTGTAAATTTACCGTTTACAAAGCTTCCTTTTACCGGTTCGTAAGCACTGTACTGGGCTGCCAACTGGGCTACTTTAGCATCAAAGTTTTTACGGTCTTCATCCGTCCACCAGTTATTAAGGTTTCCGTCGCCGTCGAATCTCGAGCCGCTGTCGTCGAATCCATGAGAAATTTCGTGCCCGATTACCGCACCGATTCCTCCGAAGTTTACTGCCGGATCTGCTTTAGGGTTATAGAAAGGAGGCTGAAGAATTGCTGCCGGGAAAACGATTTCGTTGTTGGAACCGCTGTAATAAGCGTTTACTGTCTGAGGAGACATTCCCCATTCTGTTTTATCAACCGGTTTTCCTATCTTATCAAGGTTTCTCTGGTATTGCCATGCAGAAACATTCTGAAGGTTTGAATACAATGTTGCACCTGATTTCGGAGATTCCACCTTCAATTGTGAGTAATCTTTCCATTTGTCGGGATATGCAATTTTAACCGTGAATTTAGAAAGTTTTTCCTGGGCTTTTACTTTTGTAGCCGGAGACATCCAGTCCATATCATTGATGTGCTGCTTGAAGGATTTCAAGATATAATCAATATACGTTTCCATCTGTGCTTTGGATTCCGGGGTGAAATATTTCTCAACATACAGCTTCCCGAAGGCTTCACCCAAAACTCCGTTCACCAGGGAAAGTCCGCGCTTGTTCATCGGACGCTGTTCTTTCTGCCCCTGAAGGTATTTTGAATAGAAATCAAACCTGATCTGTTCCAGATTTTCGTCCAGATTGCTGGCATTTCCATTGATTAGATGATATTTCAAATAATCTTTTAATAAAGGAAGATTTTTCTGGGTAATGAAAGAATCCATATTCTGGTAATACTTCAGTTCACCGATAATAACCCTGTCCGTATTAACACCTGCATTTTTTAGATAGGCCTGAAGATTTACATTTTTAACCAAAGCCGGAAGCTCGGAAACGTTTTTCGGATTGTATCTCAGGTTGGCATCCCTATTTTGTTCCAGCGTCAGCAAATAATTAGCCAGCTGTTTTTCAAAATCAACTACATTTTTCGCTGCTCCTTCGGAATTTCTATATCCTAAAACCCCGAAGAGCTTCCCTACATAAGACTGGTATTCTGCGAGAGTTTTAGTATTGGACTCGTTTATTTTCTGGTAATAATCTCTTCCCAGACCGAGATCCGGGCCGCCAAGATATACGACATTTATTTTAGAATTCTTCATGTCTGCGCCCACTCTCCAGCCGTAGAATGAATTATCGCCAAGCTTTGTCGCTTCAATAAGATATGCCTGAAGGTCATTGAGGTTTTTGATGGCATCAATTTTAGCCAGGTCACCTTTAATGGGAGCCAGTCCTTCCGCATTTCTTTTATCGGTGTCCATAAAAGAAGCATATAGATTCTGTATTTTCTGTCCTTCGGTACCTGCGGGATAAGATTCTGCCAAGATTTTATTTAAAATATCTAAAGAAGCATCATCTACATTTTCCCTGAGTGCATTGAAAGATCCCCAGCTCGCTTTATCTGAAGGAATCTGAGTGGTTTTCACCCAGTTTCCGTTTACGTAGCTAAAAAAATCATCCTGCGGACGTACCGATTGATCCATATACGATAAATTGATTCCTTCTTCTTTTATTTCCTCTTTTTTTGCCGGTTCTGCAGCAACTTCTTTCACCGTTTCGGGTTTCTGAATATCCGCAGTTTTAGCCGTACCACACGAATTTAAAAATACAAGCCCGGAAAAGGCAAGTATTGCGATATTTAGCTTTTTCATTGAAAATATTTTTTGATTGTACACAAACTTACCAAATATACAAACTTTATTCATAACTATTTATGGTTGGAAACTTAAAGTTGGTGAGAAGTAAAATGTGAGATGTGAGAAGAGAGAGATCTTTTAATAAAAAAACCGCTCATTGCTGAACGGTTTCTATTTTGAATGTTTTCTTCTATTACCAGATTTTGATTCTGTCTTCCGGTTTTTTGTAAAGTTTATCTCCTTCTTTCACATCGAACGCTTTGTAGAACGCATCAACGTTGGTAAGAGGACCGAAACTTCTGAAGTATCCAGGAGAGTGCGGATCTGTTTTTACCTGATTGATCATGTATTTTTCGCTGGATAATGTTCTCCAAACGGTTGCCCAGCTCAGGAAGAATCTCTGATCCTGTGTGAAACCGCTGATTAGACCGGGATTTCCTTTGTCTTTCAGATACATTTGCAATGCATCGTAAGCGATATTTACTCCACCTAAATCGGCGATATTTTCACCATTGGTAAAGGTTCCGTTTACAAAAGTTCCTTTTACCGGCTCGTATTTGTCATACTGTGCGGCAAGTGCTTTAGTCGCTTTTTCGAAATTCGCTTTATCTTCCGGCGTCCACCAGTCTACAAGGTTTCCGTCTGCATCAAACTGTGCTCCTGAATCATCAAATCCGTGGCTCATTTCGTGTCCGATTACCGCACCAATTCCCCCGAAATTAACGGCTGCATCTGCTTTAGCATTGAAGAAAGGCGGCTGAAGAATGGCTGCAGGGAACACGATTTCGTTGTTTACAGGGTTGTAATAAGCGTTCACTGTCTGCGGTGTCATTCCCCATTCTGATTTATCAACCGGCTTTCCGATTTTAGCTAAATCTTTATTGTACTGCCATTCTGTGATATTCTGAAGGTTTGAGTATAGGTTTCCTCCTTTTGCTTCCGAAACGATATTTAATTTAGAGTAGTCTTTCCATTTATCCGGATACGCAACTTTTACCGTAAATTTATTTAGCTTCTGCATTGCCTTTTCCTTGGTTGTGGAAGACATCCACGTTAAATTATTGATGTGTACGGCAAAGCTTTTCTTCAGATAATCGATTAATTCAACCATCTGAGCTTTAGCTTCCGCAGGGAAATATTTGTCAACATATAATTTTCCGAAAGCTTCTCCCAAGGTTCCATTGATCAGCTCGTAACCTCTTTTGTTCAAAGCTCTTTGTTCCTGCTGACCTCTTAAGTATTTACCATAGAAAGCAAATCTCATGTCTCCCAGCTTTTCGCTTAAATAAGAAGCGCTTCCGTTGATCATGTGAAATTTAAGATAATCCTTTATTACAGGAAGGTTTTTCTCATTTACCAATTTATCGAAATCTTTATAATAACCGATTTCTCCGATGATTACTTTGTCCGTATTTACGCCCACCGCTTTAAGATAAGCAGGAAGATCAACCCCTTTTACCAATGTCTTCAATTCAGCCATTGTTCTTGGGTTGTACTGTAATGTATTGTCACGGCTCTGCTCGTTGGTAAGATAGGTTTGAGCTATGCTTTTTTCGTACTCTACAATACCTTTTGCAGCTGCATCAGCATTTTTGTATCCTAGTTCTTTCAGCATAGAAGCTACATATTTTGTGTATTCTGCAATAGCTTCCGTGTTTTTGTCATTCACTTTCTGATAATAATCTCTGCCTAATCCAAGTGATGCATTTCCTAAATAAACGGCGTTCATTTTAGAATCTTTCAGATCTGCATCCACTCCCCATCCGTAGAATGTGTTTTCGCCGTCTTTGGTTACAGAAGTCAAATAATTCTGAAGATCTTTAAGATTTTTAATAGCGTCGATTTTGTTAATATTTGCCTGGATTGGCTTGATTCCGTCTGCATTTCTCTTCTGCATATTCATATACGTTGCATACAGATCCTGGATTTTTTTACCTTCGGTACCATCTGCAAACTTATCTTTCAAAAGAGAATTCAGAATCGTCATTGAATTATTGTCGGTATCTTCCGCCAGCTTGTTGAAACTTCCCCATGTTGGTTTATCGGAAGGGATTTTAGCGGTTTTCATCCATGTTCCGCTTACGTAGTTATAAAAATCATCCTGAGGACGTACTGATTTATCCATCAGGGTAAGGTCTAACCCTTTATCGGTCGCCTGAGCGTTCACCATTTGCGAACAAATTCCTCCTAATAAAAGCAGGGAAAGCGTTAATTTTTTCATTATAATTACAATTTATACAATAAGTATATTTTATTTACATTTTGTTACTTAAAAATTTACTATTTTTTAATAGTGCTGTTTTGCTTTAACAGCTTATTTTCATCCGAAATTAAAATTGCTACAAGATCCTGAATGATTTTCTGGGAAACAAAATGCATGAAGTCAAGCCTTTCAAGGTGAGGCAAGTATAATTTTGAGGTAGCAGCCTGATCTCCAACTCGTATGGTATAAAAAACGGTTCCCACTTCTTTTCCGTCTTCGCCTTTTCCCGGACCTGCTACACCGGTTGTTGATAAAGCAATATCCGTATTAAATAATTTCTGACATCCTTCTGCCATTTCATGAGCAACCTGCTCGCTGACTACTGTAAATTCTTCTACCGTTTCTTTTTTAACCTTTAAAATTTCCATCTTTTTCTTTGTAGCATAAGGAACAATTCCACCAAGAAAATACGCTGAACTTCCTGAAACCGAAGTGATCATTTTTGCCAATTCTCCGCCGGTACAGCTTTCTGCTGTTGAAAGTGTAAGTTTTCTTTCGGTTAAAATTTCGGCAAGAATTTTTTCTATTTTATCTTCGGAAGTAGCAATGACGTTGTCTTTAATTAATGGCAGCAATTTCTGAATTTCTTCTTCCAGTTGTTGTTTAAGAAATGGTTCATTTTCTCCGGTGGCAGTCAGGCGTAATTTTACTCTTGTCCCGACCGGAAGATAAGACAACGCTAAGTTTTCAGGTAAAGCCAGTTCCCAGCTTTCTATGATATCTGCTAAAATACTTTCAGGAATGCCTACTACAGAAACAATTCTTGTGGTAATATAATTCAGGCTGAATTTTTCATGCAGATACGGTACAATCTGGTCTTTGATTAATGGTTTTACTTCATAAGGAACGCCAGGAAGGCTGAACAGCAGTTTGCCGTTTTCTTCCATCATCATGCAGGGCGCTGTTCCGTAATGGTTCTGGAAAACCGTGGATTTAGAAGGAACAAAAGCCTGTTCGCGGTTTCTTTCAAGGATTTCCAGTCGGCCCCGTCTTTCCATATATGCTTTTAAATGGTTAAAAGTTACCTCATCCAGTGCAATTTCGTCATTAAAGTATTCTGCAATAGCCTTCTTGGTTTTATCATCCCGTGTCGGCCCCAAACCTCCTGTGGTGATAACAAGATCTCCTATCTGAAAAGCAGAATCAATGGCTTTTTTAATGGTTTCAATTTCATCCGAAATGGTGAGAATCTGAGAAACTTTAATCCCTATATTTTTAAGTTCGGTGGCTATGAAATTAGAATTGGTATCTACGGTGTTTCCGGAAAGGATTTCGTCACCAATGGTAATCAAAACGGCATTTTTCATATAATAATTGTAGAAGAAAATTCTACACAAATGACGGAAAATTCTCTGTTTCCGGCAATATAAATTGATTTTTTCTATTTTTGGACGAAATTGTTTTAAACTATAATTAAAAGTATGTCAAAATATGATGACGCTTCGTGGCATTACGGTGGCGATTTCCCTGAACAACTTTCTGAGAAAAATGGTGCCACCCACACCGGAATGTTCCTGAACTGGTGTATCCATAATGATCTTATTTCTCATGAACTGAAAGAGGGTGCGACCGAAGAAATTAAAAAGCTGAAACGCCGTGAAATTACCGGTGCGGAATTTATCATGGATGTGATGGATGGAAAGTTCTCAGAACATGATCTGAATCCTATAGGAAATGCTTTTGCACAGGACTATTATAAGGATGAGACGGATTTCGGAAACCGGTTCAGCTCATTCGCCGATGATTATGTGAATCTTTTTGATACCAAAGCAGAAGAAAATGATTATGAATATGAAACATTCTATCATATTGAAGACACCTATGAAAACTACGATCTGATGAAGCAGATTATTGATTACCGTTTTGAGGAGTGGAAAGAGTATAAAAATCTGAACTAATTAAAAAACCTCACAGGTTTTGAAAACCTGTGAGGTTTGCATTTTAAAGCATATCATAATTAGTTGTGCTTAACCCAGATAAGTTCATCGGTATTATATCCTACCTTTTTTGCTTTTTCCAGAAATCGCTGCCTGATGCTTTCCGGAAGTTCTTTGGTTCGGGAAAGAATCCAGATGTATTTTAAACTGTTTCCCATCACTAATGCATATTGGTAATCATCATCAATATCTACTACGTTATAACCAGACCAGATCGGTTTAAAGAACGAAACTTTTAAGCGCGCTTCCGTTTCTTTATTTACAAACCGGGCTTCTCCTACGGACTGTTTCCATTCTTTTTTTACGTAGTTGTAGCCTTTATTATCTACCTTTATGGTTCCGTCTGGATTTTTGGAATAAGTAGCCGTTACGTTGTCCATATTTTTTTCAAATTTATAATCGAAACGGGCGATTTCATACCATGTTCCAAGATATCGGTCGGTATTGAAATTCTGAACTGCAGTTGCACCTTTCGGAATTCCCACGGAGCATGAATTTAGAATAAGAAGCCCTAAAACGCCCAGAGAAACCGGGATGGCAATTTTCTGAAAAGTCTTCATAATAGATTTTTTGTGGTATCTTAATTCTTCAAAAATAATGCCTGAAATTGATGAATATTTTTGTTTTTTAATGTGAAGTCGGGACAAGCAATATTTTAAAGCGTTGATTTTCAAATAAATTATTTTATCGCAAGGAAAAAACAAGGGAATACTTTCTTTTTTGAAACGCTTTTAATTAATTTTTTTAGAGTAAAAAAGTTTTGCTCTTTTAGAAGTAAAATTTGCGTAGAGATAAGAATAAATCCCATCAATTAATAAGTAGTATTGCTATTCCGTAATTCGACAAATGTTCTAAGATAGCGTTCCTACGGAACGCCAAGCTTACTGCGAAAATAACTTTTACACAGATTAAAACTCTATAGAGTTTTCTAACTTTTACTATAAACAACACCCGTTGTGCATTTTGAATTATTGTTTTCGAAAATAAGTGAAACGGCTTTGTTTAGCTTTATAATCAGAATTTTTTTATAATTTTTTGTATAACCTTGCGCTTTTTTATTGCCCGGAAAGACAATTTTTTTTTAATAAATCTTTATTTGTTTAAGATAAACAATGGCATTTCATTTAATAAATAAAGACAAATATTTAATTATCATTCACTTGGCGGTATCTGGAAAATGCATAACGGTTTATTATAATCAATTTTACGGCTTGCTTATATAATCATTAAAGTCAAATGCCTAAAAAACTACCTGAAATTGTACTTATGACATAGATCATTGCAGCCCGACTTGAGCGGAGCTCTTTTTGTGAAACAAAAAAGCGGAGCGGAAGGTGGAAAAAGCTGCCCAAAAAATTAAGAAAAAACTTTCAGGAAATTATCTTTAAAACTTCCGGAAATTTCAATTTCTGTACTGTCAGACAGTGTTGCAGTTCCGCTTTTGTGATAAGATTTCACAAAGTTAATATTGATGATATGGGAACGGTGAACCCTTACAAAAGGATGCTCCAGCAGGTCATCAAAATGTTTCAGGAATCGGCACACCATTTTTTTGGAACCATCTGTAAGATACACCTGCGTGAAATTTCCGTCTGCCTGCAGTCTTACAATATCTTCTGTTTTTACCACATCAAATCCCTGTAACGTTGGGAGAATCAGCTGCTGTTTTTCGGGTTTTAACTTTAAGTTTTCAAGGAGAATTTTGTTCCGGTTGAAATCTTCTTTTTTCTCAATGCTTTCCGCTACTTTGTTGACCGCCAAAATCAGTTCCTGAATGTCGATGGGCTTTAAAATATAATAACTCGCCGATTTGTTGAGCGCCTGAAGCGAATACTGTGAAAAAGCGGTAATGAAAATGGTTTCATACGAAAATTCTTTCGTTGCTTCCAACACGTCAAAGGCATTTCCGAATGGCATTTCGACATCCAGGAAAACGAGTTGCGGCTGCTTTTCGGCAATCAGCGGAACGGCTTCTTTGATATTTTCCGCTTCACCTAAAATCTCTACCTGCGGACAATATTTGGTGAGGTAATTCCTCAACACTTCTCTTGCGATGACTTCATCGTCTACGATGGCGGCTTTTATTTTCATTGGTTTACCAATTTATATCTGATTTCCACAAAAACACCCTGTGCATTTTGCTTATCTGTAATGTTGCACTCAATTTCCTGGTGGTAAAGGTCGTTCAGGAGAGCAATTCTTTCCAGGGTATTTTTCATTCCGCGGCCTTTTCTTGCTTTCTGATGTTCCGTTTTTTGTTTTTTGCTTTCTTCGATCCCGATTCCGTTGTCTTCAATGGTAATTTTTAAATATTGATTTTCTTTTTCAAAATGTAATTTTAAAAATCCTTTTGTGGTTCTGTACCGAAGTCCGTGCCAGATCGCATTTTCAAGAAAAGGCTGCACCAGCATTCCGGGAACTTTCAGGCTTTGGGTATTGAGGCTTTCATCCACTTCAATTTCATAATCGAATTTATCTGCGAAACGTGTTTTTTCCAGGGCAAGATAATTTTGCAGCAGATCCAGCTCCTGCTGAAACGGAATGAAATCTTCGGTGGAATTTTCCATGACACCGCGCATCAGCTTTGAGAACTTGGTTAAATATTGGTTGGCCTCCAGCTCGTTATTGGTCGCAATGAAATGATTGACCGAATTTAAGCTGTTAAAAATAAAATGCGGATTCATTTCACGGCGCAGCGACTGCAGTGCAATTTTTTTATTTTTTACCTGAACTTTTTTCAGGGTTCTGAAGATAAAGATGATGAGTGCGGTTAAAACAAACAAAACTCCGATTAAACTGTAATTGAATACGTTTTTTTTGCGGATGAGTTCATCTTTCAGCTGTTTTTCTTTCTCCAGCTGGGTAATTCTTTGTTCTGTGTCTTCCAGAATTTTCTCATCGACGAGGCTTTTATCTTTTGCCACGAGATCCGGCAGCTTTCCTAAAAAATCGCGGTACAATTGTACCGAAGCATTGGTATTTTCGGAAACATTGTAGAGGCTGTCGAGTTTTTTTACACTTTTCTGGGCTTCCAGCGTATGTCCTTTTTCCAGAGCGATTCCGTACGATTTTTTTAACAGGCTGATGGCTTCCCCGATATCATCTTTTTTAATATAAATGTCTGCAAGCTCCTGAATCTGCTCCACTTCTTTTTTAGAATTTTCTTTAACGAAATCCTCCTTTAAAATGGTCTTTTTAGCTTCAATGGCTTTATCATAATTTTTATTTTCAACATAAAAATCCGTTAGCTTCTGGTTGATTTCCAATGCCTGCTGCGGCGCTTCTTTTTTAGAAATTTTATAGGCATTTTTAAGATTGGCTTCCGCTTTCGGAATATCATTCTGTTGAATATTCACATCCGCCATCTGGCTGTAACTTTCTGCAAGATCTCCTTTATCATTTTCTTTTTCGTTAAGCTGAATATTGTTTTGAATCGCCTCTTCCTTTGCTTCGGCAGAGTTGACGGAAAGTCTTACCACATCATTGGTATTAAGTGTACGGCTTTTCGAGGGCGCCACTTCTGCAGCCCGGCTGTAATTGCTGATGGCCGGAGTGATTTTATTCTGCTTTTCCTGAGATTGCGCTAATTTCCGGCTGGCTTTTTCAATATTCGGCTTATCATTTAGTCTTTCGTAGATATTTTTGGCTTTGGTGTAATACTCCTCGCTTTTCTGAAAGTTTCCGTCGTTGAAAAAAGTCTCGCCGATATTGTAATAAGAATCTGCCTGTGCCGATTCATCCTTTCTATCAACGGCTTTCTTCAGCTTTTTGCTCTGCACCTGAACATCTTCCACGACTTTACTCTGGGAATACGCTGTATCCCAGAAAGCCAATATTAAAAAGAGCACAAAAAGCTTCATCATTTTCATAAAACAAAGATATACATATATATAGTGTGGCAAAAACTATTCACCAAGTGAAGTGTGATGTTTACCAAGTTTGGCTTTTGAAATTTTTAGGGCAGGTTTATGCAACAAACTTAGATATTTACCTGATACAAAACCTTAATATTAATTGAAATTCTGTTAACAATCAACCATTTAGCATTTCTTACATTTGCTAAAACCAAACATAACTATGAAAAAACAGCTTTACTTTTTTCTTTTGCCTGTATTATTCTTACAGAGCTGTTCGTTTCTTGAACAAAGCAATTTCATTGAAACCAAGATCATTTCCAGCGATCTCAATGAAAAAATCGTGTACAAATTTTACCAGACCGGACTTCATGATTACAAAGTAGATTTTTACTCGGTGGATCAGTCTGGTTCTACCAAGCTTTTCGAACATGATATCAACGATGCGCTTGCAACTTCCGAAACTTATACCATTTCAGAGAATGATGACGAACTCATCATCCACACCAAACTTTTTTCCGAGGTAAAAAAGCTCGTCACCAAAAACGGAAAATCAATCATCCTGACCAACAAATAAGCAGTTCTTTTTCAGAACTGTTTTTTTGTTTGAAGCTTAATCCCGCTTTCCACTGTATCTTTTTGGTTACGGCTTCCGCTCCGCTCCAGCCGCAACCAAAAAGGATGTTGTTTCAATCGGGGCTAAGATTTTAGTCATTCATTTAAATAATTTTCAAAACTCACCAAGTCAAACCTTCATTTCACCAAGTCTCCAGATTTCAGGTTATAATCCTCTGTAATTTTACTTCAGAAGTTTAAAATTAAAAAAAGAAATTATGAAACTGAGACATTTTTTACTAATCGGATTATTCTTGATAGGAGGTCTGATCAACGCACAGGAAACAAAGAAAAATTTTATTGAAGTAACAGGAATTGCAGAAATGGAAGTGGAACCGGATGAAATTCTATTCAACATCGGCATTAAAGGCGACAATAAAAACCAGCTTGCCGACAATGAGAAACAATTATTTGAAATTCTTAAAAACAATGGAGTAAAAAACGAAGACATTAAATTCAAATCGATGTACCAGAATATCTATTCCAAAACTAAAATTTTCACCAAGAACCTTCAGTTTAAAGTAACTAAAAAAACCGATATGGGAAATCTGTTTGAAAACCTCAGCCAAAGATGGATTACCAGCATCAATATTGACGAAATCAGGAATACAAAAATTGCCGATTACAGAAAAACGGTAAAAATAAACGCTCTGAAAGCAGCCAAAGAAAAAGCAGATTACCTGTTGGAAAGTATGGGCAAAAGAACCGGGAATCCTCTTGAGATCGTGGAAATTGAAGATTATACCAGCGATACAGTCTTGCCGATGAATTTCAGAGCGAAGACTGCGAATATCCAACTGGAAGCTGCCGATGCCAATGTTGATTATTCATTCGAAAATATTGATAACATTAAGCTGAAATACAGCATCAAAACAAAATACGAAATCCTTTAAAACATACATCATGACAACTTTTAAGATTTTAACACTGACGATAGGAACTTTGGCTCTTCTGAGTACCCAAAGCGCTGAGAAAAACTTAATGTGCAGCAAAGGCAGAAACGTTTCTCCAACTGAAAATTTTGCTATAATTGAACCTTCAACAAAAATCACAGCTAAGGAAAATAAAATTCAGGTAGCTCTTCTTCTGGATACCTCCAACAGCATGGACGGACTGATTGACCAGGCAAAATCAAGACTTTGGAATATTGTGAATACCCTGACTACTTTAAAGTACAACGGAAAAGCACCGGAAGTTGAGATTGCCTTATATGAATACGGAAATGATGGAATCAGCGATGAAAACTATATCCGGCAGGTCACTCCTCTTACACAGGACCTGGATCTGGTTTCTGAAAAGCTTTTTGCCCTGAGAACCAATGGCGGAAATGAATATTGCGGAGCGGTAATCCGGGATGCATCGATGAACTTAAACTGGGACAGCAATGAGAAAAGCATGAAGCTGATCTATATTGCCGGAAACGAACCTTTCGACCAGGGAAGAATCAGCTATAAAAATGTGATTTCGGATGCCAAAAGGAAAAATATTTATACCAACACCATTTTTTGCGGAAGCCGGGATGAAGGAATCCGTACTTTCTGGCAAAACGGCGCATCGCTGGGAGACGGCAAATATTTCAACATTGACAGTGACCAGAAAGTGATTTATATTGAAACCCCTTATGATGTAAAAATCTCCGAATGCAATGCAAAACTGAATGACACCTACATGTATTACGGAAGCCACGGTTCGGAGTTTAAAACCAAGCAAATGCTTCAGGATAAAAATGCGGAAGTACAGTCTGTGTCTAATGCAGTGGAAAGAACGGTTGCAAAATCCAAGAAAAATGCTTACAAAAATGATCATTGGGATCTCGTAGACCGTGCGGAAAAAGATAAAGATTTTATATCGGAAATGAACGAATCTGAGCTTCCGGCAGAATTAAAAGGTAAAAGTAAGGAAGAAATAAAAAAAGCTGTTGCCCAAAAGTCTGCTGAGCGTGATAAAATCCAGAGAGAAATTGAAGAGCTTTCAAAAAAACGCCAGACATTTATAGATGAAGAAATGAAAAAACGCGGAAATTCTGATGCCGACGATCTTGGAAAAGCCATTGAAAGTTCAGTGCTTGAACTGGCCAAGAAAAACGGATACAGTCTGTAAATTAAATTTTTATATATCTTCAGATTCAGATATTTTGATAAGGTTAATCTGCATGGAGGAAACTGCATGAAAGCCTTTTATAGACAATATATTTTAAGTGATAAAAAACTAATATCCTGAAATCATATTTTATAAGGTGTGAAGATATACTGGAAGTCACAGTATATTCTGTGTGAACCTTCGGCAACTAGTTGCCGAAGGTTTTTTGTTTTCCGGCGGCTTCGCCGCCGGAAAACAAAAACCTCCACCTTAGGCACAAACTCTTGAAAATTAAATGATTGATTTAAAAGATTAAATATTGTCAGGAATATTGTGTAATAAAAATTTACATCAAATCGAGAACAACTAAAGCTTTTATTAACCCAATATTAAATAATGGTTTACTTTTTGTTATCAACCTAAAACTAAACCACAATAAATATTACAATATGATAACGATTATTCCAGAAGCTCCGGAGAATGTTGCGGCTTTCAATGCAACGGGAGAAGTAACGAAAGAAGATTTTGAAAACCTGGTAATCCCTAGAGTAAAGCAAAAGGTAGATCAGTTTAATGAACTGAACTATTTATTATATCTGGACACGGATCTTGATAATTTTACTATGGGAGCCTGGCTGCAGGATGCGCTTTTAGGATTAAAAAACTTAACAAAGTGGAACAGAACCGCAATTGTTACAGACAAAGAAGGCGTACAGAATTTCACGGATATTTTCAGTGTACTCATGCCGGGAGAGTTTAAATCTTTCCCTAAAGGAAACCTTTACAATGCTCTTTACTGGTGCAAAAACGGTAATGAAGTAGAAGCGTGATCAGCTTTTATAAAAACAAGAGAGACCGTCTTTACAGATGGTCTTTTTTATTGCTCTACTACCACTTTATAAGTATAAATACCTAATTTTCAAATTCATACATTCTACGCAATTTATTTCTCTTTTAAGTGACTAAATTTGTAATGTTAAACAACTAAAACTTTTAACTTATGTCAACATTCAAAATTAACATCATTGCAGGACCACTTTGGAGCAATGACGAGGCACAAAAATTAGGTGAGCGAATTGCCGCTGCACATTTAGGAAAATTTACCGGACAATGGAGCACTATTGTTGAGGGTCAGATGAGCGTAATTGAGGTAGAACTGAATACTCAGCCTACCGGTAGTTCAGAATACACTTTAGACGTTCTGGCCGGGCCAATCTGGAGCGATGATGATGCTAAAGCGGTATGTCCGGCTATCTGCGCATCTTACGGAGGAACATGGAACGGACAATGGACAACTGTTGTAGAAGGGAAAATGAGCGTTTGCGGTTGTGTATTTAAATTCTAAAATGATTTTAAAAATTAAGGCTGCCTCAAAACGAGACAGCCTATTTTATTTTTCACAGGTAACACATTCTACTACTTTTTCAACCTCTTCACCGGAAGCGTATAAATACTTGTAGCGTATGCTGATAATCAGTCCAATCAATGTCATTCCTACTCCTACCAGCGAAGGATAATTGAAGGCATACCCTTTTTCCAAAGGAATTCCTCCAAGAAAAGCTCCCATCGCATTAGCAATATTAAATGCGGCCTGCATAAATGCTGCTGCCATCATTTCGCTTTTCGGTGCGGCTTTCATCATCATTATATTAATCGGTGCTGCTACAGACATCGATAATGCCCCGCAAATAAAAGTAAGCGTAAGCGATACATTACGATATTCTGACAAAAAGAATACGCCGGCCAGGGAGATCATCATTAAAAACAAAAGCAAAGAGCATGTTTTTTCCGGGCTGAGCCTGTCGGATAAATATCCTCCGACAAGATTTCCGACTACCATTCCGGCTCCGGCAAGAATCATGACGTAGGCCATGTAACTTTGCTGTACCCCTGACACAATCGTCATAAGCGGTGTTATATAACTGAACCAGGTAAACAGTCCGCCAAAACCTATTGCAGTAATCATTAAAACCAGCCATGCCTGTCTTTTCTTAAGAAATTTTAGTTCTTCCATAAAATGGGTTTCTTTGTCAGGCTTCACATCCGGGAGCCATAATTTCAGAAACAGCAAAGCGAGCAAACCAATTACCGAAACGATTGCAAAATACCATCGCCAGTGGAAAGTATGCCCGATATACGTTACGAGAGGAACCATAGCAAGATTGGCCACGGTAAGTCCAGTGAACATCAGGGAGATATTAAATGCTTCCTTCCCTTTTGCCGCCATTCTCGCTGCAACCACTGTTCCCACTCCGAAAAACGCTCCGTGAGGAAGTCCAGAAAGAAAACGAATGATCATCATTGTGGTATAATCAGGCGCCATTGCTGAAAGAGCATTGAATAAGGTAAAAATCATCATCAGCGCCATCAGTACTTTCTTAGGAGAAAATTTCACCGAATATCCGATGAGAACCGGCGCGCCAACCACTACTCCAAATGCATACGCAGAGATGAGGTGTCCTGCTTCCGGAATACTGATCTGTAAACTTTCTGCCATATCAGGAAGCAGTCCCATAATGGTAAATTCTGTCGTTCCGATCCCCAATCCTCCAATGGCAAGAGGTATTATTTTTTTATCTATCTTCATTATATTCTTTAAAGTGCAAAATTCGGAACAAATAATCATTTATGCTTTAACCAAAATGACATAAAGCTATTCTATATTAACTTTTCTATATCAAAAACTAAATATGATTTTATTATAAGAATACAATTGATTCGGAATAAATTGTAATCATTTCAGGTAAAACTTTTAATTTACCTGTAGTTCAGCTTTAGTAGTGAAAAATATATATTTATTGCTCAAAATTGGGTTATATTTCAAAAGAAATCGCTTCAAAACTGAAGCGATATGTTTTAATGAATATGTTTTTCTGCGTGATAAGAACTTCTCACCAGAGGTGAGCTTTCCACATGCCTGAATCCTAAGCTTCTTGCAAAATCTGCAAACTCATCAAACTCTTCCGGGGTAATGAATTTTTTTACAGGAAGATGCTTTTTGGTCGGCTGCAGATATTGTCCTAAGGTAATAACGTCTACATTGGCATTTCTGATGTCTTCAATGGTCTGGAAAACCTCATCTTTCGTTTCTCCCAAACCGAGCATTACTCCGGTTTTGGTTCTTCGCTGGCCGGCTTCTTTCAGATATCTCAGTACTTCAAGGCTTCTTTCATATTTTGCCTGGATTCTTACTTCTCTGGTAAGACGCTTTACCGTTTCCATATTGTGGGAAATCACTTCAGGAGCTACATCAACCAGGCGGTCAATATGTTTTGTGATTCCCTGAAAATCCGGAATCAGCGTTTCCATCGTAGTTCCCGGAGAAATTCTTCTTACGGCATTTACCGTTTCTGCCCAAAGGATGGATCCCATATCTTTCAGATCGTCACGATCTACGGAAGTAAGCACAGCATGTTTGATCTTCATTAATTTGATGGAGCGGGCCACTTTTTCAGGTTCGTCCCAGTTTACATCAAGGGGCTTTCCGGTTTTCACTCCGCAAAATCCGCAGCTTCTTGTACAGATATTTCCCAGAATCATGAAGGTTGCCGTACCTTCTCCCCAACATTCGCCCATATTCGGGCAGCTTCCGCTTTGGCAGATTGTATTTAATTTATATTTATCAACCAAAGTTCTCAGTTCTCTGTAATTCTTACCGGTAGGAAGTTTTACACGGATCCATTTTGGTTTTTGAACGGTTGTATTTTGAATTAAATCCTCCATCTCTATCTCAATTGAAGGTTCAAAGTTAGTGATTTTTTTATCGAAACCATCAAAGACGTATATTGATGAAACACATAATTTCGTATTTTTAGGATAAATATCATCTCATGAAATCCACCTTATGTATTCTAACAGTTCTACTGAATATACTTTGCTTCGCTCAAAAAGAATTTCAGCCGGATGGCGCAACACTTATTGAAACCGTTGACGGAGATTTGGATGGAGATCTTATTCCTGAAAAAGTAATGATTTACAATACCAAAGACACCGCGGATTATGGAAATATCCGTGAAATACAGATATTGAAAAAAGCAAATGAAAAGTGGAAGGTTCTTGAAAAATCCAGAAATGCTATTCTGAAAAGCAGTGAAGGCGGAATGATGGGCGATCCTTACCAGAGTACCGAAATTAAAAACGGAATTTTAATGATTACCCAAGCCGGCGGAAGCAGCTGGAAATGGGGCTATACGGATAAATACCGGTTTCAGGACGGACATTTTGAACTGATCGGTTATTCTTCCAACAGCGGAAAGCCTGAAGAATACTGGATTGATGTTGATTTTAATCTATCAACAGGTAAACTGATTTTTGAAAAAGAGGTTGAAAACAGGAAAGAATATGGAGATTCCAGGAAAGAAACAGTTATAAAAAAAGGGATAAAACTTAATCTTCAGAACAGAAATCAAAAGGAGCGAATAGAAATTCTTCTTCCGAAAACAAAGGAGAAAGTTTATTTGTAGTTAAGAGTAAGACTTATTATTAGTGATTAATTATCCTCAAATTCATTGTTTTTTAACAATTCGGCCAATACTTTTTTTGCGCGCATGACACGAACCTTTGTATTGGCAACAGAAATGCCGAGCTCTTCCGCAATTTCCTTGATGCTTTTTTCCTCAAAAAAACGCAGCCTGATAATGTCCTGGTAATTGGCATCCAGCGATTCGATGGTTTTAATGATTTTCTTCTGCTCTTCTTCAGAGATCATCAGTTCTTCCGGAGATTTGGCGTATTGATTTTTTACTTCTTCAAGATTTTCAGTAGGATCCTGGTTTTCCCTGCTTTTTCTTCTCCAGAAATCAATAATAGTATTTTGGGCAATGGTAAGCACCCAGGTTTTAAACTGAAAGTGCGGATCATACATATCCAGCTTGGACAGCACTTTTGAAAAAACATTGACCGTTATTTCATCGGCATCGTTTTCATTATGAACTTTTTTCATTACAAAAGAGAAAACATCAACCCAAAAAATGTTGATGAGCCGTGTCTGGGCCTTCTGGTCTTTTTCCTTTGCTTTTGCAATAAGCTGGAATAGTTGTTCTTCGTTCATTATGAACAAATATAATTATTTTTGACAATGCTGTAGAAATATCATAATAAAAAACTCTTGGCTAACAAGAGTTAAATAGCAGATAATTTAATTTGGGTTAAGTTCTATAGGATTATATTGATCATAAAGTTTCCTAGAATTTCGATTAAGTTTTCTTATTGTTTCAGCATCTGCATTATCCAAAACATCAGAGAAATCGGTATTAAGAAAAGCTTCTTTTTTCCATTGATAGACATGTTCTTTTTTTGCAGGTTTTATATTTTTATATGAATTGGCAAATGGACAAACATATTTTCTTTTTTTGAATAAATATAATTTGTAATGAAAATCTTTTTTGTCATCATATAGTTCAACAATTAAACCCGGAAGCTTATTGAATTTATACGGACCAAAAGATAGTGGAATATTTGGATTGAAATAAGCTATCCAGTTTCTTCCATATTTTTTTGTAATTGCTTTCTGACAATTTGCATTACCTATTTTTTTAAATTCATTAATTAAAGTCCATTCTATATTGTTGGGTTCTTCATATGAAACATAAGCCTGAGTAATTGGGGTTGTTACATATATTTTCCCTATAGTAATTCCGATATTTTCAGGATATTCTGCGGAAAATCTAGAAAAAGTTTTAAAATCTAAAACAGCATTTCCGGTTTCTTTAATTTTTTTATAGTATTTTAAAGAATCCGCAACATATACATTCATGCTCTTAAAATAAGATTCTTTTTTATTCATCATTAGAATAAAAGTTGTCAACTCACTTTTTGCATTTGGTAAATTACTTTTTTTATAATCTAAAGTATATCCTGCTTCATATTCTGAAGAAAAACTTTTTTGGGCTTTTATTGAAAAAATCAAAAGATTAAATACTAAAAATAATATTTTTTTATTCATAATATAAGTTAGGCTATCCAGAATAAACCTGAATAGCCAAAATTAATTTTAATAAAAATGCTTATGATCTATAATAAGTAAAACTGCGAGGAAATTCTCCACAAGCGTTAAAATTTAATTGATTAAGAGTGTGTTCCAAAGCTTGAGGTGTTGCATTCTGAACGTAACTATCACTAATATTAAATACTATATTACATGTAGTTCTAAAAGGCATGGCGCTTACAAAACTTCCAAATATTAAAGCTCCAGAGATAAATAATTTTTTCATAATTGTTATTATTAGTTAGAAATATTTGTTTATACGAAAATAAAAAAATGTTATTTAATAACAATTGAAATTACAGAATTATATCTTCAAAGTATAGTGAAAATATCTCAAAATGTAGAATATTTAGTTCAACATCCTTATATTTGTTTTAAAGAACTTATATGCAAGTTGGACATAAAATAAAACGTATTCGTGAACTTAAAGGACTTTCGCAAGCGGAAGTTGCAAAAAAACTTTTCATCTCGCAAAGAGCTTATTCAGACATAGAAAATGATAAGACAAAATTAGACCTTGATCGTCTTGAAAAATTGTCAGGTATTTTTGAAATGGATCCTTTGGATGTTTTAACTTTTGATGAGAAGCAAGTTTTTACTAATTGTACAATTTCAGGTAACTCTGGTAACAATTATAGTACAGTTTATAATGCCGAATCTTCATTTGAGAACGAGAGACAATCTTATCAACAACAAATTGAGCATTTAGAAAAAGAAATTATATTTTTAAGAAATCTTATCAATAAAAATTGAAACCTTCCTTCAAATTAATAAAAACGGTTACTTGGCTTTTCAAATCCTATTACTTGTGAATTTATTATCTTTGCAGCTAAATTTTAAAGTTAAAAATAATGAACTCTTTTATTGAAGAATTGAAATGGCGCGGTCTTTTTGCAGATATGATGCCCGGAACGGATGAACAGCTGAATAAGGAAATGACTACAGCCTATATCGGTTTTGATCCAACTGCAGATTCTTTACATATTGGAAGTCTTATTCAGATAAAAATTCTTGCCCACTTTCAGCAGCACGGCCATAAGCCGATCGCTTTGGTTGGAGGTGCTACAGGAATGATCGGAGACCCGTCGGGAAAATCTGCCGAAAGAAATCTTTTGGATGAAGAAACGCTTCTTCATTATGTAGACTGCCTGAAAAACCAGCTTTCAAGGTTTCTTGACTTTTCAGGAAATGAGCCGAACAAAGCGGAACTTGTGAACAATTACGACTGGATGAAAAATATTTCTTTTCTTGATTTTGCAAAAAATGTAGGGAAAAATATTACGGTTAATTATATGATGGCCAAAGATTCCGTGAAAAAAAGGTTTTCGGGTGAAGCCGGAGCAGATGGAATGAGCTTTACGGAATTTACTTACCAATTAATTCAGGGATATGATTTTCTGCATTTGTACCAGAATAATAATGTAAAACTTCAGATGGGAGGTTCTGACCAGTGGGGAAATATCACCACCGGAACAGAACTGATCCGTAGAAAGGCACAAGGCGAAGCATTTGCATTAACAGTTCCTCTCATCACAAAAGCCGACGGCTCAAAATTCGGTAAATCTGAAAGCGGAGAAAATTACTGGCTTGATAAAAAGAAAACTTCACCTTATAAATTCTACCAGTTCTGGCTGAATGCAACGGATGATGATGCCGAAAGATTCATCAAATTCTATACATTCTTAGGAAAAGAGGAGATTGAAAATCTCATTGAAGAACATAAAACGGCAGAACATGAGAAAAAGCTTCAGAAAAAACTGGCTGAAGAAATTACGGTTTGGGTTCACGGAAGAGAAGAATATGAAAAAGCACTGAGGGCTTCTGAAATTTTGTTCAGTAAAGGGATGGATGATATGAATGAGCAAATTTTTGAAGAAATTTTTGACGGAATTCCTAATGCGGAAATGGAAAAAAGTAATATTATAGGCTTAAATATTGTTGATTTACTGTCTCAATCAAATTTCTTAAAATCTAAAAGTGAAGCTCAGAGAGAATTGAAAGGAAACTCAATTTCTGTAAACAAACAAAAAGTAAATGCTTCTTTTTCTATTAGTGAAAACGATTTTGTAGATGGTAAATTCATTTTACTACAAAAAGGTAAAAGAAATCAGTTTATCGTAAAAGCGATTTAATTTGTTGTTTTGTTTTTTCATAAAATTCGGGGGCGCGGGATTTTCAATCCCGCGCCTCCGAATTTTTTATATCCTTATTAATTCAGGATTATCATAAAAAAAGACTACCTAAGCAGTCTGTATGTTATTTAAGTTGTATTCTTATAATTCCAAGAAGCTATAATAGGTAGAAGTGTTTTTCTCTCCGGATCCTACTACTTTACTGGTTTTGGCCAGTTCTCCGTCAACGTAAATATTCACGATTAATTCTGAATCTGCATACGGAAGAACAGCATTGGCAGCAAGATTCAGCTGAGACTGGCTGGAGCTTACAAACTGATCTCCGGTTGACCATGTTGTTCCTGTAGGGTTAAAGGTAGTACTTGGGCTTGTTCCTATCTGGGTAACGACAGCTTTAAAGTTTCCTGTTACAGGAGGACTGGGAGGCGGCGTAGGTCCGTTGGTAATTATTTTTGCTTCAAACTTAACAATGTGATCTGTGAATTCCTCGTCATCGTCATCATCATTACAAGAATTGAGGACAGAAATTACCGAAAATAATACGGCGAATAAAAAAGAAAGCTTTAGTAAACTTTTTGATTTGTAAAATTGCTTCATCTTTCCAAATAGATTTTTAATGCTTCAAATATAGGTTTTTTATCAATATAAAAATAGGTTTCATGAAAATTTTCCAATAAAAATTTCTAAAAAATATCGATTTAATAAATCTTATTGACAATATAAAGACAGTTTGTCACTTCATTGAATATGGTCTCATTTTTACTTTATGAAATGATCATTAAACCTTTATAATTATCTTTGCCTAATGAATTTAGATTATATTGTAAGAGAACCGGAACATATTACTTCTGAAACAACCATCCTTTTTATGTTTCATGGATACGGAAGCAATGAGCAGGATCTTTTCAGCTTCAGGGAAACTCTTCCCGCCGACTGGATCATCGTGAGTTTCAGAGCTCCTAAAGCAACACAATTTGAGGGATACTCCTGGTACGATATCGATTTTAGCAATCCGGAGCGTTTTGTAGATGTTCAGCAGGCAACAGAATCTTTAAACAGCATTTTGGAAAGCATCCTTAAGATCATCAATCGTTATGGCATTACAAATGGGAAAACGCATCTCTGTGGTTTCAGCCAGGGCGGAATTCTTTGCTATGCGCTAGCTTTAAAATATCCTGAAATGTTTAATCTGATAGCATGCTTAAGCAGTTATCCGGAAGAAAAATTACTTGATAATATTGTGAAAGACAAGAAAAAACTGGAAAGGCTGCGCTTTTTTATTTCTCATGGTACCGACGACGCTATTATTCCGCTTGATTGGGGAAGAAAAGCAGCCGATCTGCTGTATGATCTCGGATGCTATTTTACATTCAGGGAATATATGAGCGGTCACGGTGTGAACCAAAAAAATTATATGGATCTCATGGATTTCTTCTCAAAATAAATATAGATTCATTCAAACATTTTTTTGATTGTTTAAAAAATATTCAGGCGTTCTTGTATTAAGAATGCTTTTTTTTTATTAATATTCGGATAAAATCATTAAATTCATTATATGAAAATGATGTTTTTTTTCTGGATTTTTTTCTTTGGTATTTCTATTAATGCCCAGAACTCTTTTGAACTCCGGGATACGAAGAAGGCCGTTATTCCTTTTAAATTTATCAACAATCTTATATTCATTCCCATCAATATTAATGGTGCAGAACTCACATTTCTGCTGGATACAGGAGTTGCTGAAACCTCTATCTTCAGCCTGGAAAATAAGGAATTAAAGCTCGTTAACATTGAAAAAATAAAATTTTCAGGATTAGGCGGTGACAGAAGTATCGACGGATTCCGGTCGGAAAACAATACTGGGAAAATCGGAAAGAATTTTGTGAATGATTCCATGACGGTATTTATTATTATGGATCAGGATTTTAATATTTCTTCCCATGTAGGAATTCCCGTGAACGGAATAATCGGCTACCACTTTTTCAAAAATCATCCAGTCGTAATTGATTATATGTCTAAAAAGATTACCATTTATAACGATAAACAGCTGTTCAGGAAAAAAGTGAAAAATTTCAGTGAACTTGATATAAGTATTGAAAAAAATAAACCTTATATTTTTGCTGATGTGGAAATGACCAGGGAAAGAAAAAACTCTAAGTTACTGATTGACCTCGGAAACAGCGATCCGATATGGCTCTTCCCGAAACTTATAAAAGATTTTGTATACAACCGCCCTAATATTGATGATTTTTTAGGAAGAGGGTTTAATGGTGATATTTACGGAAAAAGAAGCCGGATTCATAATTTTTACTTAGGCGATTTTAAGTTTGAAAAACCGCTTACGGCAATGCCCGATGAATATTCGATCCAGCACGTTAATCTTGTTGAAAACAGAAAGGGCTCAATTGGCGGGGATATTATGAGACGTTTTACCGTAGCTTTCGACTACTCCGGTGAAAAAATATTCCTTAAAAAAAACCGGAATTTTGATGATCCTTTTCATTTCAATATGAGCGGACTGGATTTCAGGCAGGATGGAATGGAATGGACAAAAGATGTGGTAAATTTGCCCACAAAAAAGCAGCTTCAGGTCTCAGCAAGCAACGAAGTATTCAACAGCAGCCTGCAATATAATTTTACTCTGAAACCCATTTTCTCCATTGCCGGTGTACGGAAAGATTCTCCGGGGGCAAAAGCAGGTTTACAGAAAGACGACCGGCTCATCAGCATTAATGGCAGGAAAACTGCAGATATGACCTTGCAGAAAATTTTAGAACTTATGAAATCTGAGGAAGGCCGAACAATAGAAATGCTTATTCAGAGAAAAAGTAAAGAGATGTTGCTGCGTTTTACCTTAGAAGATCCAATACCTTACCAAGAATAATATGAAAACAGAAGAAACAACCATAGACAAAATAAGAACCAGGCCCCGTTTTAAAATGTTTACCAATCTTACCAAAGAAGAGTATGCCGAAAATCTTAAAAAATATCTTGCGGAACATAATGATGAGTTTTCAGGAAACATCAATAAAGAAGTAGCTACTATTTGCGTAAAAACTGAAGATGAAGGCTATTGGAAACCCACGTTAGCTTTACGGGTAGAAATTGAAGACGAGCAAACTGCAATACGTGGTATTTTCGGGCCCAGTTCTGCGGTGTGGACGTTTTTTATGTTTCTTTATTTTTCTTTTTCTATTCTCTGGATGGTGTTTTTCTCCATGTATTACGTAGAAAAGCAGATCAACAGCCACGATTTTCCATGGGCACTGAATGCTTCGTTTGTAATGCTTTTATTGATCGCCATTACTTATGCAGCAGCAAGATTCGGGCAGCATAAGGCTAAAGGCGAGATGCTTAAGCTTCGTAAATTTGTAGAAGAATCTACGCTGCAGTTTGAAAAAAAGGATTAGGGCTCCAGGGTTTTTGCTGTCTGAGGCATCTGCTCCAGAACGGCCTTTGCCGCGTTGATAGAATCTACCACTTTTTCCCTGTTTTCCTGTTCTTTCAGTATTTTTTCAATATTAGGCTCGATCATTTTTGTCATTTCTTCAACAGAAATATTATTGGAATTTGGGTCATTAAGCAGTTTTCGCCATGGTTTACGTTTCCCCCAAGGATAGTCTCCATATACAAGAACTGCGGTTCCTTTCGCTTTTGTAGTTGCCCCTCCCGGATTTAACACCCATGTATCTGCAAAGCTGTACAGCCATTTTGCATCATTCATTAATAATCGCAGACAGGAATGTGAGGCCGGATATCCCGGAAGATCATACTGATGCCAACCGATTCCGTCCAGATTAAAAATATTAAAATTATATGGAAGCTTCCACTCGCTGTCTACTGTAGAAATCGCCAGCTTTTTCTTCCAGTTGGCAAAAGTGAGCCCTGTTTTTGTTTTAGCCGATTTTTTACCCATGCTCGTCGGGCCCCACTTTACAAGGCTTCCGTTGGAATAAACACCGTAAGCCTGAATCGGGTAAGAAAAGACAACAATTTTTTTCACCGGACTTAACACATCCAGCTGCATAGGAAAAGGAGAATATTCCATCAACGTGGTATCTATCTTAGCAGGAACTACCAATGTATCTGCATTCCATTTGTTTTTGGAATCAAGCCTGTTTAAAGCGAGAATGGCATATCGCTCTTTTTCCGTAAATTTTTTATTGAATAAAGCGAAAAGAGAATCTCTCACTTTTTTATCTTTAGGAAAGATATAGGCATTATAAAAACCATATTCCTGCATGGCAGGAGGTAATGATGGCTTCTGAACAACAGAATCTTTTTTTCCAGACAGAGAATCTTTTTTCTCAGAATCTTCGGATGCGGATGAAGACGCATCACTGATTTTGTCGTTGATTTTTTCAATTTCCTTTTTGCAGGAAACCACCGCTAAAGCTATAAGTAATAAGAAAAGAAATGATTTTTTTTTCAATATGTTTTTCATAAATAAAAGTACCCGAATCGTTTTGCTATCCAGTACAAATATCAGACCTAAATTTTAATAATAAAAATCGGAATTTAAAATACCGTAAAAATACGGTGCCTGCTTATAAAATATTCAAAATCATTTTAAACTCTTGACGATGTAAGGAAGGGATTAAATTCTTTAAGGATTTTCCAGCATTCTTCATTGCTTGTAAAGTGATGGCCTTTTTTCTTATTAAGCTTTGCTATTTGGTACATGAAACTCCAGTGCTTCATGATTTCTTTAACGGCAAAAAAATACGAGTGCGCCGGATCGTAGATAAAAGTAGGTTCTGATGCGGCACCATTTAATTCAATAATTTTAAGATTTTCTCCGTTTTCAAGTTCTTCCCAGGTATTAAATTTTACATCAAATCTTCCGTAATAAAAGCCATTTACGGAAGAACATATTTCATTAAATACATCGGTAAGTTTTGTGGAAATTTTATCTGAAACATCATAAAATGTAGCCCCCCTTGCATGATTCCCTATGCTGCTTAAGAGTATTTTTTCATTTGAATCGGGAATATAATTTATATTGTATCCGCCATTGTGAAAAATTTTCGGATAAAACGAGTGATACCTAAGATCGTACTGTATAAGTTCACCCAGAGTCTGTTGCCCATTTCCCGTAACCGTAATGCCTTTCTTTTCAACAATTCCGCTGATGAAACCTTTTTTGTCATTAGGAAACCTGATGTAGAAGACTCCGATTTCATTTGGTAAACTGATATATTCTTCTAAAAGCAGGTCTTCATTTCCGTTATTTTCAAGATACATCTTCAGACTTTCCCGGTTTCTTATCAATTCCACATTCCTGCCTCTGCAGCCATTATTCGGCTTTAAAATAACAGGATATTTCAGACCGTTTTCCCTGATGATATTTTCAATTTCGTCCGGCTTTTTCTTGCACTTCAAAAGAAAAGATTTTGCCCTGTAATCCTGGGGTAAAAGCCGGTTGACAAAATTTTTATCTTCCAGCGTCATTCCGCCATGAGCAATGGCAGGATTTACCGCTTTAAAGAAACCGAAAGACCGTGATTTCAGGCTGATCCAAAAGTAATAGAAAATACACGGGAAATAGACCGCCCACATAGGCCAGAATTCCCAGTGTGTCAACCGGTACCATTTGTAACGTAATTTAAACAAAACTTCTTTTTTCAATTTTTGTATGTTGTATTGTGTTTTCTGTAAGATCGTGATATGCAAAATGAATCTGATCTTGTTTAATAATAAGCTGTGTGATACTTACGGTAAGAAATATTTCTTTTATTGATACATCTATTTCGGGTTCTTTTTCTATCTGATGCTTTTTATGGAAATTAAGTATTTCCCCGGATTCTATATTTCTATTCAGCTGAAATCTCCTGAAATCCTTTTCCCTGTTATTTTCAAGACTGTCGTTGTACAATGTTTTGGAAGAAAACAGATGGCTTTCATGTTCATTTAAGAAAAATTCATGTTTAACGGTTCCGTCCCAAAGCAGCCTCATTAATTTTTTATTAAAGAAAACCAATAACTGAAAAGGTTCTATTCCCAACAAGTCATATTCCCGGAAAGCGTGCAAAAAATTCTTGTCCTTTACAATATCTAAAAGTACGATTCCCCTGCTTTTTTTATAAGGCGGATTGCTTGTATGTTTTTGGAAAGCCCCGTTCAGAAGAATGGCTGCATTTCCATTTTCATCAGCAGCAAACCAGGTTCCTGATGCTTTTTTATCTTTAGGAAAATACAGCAAACGGTCTTCCACCTCCAAAGTATTGGGAAATAGTGCTTTTTCGCGGCTTTTTTTCTCATCCCGATTGGAGGTTAAAATTATTGAATCCTTAGTTTTAAAGTAGCTTACTGTGCACATGCAAGTCTGAATTTTACAGTTGAAGGCGCAACCCCGAAGTTTTCAGGGATATTTTCCCATTCAAATTCTTTAAGAGCTACTTTTATTAGTGCCTGATGATGGATTCCGTGTTCAAAACAATACAGCAGTTCCCGGAAATAGGTTGTTTTGAGTTCCTGCTCATTGTTTGCATGATCGTGCAGAACGCAGAATAGCTCCTTGTCTTTTTTATTGATTTCGGCAGCAATTCTTTCAACAGTAAAGAGCATTTCTCGCACATTTTCTTCAAGAGCCTGATTTCTTTTTCTGTTTTCAAACGAAAACCTTCCTGAGGGATAACCGGCCAGCAACACTTCGTACATTTCAAGGATGTGCCTGATGTGCTGCCCTATTGAGCTTCCAAACAAGTATTTACTTTTTTTTGTATACAAATGATCAGAAAGGGGGTTTATTATTTGGGATAATTCCTGCAGGTTATTTTCAATACTTTTTATCATAAAGCTACGGTTATTTTATTTTTTAGAAAAAAGAGAAAAAATCTGTTTTCGGTGTATGGCAATTAAAAGTACACAAAATACCGCAACTATTACCGCCAGATAAAAAAGCTTTCCACCATCGTTCTGCACCTCAATTCCCAATTCGGTTACATGAAACTGGATAGCTCCCAGCATAAGCCCCAACCCTAAAACAGCTCCGTACGAAGTGGTTCTCGGTATTAAAATGAGAATGGAAGCAATCAGTTCCAGAACACCGATTCCTATTCTTCCGTAAGGTTCCATCCCAATTTTTGAGAAAATATAGACGGATTCCGGTGCTGCCGAAAATTTAAAATAGAGGGTTTGCAGCATAATGATTACGGGAACAAGCCTGATAACCCAGTTTACAAGTTTTTTCATGTTTATTTTTTTTGAAGTAATGCGTATGAGAATAGATGATTGTATTGCTGACAGTGTACTACAGCATATTTATAGTTATCCAAATCCGGTTTGGTTGCGAAGGTATATACCTGCCCTCCATTAACTGATTTTAGTTTTCCCAGCGATATAAAATTATTAGGCTGCTGTTCCGTGCTTAGATATACGTAAAGATCCGGGCCGTTGCTTACTGAAAAGTTTTTATCAAAAGCAAGCGTGTAAACACCGTCTTTTTCATAAATCTCTGCTTTACCTCCGATATTGTTTCCGTAAGGGCCTCCTATAAAATCGCCGGAGGAAATAAGCTTAGCATTTTCGGGTGCCATTTCCATTAAATCTTCTGTAGAAGTGTTTTCTCTAACGCAGCTTTGAAGAAAAAAGCCAACTATAAGAATTAAGAATAATTTTTTCATCATTTATTATTTTGTAGTAAATTTTTTCCAGTTTTTATCTGCCTTAATGGTAAGATTTTTTTCATCTTTATTCCAACTTGTAAGGGTGTTGGTTAAAAGTTTATTGTAAAACAGATAGAGCTTACCATCAGTAATTTTATACGTTTTAGGATTTACATCTACTTTTTTGCCATAATCTCCCATTGCAAAAGCACAATAGCCTCCATATTGGGGAAGGTATTTCCCGGGTTCTTTCTGAAATTTAGCTTTATTTTCAGCGTTAACGAAGTAATAATCTGCTCCCTTATATTTCACAGCATTTTTTGCTGATCCCTGCTGCGGTTTTCCGGAAAAATAACTAACTACATCATAGCCATAGTTGGCAATACCCTTCTCCTGATTAATATTCGAAGTTTGTGAAAATAGTATACTGCTTATCAATAACAGAAACGGAATAAAGAATTTTGTTTTCATTGCTTTTTCTTATTTTTAAGCTTAGACGTGACAAAATTTTATTCCTTACAAAATTTTACATCTTTTGTAAATTTTCTTTTATCTTATTCTTTAATGCATCAGAAGCTTTTGTTTCCTTTTCAGAAATATTTTCATGAAAGTGATGTTGTAATGCTTTATCCATTGCTTTTGTCTGTTTTCCGAAATTCCTGCAGCATTTGCAAAAGACAATATGAAATTTCATCTTCAGCCATGCGGAAGCAGACAAAGAAGTTTCTTCGGATTTAACGATGTTAAGAGAGGTCTCTTCGCAGTTGTGTAAAAGGTTGTTGATAAATTCCATAATCTACAAAGTAATTTCATTTTTTTCAAGGCAGCTTCTTAATAGTGTTTTAGCCCGAAAAAGAAGCACCCAGTAATTAGACGAAGTAATATTAAAATCCTTACAAATTTTTTCGGCATCTTCATCCAGCATATATTTGGCAACAAAAACAGGCTTCAGCTTTGAAGGCAGCTTTTGCAGGCAGAGATCCATAATCTTATAAAATTCTTTGCTTAAAATATAATCATCCGTGCTTTCGGAAAGGTAGTTTTTGTTAATATCCTGTTTCCATCTGCCATAATTGTCCTGATTGAAAAACGCATTCTCGAATGATGCTTCTGTTTCATCAAGGTAGTCTTCGTAGCTTTGGCTGTTATGGCTTTTTTTCCTGTAATAATCTATGATTTTATTTTTGAGAATGCTGGTAAGCCATGTTTTCACGGATGATCTTTCTTCAAACTTGCCAGCGTTTTTAAAAGCTGCCAAAAAGGTATCCTGCACGATATCTTCCGCATCTTCTCTGGAATTTACTCTGGTTATTGCAAAGCTGTAAAGAAAGTCTGCAAATGCATCTACCCACTGTTGGGGAGCTAAACCGGAATCATTATTTTTCATCATTGTTCTGTTTAGATATGACAAATATAATAGAAAAAGATAATTCTTTGAAGGTGATATGAATTTCAAAGAAGCATTTTTTCCGTGCATCTGCAATGAAGGGTCCTAAAGAGTGTACAAACTACTAACAATTGTCAATATGTTTATTTTAAACTTTGCAGCGTTTCAATTGCGGTTTTATCATCCGGTTTTGCGAGCAGCGCAGTTTCATAAAAACCTTTGGCTTCGGAAATTTTACCTAAACTCAGTTTTATACCGCCCATTAAAAGATTGGCATCAAAATCAAAAGGATACATGGTAAGGATTTTTGCCGCCTGGGCTTCGGCTGCAGGATAATCTTTTTCATAATAATTGGTAAGCGCCAGACGATATAATGCGGTTGTATTGTTTGGATCTATGGACAATATTTTGGTATAGATGCCTTTTAGTTCAGTCCATTTTTGAAGGGCATACAGCGGGCCGGCAATTCCTAAAAGAGGTTCTATTGCCTTCGGCTTTATTGTTATCGCAGCTTTATAATATTCTACCGATTTGGCATTGTTCCCGTTAAGATAGTGCAGCCATCCTAAACGCACTTTAGAATAATAATTATTTCCGGAGTCTATGCCTTCAATATCTTTTATGGCTTCAGCATATTCTTTTTTGTTTTCGTGGGCGTAACTGCTGGAAAAAACTTTACTGTTCTGCGCTGAAATATTAAAGCTTACAGCAATAAGTAATGTTACAACTATTTTTTTCATTTCTTAGAATTTATATTTTAAGGTTAAATAATATGACTGATAATTAAGTGTCTGACTGAATATTATATTTCTCTGGTCTTCCAGCTGAAATGTTCCCATTAGATTTAACTGTCTGCTTACGTCATATCCCAATGAGAAAGAAAATCTTGATTTTATTTCGTTCTTCAGGTTAAAATAATATTCACCCTCGTTTTCTGCGAAAGGATTGATTCCGTTTTTCTGTAAAAAAGAAGCGAAAAAAGACCAATCTTTAAAGTAAAAGCTGTTATTAATGCTAAAAGCATTGTCATTATTTCCGTTTGAAGTGCTTTTACTGCTCTTCAGAAGGTAATACGATGGCGTAATATTATAATAAAGATCAGATGAAAGCTTTGCAGTATAGCCCAGTGTAAGTCCCGTCTGTATTATATTTTCATCCATTTTTAAAGAAGCTGCACCGGCTCCGCCTACCTCATCATTACTAAAATGCACCCCAAAGCTCGGTTTTATGGTGAAGGAGCCATATCTTTTCTGGATATTAAGCTGAGTGAAAAAAAGTTTGTTTTTTAGGGTGAACAGCTCATTATCTGTTTTGTAATCGTTTATCAGCCCATGAATAGCAGGAGTTATTTTCCAGCCGTCACCCAGCGCAACCGGCAAACTGAAATAAACTTCAGGCTGTGTGTATTTTCCACTATAAATTTTCTGTGAAAGATAATTTATGACAAATTTTGCATTAACGGATTTTCCTATTTCGAGTGTGGTGCCTCCGGAGATATACTGTATAGGATTTCCTATTTCTGTTTGTTTCAGATCACGGATTCCTGCTTCAAGGGTTACCTCTTTAAAATGCTTTCGCGGATTATTTTTCAAAAGCTTTTCCTGAAGGGATGCATCGGATTTATAGAGTTCTCTTCTGGCTTCCAGCTCCTGAGACTGAAATAATATTGAATAAAAAAGAAGCTCACGTTCTAAAGGTGAATCGGGATATTTTTTTAGGTACTTTTTAAGATGCCTTTCTGAAGAAGCATATTGTTTTTTATAAAATTCGGCAACTCCCAATTTTCCTATAAGTTCCGGATCATCTAATGCAATTATATTATCTTTTAGCTTTATAAGCTCGTTCCAGTTACTTTGTTGGTAGTAAAAGCCGGCAAGATAACCAACCTTTTCTTTGGTTACCGGGTAAACCTGTGCCTGCATTGCCGATGCCAGCAAAAGTGCAGCTGCTATGCATAAATTCTTAAACATCTCATTGTGGTTTTAGTATTGTTTTTAACTATTGTGACTGAATTTATTTTCCTGTCTTTTATAATTATTTCACATTGCAGAATGGCATGATAGACTCCGAATGTTTTTCCTTCTATTGATGACCGGATATGAATTTCAGAGGAATTTCCTTTTTCAGGGTTAATGATCAGGGATGTATATTTACCTTTGAATATCTGAACAAACGGTGCCAGAAAATCCTGAATCCATTGTATAGATGAAGGGTAAACGTAACTTGGCATAATCCAGTCTTTTACCTGAACATTTTTATAGTTTCCTAAAAGTATTTTTTGACTGGCCAGGTAAAAATTAAATAAACAGGAGCTTCTGCTGCCTATAAAATCATAAAAGTAGACAACTACACCATCATTTCTGTAATAAGCATACGAATCATTTTCCTCATCATAGAGGTACGATCTGTTAAAAGCATCAATAGCTGAAAACCATTTTTGTTTTTCTTTTTTGCCCTGGTTCTCTATTTCCCACTCTATGTAATGATTGGGAAGAAACCCGAAAGCTTCCTGAAGAGAAGAATCCGGAAGAATATTGCTTACCTTTTCATTTTCTTTTGGATATGAAAAACTGTTGAAATGTAATTCTTCTTTTTCGTCTCTCGAAAAGTAATACGCTATGGGATACGGTATTGTTTTGGAACCGATATCGGGAGTGATCTGCATCTGAAAATGTATGTGCGGCTCCGGTGAACGTCCGCTGTTTCCACAATGTCCTAATAATTGCCCTGCCTTTACATAATCACCCAGCGAAACTTTAAAGCTTCCTGCCCTGAAATGGGATAATTGTACATAAAACTGTTCTGCTACTTTAATGACTACTGAATTTCCCCAATTGTTTACCTGATTGATTTTTCCGATTTCATTATCTTCTATGTAATCCTGAAGCATCGTCACATATCCTGAACAAGGGGCTATCACGGGCAGGTCATAGCATAAATAATCTTTAAGCTGTGTCCCTGTATTGTAATATGATAATCCTCTATAATTTCTTACATCAAAATCCCAGGCGTTTTTCCAATCGTCCAGATGGGTAATTCCTCCGTTGATTCCCTGACTTACATTCCACTCCCCCATCACAGGAAGATAAATATGAAAATAAGTCATTGCCTTGAAACGGAGTTTTTCGTAATAATTTTTGTAAAAATTCTGTTCGGGTTTATACTGCTGGTTTTTCACCAATTCAATTCCGTTCGTGTTCAGTCTCAATTTTAGGGCAGATAGCACGACCAAGACAACCGCCACAAAAGGCAATGAGTACACCGGCATTTTTATGAGATATAAAAACGGACTGAATGCCCCCAGTAAAATACAGCACAGACTTACGGTAAATATTTGTAATACATATCCCTTTAATGAGGGAACTATAAAAAAACCGCCCAGAGAAATTGATATTAATATAAAATTGAAACTGATGTAATCAAATATCAGGATTTTATAATCTCCCAAAAAATAACTAAAAAACATAATTCCTATAAAAAATCCCCAAACTGCCAAGGTGAAAGAAATCCTGGAATACAGCAGAAGCAGCACGATAATACAAAACCCTACCAGATCGTTATAGATAAAAAAGATAGCCGAAAAAGATTTCAGTAAGATATGTATAACATCTCTACAGGATAATATATCTATTAACTGGGTGAATTTTTCTGAGAGCGTTTTCAGGAAGATTAGTTCGTGCTCCATATCGGTATTGAATTTTATTTCACCATAAGCTCCCTGGCTGGAATATACCATCCAAATACAGAGTAAAAAAGGAAGAGTAAGCGATGGCAATCCTCTTTTTCCAAAGAAATTTGAAAATACTACTGCCAGAAAAAGGCTTAATAAGGAATAAAAAATGGTAACCAATATGGTTTTAAGGGTTACTTCATATAAACTTGCGATTCCCAGCCCCACCAAAAGTGCATTGTAGGTGTATATTCCGTTTCTCAGCTTGTATTCATCAAATTTAAAGAGTATACCAAAAGCCAGAGATAAAACAATAACGGATACTCCTATTAAGGTTTTAAAAGGATTTATAAGGGTGAGTATCAGCAGGCACAAACCAAACCATCTTTTATTGCAAAAGAAAATTTGTGAATAGCTGTATAAAATCCCATCCAGAAAAAAGCGGGAATAATAGTTTATGGTTGCTTTTGCGTTCATCCTAATTGTCAGCAAAATTAATATTAGCCCGGTAAAGGATGCTTATCACAAAATTACCTAAGCCTTACAGTTTCAATGGTAAGAATATTTATAGTGTACTTTTAAGGAGATATCCGGGTGAGATTTCATTTTTTTCCAGATCTTCAAGACTTTCATTGTTTTTGATGATATGCACTTTATCATCCATATCAATTAAAACGACTTTCGGGCGCAAAGCTATAAACTGCATGCTTTGTGTCACACAATATGCGCCTACATGATGCACTACGACATTATCTTTGGTTTTTAAAGGAGGCAGCATAATACTGCTCCTTACAACATCTATATTCATACAAAGCGGCCCATACAGCACGTTTTCCTCTGTGTGATGGCCAAACTCCTGCGCCGGAGTTATTTTATGATCGTACCAGAAAGAGGTAAACATAAGATTAACTCCAAAATCCATTATAGTAGCTTTTCGCCCGTCGCTAAGCCTTTTATTGGCTATAACGCTTCCGCACAAATATCCGGCGTCATCTATTAGGGCGCGTCCTGTTTCTAAATATAAATACGGCAGTTCGTTGGCCTGAAAACCAGATGTAAGCAGCGTAGAACATATTGCATCGGCATATTCACTTATTTCCGGAACGTAATCAGTAGCCTGAAGGTAGCTGCCTTTAAGGGTATTTTTTGAAGCAAAACCGCCTCCCATGTCTATGTATTCTATACTTTTATTAAACTTGTTCCTGATACCTAATGCAAGATCAGCCATTTTGCTTGCAGCAACAGCATAGGCAGCACTGCTCATAATGTATGTTCCTATGTGGGTATGTAACCCTACAAGATTGAGACTTCCTGTTACGAGTATTTTTGAAATGGCATCCCAGGCCTGGCCGGTTTCGTAGTTGAATCCGAAGCGATCCCAGAGCGGATATACACCACAATCCATATTAACACGGATGGCAACTCTTGGTTTTACATTTTTTTGCTGGGCAATTTCTGTAAGCATATACAGCTCATCGAAGTGATCAATGTGGATTAAGCTGTCATTATCTATTGCCAGGGTGAGATCTTCAGCCGTTTTATCGGGACCGTTAAAAATAATTTTATTGCCGGGAACACCGTTTTTAAGAGCTTTATCGTATTCAAAGCGGCTTACAACTTCGGCCCAGCTTCCTTCCTGATGGTAGATATTACAGATGGCATTGAGATAGCATGTTTTATAGCTCCATGCAAACTGTACCTTTGGGTATCTTGTAGTAAATGCCCTTTTAGCATTCTGAAAATTACTTCTTATTTTAGCTTCAGAATATACAAACACAGGTGAGCCATAGTTTTTAATGAGTTCTTTAACAGCAACCCCGTCTATGTGCGTCATGGCAAGATACTCGGTTCTTGTTCCGAACTTGTTCATTAATCCTGTATTCAAAGGTTTTATGATTGGTCTTTCGTATATTTTTTTTTCCATTTTGTTTTGTTTAATAAATTACAGTTCGCCTAATGTGCTTATTTTTTCAAAATCTTCTATGTTCACAATGTTATCATAAGAGTATCTGATGAACATTTTTCCGACTTTATATGCAGAAATTTTTTTATATTTCTTTTTCATTCTCATGTTGACAAGTATTTCTGCCTGGTTCTGGCCGCATCCTGTAGTGAGATAACACCAGGCCGGAAACCTGGGGTTAATTTCCAAAAGATGATAGGTTTCGTTATCATCCTCACCAAGGGATTTTATAAATTCCAGCTCGAAAGGGCCTCTCCATTTGGTATTTTTAACCATATTCCGGGTAATTTTAAGAAGCTTTTCTTCATCGAGAGAAACTCCTGCCCAGGCTTTTCCTTTATCGGTAATGTATAATTTCCTCATGGGTACTGCTCCCAAGAGATTCCCGTCTCCGTCTCCAATTCCGCAGACATTGAGTTCCGTACCGTGTACAAATTCCTGAATGATAATAGGGAGTCCCCATTGTGCAGAGATTTTCCCAAATGCTTCTTTCGCCTGATCAAGATTATAAGCTACTTTAGCATCATAAAACTTCCCTTTTACCACCATGGGATATCCTATTTTTTCTGAAATGGCAGGAATCTCTGTAGTGGAATAAATCATTGATGCTTTTGGAACATCCAATCCATATTTGATTCCGTATTCGTATAAATTTACTTTGTGCCTTGCTTCAAACTGTTCCAGGGAAGGAAGTACCATTTTTATCCCCAGTTCTTCATCAAGCTTCTGTTCCAATTTGATGAAATTAAAAAGCTCTGCATCAAAATTTGGAAATAAAAAATCCAGATCTTCAATGGAGTTGATGTATTCCAATCTGTCCATCAGCACTTCCTGTCCTGCGGTAGGCAAGGGAATCTGGTAAACTTTATCGACGTAGTCTCTTAAGTATATTACGGGTTCCAGGGATTCATAACTAAGGCCTATAATTCTGACATTAAAAGTTTCAGCTTCTTTAAGGCTCCTTATCACGGCAAAACCCGGCCCCGGGGAGTCAATTGCATTCAGCCCGGTGACAGCAATACGATACGTTGGTTTTTTATTTGCCATTTTCTGTAAGTTTATAATTCTTCAGAACGGAGAAAAAATCATAAAGGTCTTTCTCAACCGTGTTACTGTCAACCTCATATTCAGAAACAATAGCTTCTATAATTTCTTCAGGTTTTTTATGCTCTTTCATCAGACGTATAATTTCACTTCCAATGGTATTGAGTGAAAATGAATCTCCTGAAGTTGGGTTAAATAAAAACCCGCTTTCGCTAACGGCAATATTCTTTTTTATATTCATAGCTGAAATTTTATATTACAAATCTATTAGTAAGGAAGAAGTAAAATGTTATACTTTTTTGGGAAAGATGTACGAAAATTTGGGACAAAAAAACTGACCAGTAAGTTTCTAATCAGTATTATAGAATTTTAAAACAGAATTTAGCTATCTGTATGAATATCTTTAAAGAATTTCTTCTAAAGGAACCGGCTTTGGTTCTCTGTCTTTTTTATATTCGGATATTGTTTTACCGGTAGATTTTTTAAACTGATTGCTGAGATACTGCACAGTGCTATACCCCATCATATAAGAAATTTCACTTACAGTATATTCTTCATGCAAAAGCAGGTTTTTAATTTTTTCAATTTTCACCATAAGGATATACTGCTCTAAGGTTTTTCCCGTCATGGCTGAAAAAATCCGGGTAAGTTTATCGTAAGGAAGCTGCAGTTTCTGGCTTATATAATCTGAATTTCGGATAAGAGAATTCATATTATTTGCAAAAAAAATAAGTTCAATAACTGCAATTTTTATTTTTTCTACGATTTGCAATTCTGGATTATGAATAACTTCGAAGCCAAATTCTTCCTCAAAAATCATTTTGATTTCATTATAGGAATATTTCTTTTCATCATAATAGAGCGATACTTCTCCCAGCCTTGCACTATAAATATCAATTCCTTCAATTTCCTTAAAATAGAAGTTGATTAGTTTGAGTCCGCTTTTAGAAATCAGGTTTTTAAGTTTCAGTTCCAGAAATTTTCTTTCACCCATGTGTTTTATTATTATTCAAAAATAATAAAATAGATGATAAATATAATAATTGTAAAAAAAATATAATTTCCTTACATATTTTATGTTAAATAAAATATAAATCGATATTACAATAATAGAATATATTGTATACTGTGGGAAATGCAATAATGAACATTCTTTGTTCGTAAACTGTACTGAATAAAAAAAGTCACCAAAATTGGTGACTTTATATCTAATTGCGATCCGGACGGGACTCGAACCCGCGACCTCCGCCGTGACAGGGCGGCATTCTAACCAGCTGAACTACCGGATCAATTTTTTAAAGAAACTGATAAAACTTCTGCGATCCGGACTGACATAATCTTGAACTATTTATATCTATAAACCAGAATGTTATCAAAATTTAACAATCCCCACGGGACTCAAAACATTTGGGAATTACTTGTAATGGCATGTCATTTTGTAAAAGGAATTCCAATGAGAATTACTTTACCCAGATGTCTACTTATATCCTCGTCTAAAAAGAATGGAGCTTATGAGTATACTTGTCTATATCATAATATAAACACAAAAGAAATAATTGAAAAATTACAGACAATAACCATATCTTAATTGCCAAAGCACTAACTGCTATTCTAAACAAATTAGGCTCATAAAAAGTCCTTTATGAAGTTGAAAATGGAACCGAACTTATAGAAAAATTCAAACCAAAAAGCAATCTTCCGCACATTGTACTATTGGACGTAAACATGCCTGTCATGAACGGTTTTGAAACTGCCAAATGGTTAAAAGAAAACCATCCGGAAGTTTTTGTCATGTCATGGCACTCAGTATGAAAAATGACGACCTCAGTCTTATCATGATGATTAAAAATGGGGCTCATGGTTATTTGCTGAAAGATATTCAACCTAAAGAATTGGATAATGCACTGCAATCTATGATTAAAAATGGATTTTATTATCCGGACCGGGCGACTTCCAAAATTCCAAACTTGTTAGAATTTGACTATAAAATAATATTTACCAAAGGAACAATAGTATTTTAAAAGACTGAAATAATCCTATTGTGAAGATATTAACGGGTTTTTAAAATATTTGGGTTAATGGTTTAATTGCTTAATAGATAGATTTTTCTCCATTTGGCAATTGTATTTCTGCTAAGTTTGAATCGATTGGCCAACTGGGTATTATTAAGGCTATTTTTTTGCTGATAATCTAGAATTTCCAATATATCGGGTTTAGAATATGAACGATGCTTCTGATTAAAATTACACGTTTCTCTATTTCCTATTCCAAATAGGATATCATTAAGATTAATAATATCCCAAACAGACAGATTTTCTTTTTTTAATATAGTTTCACATTTGTTTCTTTTGTAGGGATATTTTTTAACAATAATATCCTGATATATCTTCTTATAGTCAGGCAGTATTTTTTCCATAATGTGTTTTTCAATTTTATCGTCAAGATTTTAAAAAACCAGGAGGCGCCTCTCTCCTCCTGGCTTTAAATTGTATCTGAGTTTATTACAATCTTATTGATAAACCACCGGATAGAAAGTTCCTACTCCCCAATAGGCTGCATTTACGGCTACCACTCTTATTTTTGTAGTTTTTATACCGCAGGTTGCTATTCTAGTTAATGAACTTTCACTTAATGTTGGTACATTAGCTGCTTTTACCCAAGCTGTACCACTCCAATATTGGATCTCATAAGCAGGTTGCCCATAATACGCCTGATAATAATTTGTATAATAGTTTGTATAGTCATCAACATAAGATTGATATGGAGACCAACAGCTTATCGTACCACTTGATATTACCACTTCCTTAAGTGTTTTTTCTGTGGAGAAATCAATCTGGATATATGTGCCTACAGAAGCATTTCCATATGCTGATGCCCAACCTGTTGAGAAGCTATTATCAGTCATGGAAGTTTGCGTAGCTGCACAAGCACTTCCATATCCATTATTAGATCCTGTATAAGTTCCTGACTTAAAGTCTGTAGTCCCTCCAATTTTCACGCTGCAAGTCTCACTTCCTACTACATTAATAGTGGCTGTAATTTCAGCACAGTCAACTCCTGTATAAGTACCGCTAATATTATAAGTCACTGTTCCTGAAGTATTAAATGTTCCCGCAGATCTAGTCAAGGTAAGTCCGCTTACATTAATAGTTTGCGCACCGTAAGGAACACCGCCTTGGGAAGAAGTATAAGGTATGGTGATCGTTCCTGTATAAGCTGTACCGTTTTTCAGATTTTTAAATGGTACCAAATTGTTCACAGCGGCATTTGCACAATCTAGTGTAACTGTTGAGCCTTTAACGGTTCCGATTTTCTCACAATATAATCCATTTCCAGAAAACCTTGCAATAAAATCACCTTCTAAAGTTGGTGTGCCGGAAATTGTATACACCAAGTCTGTACTTTGTCCGGGATTAAGACTAACAGACTGGTTTTGGTTTGCCGGAATAGACATTCCCGTAGATGCTCCATGAAGCGTAACATAGGTTGAGAAATTTTGAAGCACAATTGCTGCAAACGAATTATTTACAATTCTAAACGTAACTGTGTTGGCTGCAGTATTGGCAACATTTTTAATGTAAGTTCCATTTACAGTACTTGATGCACAATCAACGGTTACCGAAGCTGTATTAGGTTTTCCTAAACATTCCCACAAAGGAGTACTCGGTTTCCCATAATTATAAACCAAGCAACCTTGACCACCATTACAATCTGTACAATATACGACTAATCCTTCTGCAGGTAACACAATAGCATCACGTTCTGCCTGAGTCATTCTTGGAGGTAATAAACCTTTAGTTTTGGAATTGACATCCAACATAGCACTTGGATCTATCTTGGTATTATTCCCTATACCTACCTCACCTATTCTGTACACAGCATTGTTTTTATTAGAAGCTGCATCTGTAGTGGTTCCTGCTAAATACCATTCAGTAGCAGGATCCGGCTGATAAGAAATATAAGTTGCACTCACATCATCATATTTCCAATAAGATCCATCTATAGAAGATGCATATATGTTGTTGATACTGCTCTGCAGATCAGGAGAAAATACAGTTCCTGACTGATTGGGATCCGGAGCATTAAAAGACACTAAGGCTGAAGTGTCTTTATTAACTTTCACCCATTGTAAACCGTCATTATAATAGAAGCCTTCGTGAACAGTAGAGCCCACTGCACTTTTATTATATACGACCATACCTTTGACATGCGCTGTTAAAGGAGCAGGGTTTCTAAGAGCTACCAGAATCACTCTAGGAATTAATAGCCCTCTATTATCACTGGTAATATCCAAAGCTGCATTTGCATCTGGAGTAGTAGTATTAATGCCTACTTGAGAGTATGAAAGCAGACTTAACAAAATAAATAGGATTTGATATAACTTTTTCATCTGAATTTTTGTTTTTAAATTGTTTCTTGATTATTTCGATTTTTGTTTTTAATTAACTAATATGATCTGTAGTTATGGAGCTCTGACGGATTTAACCCTATTGATATAGAGCAGGTAATTTTGTTTTATGCATGAGGGAAGTGTCTTGTTTATATATTCTAGCTTAATCTTATTTATTAATTTTTTTGATGCTGATTGTATTTTGAGATCCATTTGTACAATGTGGTCTTTGGTATTTTATATTCATTAAGAATCTCATTGATTGTTTTTTCATTGGTATTTATTAACTCTATAATAAAATCTATGATCTCTTTGGTGTAAATACTTTTTTTGAAACTAGGCAAACTATCGGCTACTTTTTTATTCACGGAGACATTACGGGATAGCGGAGCATATAGAATTAAATGCTGTGTATATAATCTAAAAAAATCATAATTTAACAATTTACTCCACTGCAGCAGGACTCCAGAATCCATTGTCTTTGCTTTAAACATTCTGTAAATATCTTCTTCGGAACATTTAAAAGATTTACACAAACGTGGTATTTCCATATCACAGTTCAACGCTCTTTGTTTAATATAATTTCCGATGTGGATCTCTTTAAAATTTTTCATACTAAATTCTCTACTATATACAGCCAAAGCTTTTAATCAAACAAAATAATTCAATTAATTCTGAATAATTTTCAATAAAATTTAAATTATACATTTAAAATCGCATCAATAATTTGATTCTATATAATTATTTTTTGCAAATGAATGAAAATTATATATTTTTGCTTCGATAATTATTGCGACAAATTAAATGATACTTTATTGCAATAATTCCACAGAACATAAAAAGAGTAAATCATAAAAAACGAATAAAATAAAACATTAAAAATCAACATATTATATTTTATGTTTTATTATTTTGTTTTACTGTTTAGGCTTTAACTTTTAAGTTTTATTTACGAAAAAATGGATATTGAAAAAAAAATAGTAGAGTTTGAGCTTTTATTTGCAAAATATTCTACCTTGTTAGTCATTATAAGACATGTCTTTTTGGCTTTGTTTAATTTACTTTTCAAACAGTATGTATATTTTACTCTGGATATTGCCATTTTATGTTTAATAACTCCCAGTTATGTTTTTCTGTTTTACACTTCCAATTTTAATTTCCTTAAGCTAGGAAAACTGACCTCTTATTTATATTTGATATTATTAATACTGTACTGCTCTGTAAGTTATAGTGACAACCTGACTATCATATTTCTATATATCTTTTTATTTCCGATAGGCTTTTTACTTTTCTTTGATTTTAAAAGGGCTTTCATTTTATCTACTTCCATAATATTAGTTTTTCCTATCAGCTACTTAATAAAGTATTTTCTTCCCATTGAGACGCATTTTACTGATGTATATTTAGAATGTTTAAAAATTTTCACCATTACTTTTTCTCTGGTCTTATTTTTTTGTTATCTGTATTATTTTGTACAAATCAATAAATTGAGGACAATTCATATATTTAAAATCAGTAACGAAATAACGATTGACGAATTTTTTTTCATTAAACAAAAATCCTATAGAATAAATTCTAATAATATTTTGAATAAAACATCAGATTTTCTGGAAGATGAGTCTACTTATAAGCTATTGTTTGAGAAAATAGAGAGTCACATGAAGACTAATCAGCCATGGAGATCTTCAGAGTACAGTTTACAATTACTGGCAAAAGAAATCAATTCAAATCACCTCTATGTTTCATCAGCCATAAATAAATATTCAAAAAATAATTTTAAAACTTACCTCAATGAATACAGATTAAATGCTTTTACCGAATATGTAAAGGATAAAAATAATGAGCAGGTACTCCTGAAAGAGATATATCTTAACATCGGCTTCGATAATCAGGCGACTTTCAACAGAGTATTTAAAAGTAAGTTTCTAATGACACCACAGGAATATTTGGAACAGATAAAGAATAAATAAGATCCCGGTCAGAATTGACCGGGATCTTTTGTCTGAAAAATAATAGAATATCTTTTTTTAGACTATAATTTAGTTATAATGGATGTTATTATTATATGAAGGTAACAATATACTTAAATGCATCAATATAAGAAATACATAAATTTAACTTTCAACTATTCAATTTTACCAGATCACATTTCTGAAATTAATTATAAATGAACAGTTGTGGTACATTTAAGTATATCATTACCATATTTAAATATTTGCATTTTACACCAAAAACAAAGAAGCGGTTCGAGAAATAGCCTAAAAATCCTACAATTTTATTTTGGTCTTCTCGAACCCTTTTGTAATCGGATATAAATTTGTTTATCAAACAGTTACAAACGAAAAAAGTCGCCAAATTGGCGACTTCTCACTCGGGCGATCCGGACGGGACTCGAACCCGCGACCTCCGCCGTGACAGGGCGGCATTCTAACCAGCTGAACTACCGGATCAATTTTTTAAAGAAATTGATAAAACTTCTGCGATCCGGACGGGACTTGTTCTTATTTGAAAAACTCCCTATCCATAAGCTTTATGTCGTTCTCTTATTTTTAGGTCACCGAATAGGTCACTTTAATAAACAAAAATAGAGTGCGTCGTTTTTACTGGTGCAAAGATATGTTTTTTTTTATTTTTCACAAATAAATGTAGATCTTTTTTCTATCTCTTCCATAATCCACAGATTTTCAAATAACAAATATACCCTGCCCTAATCATTTTTCGCTTTTGATATAAATCCCCAAACCAAAAATCATTAATGAACTATCATCCTTTTTATCTTTGGTAAGTTTAGATGGTAAAATTGTATAATTTACAAAAAATAATTACCTACTACTATTAAGACGGTCAACCTTAGCACTTGGCAACCAACTGTTTCGTCTGGCTATTAAAATTTGTACACTAGGACTGTTCAATATCCACATTAATTTACTATGCGATAAAGGTTATTGTTTTTCAAGAAAAATATCCTAACAGCACATATCCTGAGATTAAATTCCGTTTCAAATTATCTAATCTTTATTTATAGTGTTTGCTATAAATGCACAGCAGTCATAAAAATAATTAGACATAGCGAAATAAAAAGTTAGATTAATCTAACTTTTTATTATATTTGAAAAAAAAACGTGAGCAAGAGATATATACCTATTATTATAATTTTCTATCTTCTTTTTCTGATCGTACAAGCTTGTGATAAACTTCAGCCTGAAGCGATAGATGAGAGTGAATTACTTGATGGCTCCATTGTGGGGTTATCATATGCTGAAAACCAACAATTTTTGCGAGGGGATATCGCCTTTAACGATGAAACCTTCACGGTCGGGAAAGGTCTTGGTCCAACCTTCGTGGCAACAAGTTGTGGAAGCTGTCATGCTGGTGATGGAAAAGGGACTCCCTTTACTACTCTTATACGTTTTGGACAGACTGACGAAACAGGAAATTTATTTTTGCTTTTAGGTGGTCCTCAATTGCAAAATAGGGCGATACCAGGTTATACTCCGGAAGCAATTCCTCCCGGAGCAACATTTTCTAAATTTACTCCGCCTGCCAATACCGGATTAGGTTTTATTGAATTGGTTTCTGATATGGATATTTTGGCAATGGCTGACCCTTTTGATACAAATAATGATGGCATCTCAGGAGTCCCCAATTATATTGATCTTCCGGCATATCAAGCACCATTCTTCTTTGCTGTAACAAAAGGAGGGAAGTATATCGGAAGATTTGGTAAAAAGGCATCCACATACAGTTTACTACAACAAACCGTTAATGCTTACAATCAAGATATGGGCATTACTTCAACTTTTAATCCTCACGATGTTTATTCAGGAATGAATGTTGATCCCGAAGTTTCTGATAAGACCATCGCAGATGTTGTATTTTATCTTCGTACATTGAAAACACCTATTCAGCGAGACGCAGAAAATAGTATCATTAAACAAGGTCAGACTATATTTTCTCAGATAAGTTGTAATAAATGTCATGTCCCGGAACTGAAAACTTCATCCTCCTCAATTTCACCATTATCCAATAAAAAGTTTTATCCGTACACAGACTTATTACTTCATGATATGGGTGCTTCTTTGGATGACAACTATACGGAAGGCACTGCGAAAACTTATGAATGGCGTACGCCTGCACTGTGGGGGTTAGGTTTATCTCCAAAATCACAAGGCGGTCAATACTTCTTAATGCATGATGGCAGGGCAAAAAGTATAGAAGAAGCAATACAGCTTCACGGGGGAGAGGCTGCAACCAGCAGAACCAATTACACTCAATTACCAGTCCAAGAAAAAGAAGCTATTATTAAATTTTTGAAATCCTTATAATTATGGACAGACTTGAATTTCTCAAAAAATGCAGTTTGGTCTGTTTAGGCTTTACTGCAATTCCTCCCATTCTTTCAGGGTGTATAAGCAATAAAATGATTTCAGGAGCGATTAAAGACGATTATATCATATTGCCTTTGGAGGATTTTATGGATACAAAATATCCTGACAAAAAATTATCCTATGTAATTATTCAAAATGAATCTCTCAAATATCCCATTTGTGTATTTCGTTTTTCGGAAACTGAGTATGAAGCATTATGGATGCAATGTACCCATCAGGGTAGCCAGTTACAAGTATTTGGAGATAAGCTACAGTGTCCTGCACATGGTAGTGAATTTTCCAACCAAGGTTTAGTACAAAACGGTCCTGCTGATCAGACCTTAAGAAAATTTCCAGTATACATAGAATCGGATTTTTTGAAAATTTCTTTAAAAAAACCGGTATGAAAAAAATTATCTATCTAATTATAATTTTAATTTTTCAGGAAGCCACAGCACAGATAGATTCTGAATTACTAAAAAGAATACCTGTAGACAGTTCTCGCTCTTTGAACATGGATGCCGTTTACAAGCGTCCCTTCTTAGGATTAGGGAAAGTGCCTGTCTCTATTGGTGGCTATGCGGAAGCCAATTGGCAGCATATCAGCACTGATGGTATATCTGATGGACATCAATTTCAATTACGTAGGATGACACTTTTTGTATCTTCTACAATTTCCTCAAAAATTAAATTTCTGAGTGAAATAGAATTAGAAGAAGGAGGTAAAGAGATTAATATTGAATTTGCTGCCATTGATGTAGAGTTTAATCCCTTGCTTAATTTGAGAGGAGGAATTATTATGAATCCAATTGGTGCTTTCAACCAAAATCATGACGGTCCGAAATGGGAGTTTACCGATCGTCCTATATCTGCTACAGAAATGTTGCCTGCTACATTCAGTAATGCTGGTTTCGGATTTTATGGAAAAATGTATAAAGCCGAGTGGATGTTCGGATACGAGGTATATCTATCAGGAAATTTTGATAATTCAATTATTGACAATAATCAAAACAAAACGTACTTACCTGCTGCCAAAAGTAATCCTGAACGTTTTGAAGAAATTAACAGCGGTGTTCCTCTTTTAACAGCAAAAATTGCCACAAGACATGAAAAAGCAGGAGAATTTGGAGTCTCTTATATGGGAGGAATCTATAATAAATTTCAGGATGAAGGTCTTCAGGTTGACGATAAAAGAAGGGTTCGGGTATTTGCATTGGATTATAATAATACACTTCCAAACCTTGGAACTTTAATTACTGCAGAATGGGCTTGGGTTAAAGTAGATGTCCCGGAAACTTATACACAACAATATGGAGACAGGCAGCATGGAGGATTTATAGACATTGTTCAGCCAATAATTAAAAGAAAAATTTTGGATTGGGAAAGAGCAACCGTTAATCTTGCATGCCGTTTAGAGTATGTAGATTGGAACGTAGGTCATTTCAGAGAAGACAACAGCAAAATTGGAGAAGATTTATGGAGTATTATGCCTGCAATCAGTTTTAGACCCAATGCACAAACTGTTTTTAGACTTAATTATAGATTTCAGAAACAGAAAGACATTTTTGCGAACCCTGCGGCAAAAACTGTAGGCTTCAGCTTTGGTATTTCAACGTATTTCTAATAATTTGCCTCCGCAGATCTTAGGATTGAGCAAAAAGTCATTCTTGAGTTAATACTCCGTGGATATTCTTTATGTTTTTGTTAAGGGACAAAAAGCAAGAAAGACTGTTTCGTAGGATTACTGGAATTAGCGAATTCAATCTAGATTTTATACATAACGACTCAATTAAATATTAATATTTGAAAATGCTCACTTATGAAGAAAGATTAAAATACGGTACATTATATTATTAAAAATATACTGAATTCCAGTATTGAAATTCAGTATTTATAAGAACTATGCTATTTACTTCTTATTCTCATCATGATGTTCTTTCTCATCGTGATGTTCTTTTTCTTGATGATGCTCGGCCTCATCGTGATGCTCCGGCTCATCTGCATGTTCAGGACCCTCGTGATGTTCCTTGTGCGGATGATGTTCTTTGTGTTCGTGATGTTCTGGATGGTCGTGTGTCTCTTTTTTTTGATCTTCGCTGTTCATAACATTTTAATTTAAAGGTGAATATTAATTTATATATGTTGTTATTTGTGAAAGGCAAATAAGATGCCAAAACAAAGCTATAATCTACTGATTTTAAATACTTTCCATTGTTTTAAACAATATTGCTTCAAACATCTAAATAATTTTAAATGTCCTTTAAAAACGTGATATGTTAAAACATTACTCTAAAAAAATATTATTTCTATCTGTCCATAGTTAACTATTGATCGTTTTAGGAAGTAGATTGATTAGTTTTTACTTTGATGATATTTAAAATGATGGTCTTTGACAGGATGAAAATATTTCTTAAATCCATATGTTATAAGAGATAGTATCAGGATACTAAAAACTATCAAATAGAATATATCTTCTGACGCAAGCCGATGCTTTCCCCTCCTGATTATTCGTCTCCTAAATCGTCTTTTAAATCCCATAATTTCTCATTTAAAAAAATAGCTGGTAATTCAAACCCAAACTTTTCTGCTGATAACTCTTCTGGAAATAAGGAGAAATCATAGATAATGTTTTTTCATTCTTACTTTTAAATAAAGTTTTGATCTTTGGATATAACCAATATGCTATCTCAGTAGAAAAAATTCCGATACCAGCACCAGACAGGACATCTGTAACCCAATGCTTATTATTGATGATTCTGTACACACTAGTAAAAATGGCAAACGGATATCCTGACAGACTGATCCAATAATTGCTGTCCCTATATTCTCTGAACATAAACTGTGCAGTTGAAAATGCGATCGCTGCATGACCTGAGGGAAATGACATATAATTTGATTGATCAGGCCGCTCCCTGCCGATCAATGATTTTGAAGGAATAACTATTGCCAATAAGATAGCTTGTGATGTTGCTAAAATGATCGTTCGATCTTTTAAGTTATGTTTCCCTCGAACACCCGCTATGTTTAAACCATAAACGAGCGCAGCTGGTACAAATAAGGTATAGTTGTCTAATTTTGAATTGTTTAATGTATGATCGTTTACCTCCCTTCTCACATCATAATCAAACTTTTTGATTTCAGGAATTGTAAAACCAATTGCACCTGCCGATATCAAGCTAACCGGAACAATAAGTTTTTTATAATCCAAAGTATCATCTCTTATTATTAAAGAATCTTGTTGAGCAGTTTTTTGCAATGACAAACTATCCTGAGCATAAATACTTAGAGAGAATTTCAGTAAAAGGATTAGTATTGAGTTTTTTTTTACATAAGTCCACATAAAAATTATATTTCTGATTTTTATTGTTCGGATCTAACATTAATAGTATTCAATTTTATATCGTAAAATTGGATGTAACTTCCCTGTTCCCATCTTTTATGGGAACTCAATCTTAATAATATGAGTGGAGGCAAATTTTCCTTAGAATTGTAATATCCTAAGGAAACAGGATACTAGAATTTGCTCTATTTTTATCTGTGATAATCTCTTTTAAAATTTCATTCTTTGAATCCTGACTGCATTGAGTATTGCAATCAAAGCAACTCCCACATCAGCAAATACAGCTTCCCACATCGTAGCCAGTCCACCAGCTCCAAGTACGAGCACGATGGCTTTTACAACAAAGGCAAGAATGATATTCTGCCAGACGATCCTTTTGGTCTTCTTTCCAATATTGATCGCCATAGGTATTTTTGATGGTTTATCATCCTGGATCACAACATCGGCAGTTTCGATGGTCGCATCGCTGCCAAGTCCACCCATTGCTATTCCAACATCACTTAATGCTACTACAGGCGCATCATTTACACCATCACCAACAAAAGCCACACTTTCATTTCTTGCTTTGATTTCTTTGACCTTGTTGACCTTATCTTCCGGAAGCAGGTCTCCAAAAGCATTGTCAATACCGATCTGCTCAGCCACATATTTTACTACAGTTGTCTTGTCACCACTTAGCATAGTCGCTTTTACATTCAAGCTATGAAGTTTTTCAACTGCTTGCTTTGCATCGTCCTTGATTCGGTCGGCAATCGTAATGAATCCTGCAAATTTTCCATCATATGCGATAGCTATCACCGTATATACGATTTTGGATGGGTCTACATCATAACCGATCTTAAATTTATCCAATAGTTTAAAATTACCCACCAGGATTTCCTTCCCATTAGCTCTCGCTTTAAGCCCATGCCCTGCAATTTCTTCAGTATCCTCTAAATTGATCGAATTGTTGATCTCTCCTACAAACTCGTGAACAGCAGTAGCCACAGGATGGGTACTTTTACTTTCAACAACATTGACCAATTGGAGAATCTCATCTTTGTCAAATCCTTCTTTAATGGTAACGTCCTGAACTTTGAAAACACCTTCTGTCATAGTTCCGGTCTTATCCATTACCACATTCTGAATCTCAGCGATCTTATCCAAAAAGTTGCTTCCTTTAAATAATATACCATTGCGGCTCGCTGCTCCGATACCTCCAAAATAGCCAAGCGGGATAGAGATCACCAATGCACACGGACAAGATATAACTAAGAAAATCAATGCTCTGTACAACCAATCTCTGAAAACATAATCATCAACAAAGAAATAAGGTACTAAGCAGATCAAAACAGCTAATGCAACCACAATTGGGGTGTAAATTCTTGCAAATTTTCTGATAAAAAGTTCAGTCGGAGCTTTTTGAGCTGTTGCATTTTGTACCAGTTCAAGGATCTTACTGAGTTTGCTATCCTCATAAGCTGTATTAACCTTAATCAAAGCTACGCTGTTCATATTGATCATTCCGGCTAAAACTGTTTCACCTTTATTTTTAGAATCAGGTTTGCTCTCTCCTGTTAACGCTGCGGTATTGAAAGACGCAGAATCGGAGATCAGTTCTCCGTCCAATGCCAGTTTTTCTCCTGATTTTAACTGAATCGTATCCCCGATTTTGGCTTCGGCAGCTTTGATTTTTTTAGGCTGATTATTTTCAATAATCGTTACCTCATCAGGACGTTGATCTAAAAGAGCCTTAATATTGGTTTTAGCTCTCGACACAGCCAGAGTCTGAAAAACCTCTCCTACTGCATAGAACAACATAACCGCTACTCCTTCAGGAAATTCTCCGATAATGAAAGCCCCTATCGTTGCAATGCTCATAAGGAAAAATTCTGAAAACACATCACCTTGTTTGATACTTTCAAATGCCTCTTTTAAAACCGGTAGGCCTACCGGTAGATAAGCAACACCGTACCAGACAATACGTACCCAGTCTTTAAACCATTCAGGCTTAATGTAATTGTCCAATGCAATGCCTGCTAATAACAATACCAAAGAAATAATCGCAGGCAAGAACATCTGAAACGCTGTTTTATCAGTTTCTGCATGATCATGTCCATCATCATCTGTATGTTGATGATCTTCCGTTTTCTTCTTTGGAGCGCAGCATCCGTCTTCTTCAACTAATTTTTTGGCTCCAGCATCTTTATAGATTTTGCCTTCCTGTGGAGTACAGCAGAGCTGCTTTCCATTTTCGTCGTAGATGTGTTTATGTTCCATAATAATATTATTTTTATGATTTTTAGGTTACTTTATATATATATCCTGGTCTGATTGTCTTCCGGTTTTTAGAATTTTTTTATACCAGCCAAATTTGTTAATACTTAAGATGAACAAGGTAAGAACAGTTGCTAAAAAAGATAACAAAAACATGTTCAGTGCAAGGGCAGATCCTATTGCCGATGCAGCCCATAAAGCAGTGGATGTTGTAAGCCCCTGCATGCTTTTGGAACTATCTTTAAATGCCAGTCCAGCTCCGATAAATCCTAAACCGGCAGGTATCGCCGCCAACATTCTCGCTATTGCAGATTTATCATCTGTAAGATGCGAGGCAACTGCCACAAATAAGCAAGAAGCCATACAGAGAACGCCAAAAGTGCGAACCCCTGCATCTTTATGGGCAGTTTCTCTTTCGAAACCTATTATCGCGCCAAAAAACAGTGCTAATAATAATTTTCCGGCAAGTAAAAGTTCAAATTTTAGATCCATTTTATATCACTTTATCTAGTTGTGGTTATATTCCCCTTTTTAATCCGCTTCTGTTTTAATCCTTCATTCTTGAAAAGATAGTAGGCCGACTGATAATTTGCTATCGCTTTTTTTACATACTGTTCAGACAGCATCTCTGGATTTTGTTTATTTTTCTCCTTGTCATACAAATACGTCTCTGTTTTTTGCTGTGGACCTAGAATAACCAATTTGTTGTTTTCCATATATCCAAGTTTCTGATAGGTACTTACAAATATTCTTGGAATATAGCTTTCGCCTAAAACATTTTTACCATAAAGATTACTCTGATATGTCCAACCTAAAAGTGCGAAAAGTGTTGGATACAAATCGATCTGAGAGCACATTTTTTCAATTCTGAATGGTTCGTTGTCGTTCAGGTTGACAATCATTGCAGGGATATGGTATTTTGCGACATCGATATCGTTCTTGCCCGCACTGCTGGCACAATGATCTGCAACAATTATAACAATGGTATTTTTGTACCAGGATTTATTCTTTATCTTTTTAAAAAACTGACCGATCGCATAATCTGTGTATTTCACGGCGCCTTCCCTTCCCGATCCCGAGGGAATATCAATCTTTCCTTCAGGATATGTATAAGGACGATGATTGGAAGTGTTCATTACAAAATCGTAAAAAGGTTTCCCCGCTGCAAATTTTTGATCTGCTTGCTTTATCACCTGATCATAAAGATTTTCATCACTAATACCCCAGGCATTTTCAAAAGTGACCTCATTGTCTTCTATTGGTATTCTTGGAGACTGATAATCTTCCCCTACAAAAGAATTTCTTTTCCTGTCAACAATTGTGTATCCATTATTACCGAAATAATTATTCATATTATCAAAATATCCATCACCACCATATAAGAATGAAGTATCATATCCCTTTTGACCGAAGATAGATCCTACAGTGGTCAGATTATCGTTGTCTTTCCTACGAACAATACTATTCCCCGGTGTAGGCGGAACGGCAAGTGAAAGTGCCTCCATTCCTCGCACGGTTCTTGTTCCGGTAGCATACATATTGGTAAATAAAATGCTTCGATTCGCCAATGAGTCCAACGTAGGTGTCAGATTCTGATTGTTGCCAAATGTTTTCATAAAGTCTGCACTGAAACTTTCCAATGTGATCATAATAACATTGGGCTTCTCAGAGGAGTCATCTCCCTTAATGTTACGTACAATTGAGAAATCTTTTGATACATAATGTGAGTCAGTTTCCTGCAGATCAGTTCTCACAATATTAAACGCCTCTCTATTATCGATGAGTGTGTAGAAGTGCTCATAATTGATCTCGTTATTTTTATAAGCTGAAAAAAAAGAATAGATTCCTGATTTTGACAACTCATTCCTATACCTGTTCTCACTGCTCTCTGCTAAACTGTTGTCAATAAAAAATGTGTAGAAGACTGAAATAAAAAGCAATCCTAAAAAAATAGTGAATCGCTGTATAAAAGGTGTACTGCCTTCAAAATTATCTGTGAAATAATGCCTCTTATAGAAAAGTAAAAATACCAAAGAGGTCATTAGTAACATGGCTGTAATGAGCAATGGCAAAGGATATGATTCATTAATATTATTGATTACTTCATAGGTATAAACCAAATAATCAACTGCAATAAAATTAAACCGACTTTCAAATTCCTGCCAGAATGTTACTTCAGCAAAAAATGAAAACAACAATATAAGCACAGCTACAGTAAAACAAAAAAAAGTCATAGCTCTATTGAAAAGCGAATTATTATATTTCTGGGGAAACAAAAGCAGATATAGGCTGTATGGTAGCACAAAAAATACCCCTACACCAATATCAAACAAAAATCCCATAGCAAATACTTTCAACAATGAAATAAAACTAAGATCAGCTTTTTGAATGCTGGCCACAGAAAGCCCTATCCTAAGAAAAAAGGACAAGATCATGTATAATAAGAAAAAATTAGTGAGCAGGCTATAAGTGCTTCTCTTAATTTTAATTAGTCTCATAAACAAGTTTTATAAGTGATTAAAACATTATTATCCTTTGAAATCAATTTTATGTGATAGAGAACTAACCATTAGATTTTATTTATTATCAATCTATTTTTACCGTTCATCTATAAGTGTATTACACTTTCATCATAGCCTTCATATTCGATTTGAAAAGTGGTGTGGGTTATTTTAAAATCTGTTGTCACTTTGTCTGTTAATATTTTCAGGATTTCGTTGCGATTTTTATTTTCATCTGCAATCACATGAGCACTCATGGCATTAACGCCTGACGTAAGAGACCAAACATGAAGATCGTGGAGTCCCTTGATTTCCGGGAGTTCTTCCAGTGATGCTCTAAGCTTGCTGATATCTACATCTTTCGGTGTACCTTCCAATAAGACATTAACCGCTTCCATAAGCAACTTTAAGGTTCTGGGAATGATTAATAGACCTATTGCCGCAGAAATGATCGGATCTGCGTAATACCATTGTGTTGTCAGCATTATCACACCTGCGATCATTACTCCTACGGATGTCAGCATATCCGACAAGACCTCAAAATAAGCACCTTTCATATTAAGACTTTCATTGGAGTCCTTTCTTATGATAAGGATACCGATGATATTGACCACAAAACCAATTCCTGCAACGATCATCATGGAGCCACTTTGCACTTCAGGAGGATTTTTAAATCTTTGAAATGCCTCATATAAAACAAATAATGAGATACCCAATAGCACAACAGCATTAATCACAGCAGCCAAAATCTCTGTGCGATAGTACCCAAATGTTTTTTCAGGACTAGCCTTTCTCTCACCAATTTTGATTGCAATAAATGCTAGGAGTAAACCGACAACATCTGTTAGCATGTGAGCAGCATCCGCAAGCAATGCAAGACTTTTTGTTGCAATTCCTCCAATGACTTCAGCAATAAGATAAGTACCACTTAGTGCTAGGACGATGAGTAAATTTTTCTTATGTCTGCTTGATGCAGATCCAGTCTGTTTATTTGTGTCGCTCATAATTTTATGTATTTACTAGATTGACTCTACATTTCGAAGTAAGTATTATTTTCTTTTTTAACAGGAATATCATTTTCTTTGATCATCTGTAAAATATTGATTTCTATAGTTTGTGCAATAGATGTCATTGGCGTATCCACAGGAGTATTCTCGAAAGGATCCTGCATGATGATTGCTGTTTTCTCAATGGCTATAAATAGCAGAGGAATAGTGATCGTTGTAATAATTTCCAAGGTGAGCTGGGAATCTTCCAATCCGAAAGGGAGTATAAAAGCAAAAACATATATAAGAGTATGCAGTAAAATACTATAGGCACGTGGAAATACCGTATTTTTCAATCTTTCACATTTTCCCATATTGTCACACAGCCTCATGAGAACTTCGTTAAGCTGAACCTCCTTGAAATCTGATACCAATCCTTTTTCGGCTATTTGTCTTAAGTGATAAGAATGTTCATCCAAAATTGCATTGGGTATATTAACAGCGTTAATCTGATGCATATTCAAATACTCCCCTACTTTACCGGAAAAAGGCTGTTTTCTTAATGCTTCGCCTAACGCATAGACCCATACGATTTGTCTTTCTGCAAATATTTTAACGTCCGCACTATCCTGAGGAATGAACTGAATAATTAATCGGATAAGAGACCTGGAATCATTAACAATAGCACCCCAAACGGTTCTTGCTTCCCACCATCTCTCGTATGACTGCGCCGTCCTAAATGCAAGTAGCAGTGATACAGCAGTTCCTAAAATTGCGGGAATGCTTAATGGAATTGATATTTTTTTGAAAATAGGATGCAGATCCAACAAACCTATACCTACAGCAAGTATAACAATCAGTAATATTTGGCTTTTAATTTGATCAATAAAATACCAGATTGAAATTTTCTTGTTTAGTAACATAACTTTTGTTTATAGATTTGATATAACATTATGATACGTAGTTCACGATTTAATTCGATTCGTAGCATAATGTTATTTTTTATTACAGCTGAAACTTTTATATAAAGGCTTTCGTAATAATAAATCTAATCTTCATGCCCTCCTGAATTAGATAATTTAGCATTGACGAAGAATGCACCTTTTACCACAATGTTTGTATCAGGTGCAATTTTGGTCACTGGAGTGATTGCAGTATAACCTAGATCTGAAGAACCTTTAACAATTTCTATTTTCTCAAAATTCAATGTTTTTCCTTGATTCTTGGTATGCGCTGCCTCTTTTGTACCTTCCTCTTTCTCACCCCCTTCTTCCTCTTCAGCATGTTCTTCAGGCTTTTTAGAAGTCTGTATGAAAACATAGAATTTACCGTCAGCTTCCACGATTGCTTCATCAGGAACGGCAGCGGTGCTTGAGTTTCCAAGGCTTACCATTCCGGTAACATTCATCCCATCGATCAACCCCACTTTATTTCCTGTAACACTCGCATGTACAGAGATCGTTTTACTCTCATTTTCGAATGACGACCCGATACTAAATACGGTAGCGTTATACAAAGTTTCCGGATTATTGGTCAGCTTAAACTGTACAGTTTGTCCAACTTTCATTTTAGGTAGATCCTTTTCAAAAACCTGAAGATCTAAATGGATAGAACTATTATCAATAATATCAAGAACTGGTGATGCCACATCAACATAACTTCCAATCTGCGCATTGATACTGCTTACGGTTCCACTGATCGGTGAAGTTATAACCAACCCAGATCGTAGATTACCATTGCTTACTTTACCCGGGCTGATCCCCATAAGCTGGAGCTGTCTCTGTAGTGATGATCTTTGGGTTCTTAAACTTTTTAATTCAGCATCAGAGCTTTGCAGATTCTTTTTTGCTCCGGCATCATTATCAAATAGTTCACGTTGCCTTCTATATTCCTGTTCAGCAAACGCGATCCTGCTGTTCACTGTAAGATATTGCTCCTGAAGCTGAATATACTCGGGATTATTGATTGATGCAATTACCTGCCCTTTCCTCACATGATCTCCTATCTGTACATTTAATGTCTTAATCACCCCACCATACAGAGAGGTAACGGTAGCTTTTCTATTGTTGGGAACACTCAATACACCATTGGCTTTAACAAGTGAGGTCAGATCTTTCATCTCAATTTTACCTAAGGAGATTCCGACTGCTTTCATTTGTTCTTCTGTTAATGCCGCGATCGTTTGCGGTGCCTCTTCATGAGCCTCCTCTACCTGTTCGGTTTTTGCTTTTACTTCCGTTTCCTCAGAGGCTTCTTTTTTTCCACAGCTTAAGACTAAAAAAGAAATTAACAGCGTAGATACTATATTATATTTAATTTTCATTTTATTTGTTTATGATAGAATTAATGGTAATAACAGATTGATTAACCTGTTGAATCGATTCGAGATACTTTAATTGAATATTGGTAGAAGTCTGAAGCGCAAAAAGATATTCAACGTAGGAAATTTCTCCTGTTTTATATCCCAATTGTCCGGCTTTAGCTATTTTCTCAGCATTGGGTATAGCCTGATTAATATAATAATTATATTGCTCTACATCCTGCTGATATTGATTCAAAGCGTTTTCCAGTTGCGCTTCCAGCTGTTTTTGCTGTAATTTTGCATTAGATTCCGCTACTTGCTTTTGGAACTCCCAAGATTGCATTCTCGCTTTTGTAGCACCGAAAGTCAGGGGAATCGTAACGCCAATAGTTGCTGCGTGAAATCTATTTCCCGCATTAAAATTCCGATCCATACCATTGATCGTCTGGGTACCGATTAAAGACTGATTGGTGTAACCTATACTGAAATCAGGTAGGCCCAGAGACCTTTCAACGTTTTTATTTTTTTCTGCTATGGTCATCTCCTGATAGTAAGACCTTACTGTTGGATGATTCGCTATTGACGCGCTGTCAAATACATAATTAGCTTTCAGGGGCTCATAATTTGTGTTATAAGGAACCGAGATGTCTCCCGAAGTATTCAATAAGGTTTTTAAGTTTTTGTATGCATTATTCAAATAAACTTCATTTTGCTTCAACAACAAATTGATCTCCCCTTTCTGAGTTTCTGCAGTATTGATCTCTATCTTTTTAATATCTCCTGATTTAAATCTGACCGTAGCAATTCTTATAAAATCCTGATATAAACTATCCAGATTTTTTAATTTTGACTGGTTAAATTGCAGATATTCGATCTGATAGTAATAGGTCCTAACCTGTCTTGCAAGTTCGTTGACCGAAATCTCCTTATTGATCTGCTTTCCTTTGATCTGTTCAGCGATAAGTTCTCTTCTTGCTTTAAACAATGTTGGAAACGGAATACTTTGAGATATAGAAAAAGATTGATCGAATTTTTTACTGTTGTATTGGCCTAACTGAGCATCTAAACTCATTTTTGGAAGTTCTTTAGCAGTAGGTTTCAGTGCCTCTGTTACTTTAATATCCAAATCTTTCGACCGCATTAAATTATTGTTGGTCAATGCGATGCTCGTAGCTTCCTCAACTGTAACAGGGGTACCTTGTTGTGCGTTAAAGGTCTGTCCAATGAATAAAAAACCTAAAACTAAAACCGCTGTCAGTGGCTTATTACCTGAAGGCTTTTTGATTTTTAGTTTAGTACTGAAGATAATGTATAACATCGGTAAAACAAAAAGAGTCAAGAAAGTTGCTGTAACCAGTCCCCCGATTACAACGGTCGCCAAAGGTTTCTGAACTTCTGCCCCGGCTCCGGTTGAAATTGCCATAGGTAAAAATCCTAATGATGCGACTGTGGCTGTCATTAAAACAGGTCTCAGACGAGTTTTAGTTCCTTCCATCACACGTTTTAAAATATTGGTTTCACCTTCCTTCTCTAACTCGTTAAATGTTCCGATCAACACAATACCATTAAGTACCGCTACACCAAATAATGCAATAAACCCAATTCCCGCGCTGATACTAAAAGGCATACCGCGAAGCATTAACGCGAATATACCGCCGATAGCACTCATTGGAATTGCCGTAAAGATCAAGGCAGCCTGCTTTAGCGAACCAAAAGTAAAATATAACAGCATAAAGATCAAAAATAATGATACAGGTACAGCAATGGTCAGTCGTTTACTGGCAGCTTTAAGATTCTCAAATTGTCCGCCATATGTATAATAATATCCTGATGGTAATTTTTCTTTATTAAGCTTCTGCTGGATTTCTTCTACTACACTTTCTACATCTCGGCCTTTTACGTTAAAACCAATGACGATTCTCCTTTTACCTGCCTCACGACTAATCTGTGCGGGGCCAAGTTTATAATTGATATTGGACACCTGTGAAAGCGGGATCTGTATTCCTGTCTTCGTAGACACCATCAGATTGTTGACATCATCAATACTGGTTCTATGTAAACTATCCAAACGAACCACCAGATCAAACCTTCTTTCATTCTCAAATACCTGACCTGCAGCCTGACCTGCAAAAGCAGTACTTACAGCAGTATTTACGTCTTCAATATTCAGCCCGTAATTAGCCATTCTTGTGCGGTCATATTCAACATTAATTTGCGGAAGACCACTAACACGTTCGATCTGTGGAGCACTCGCACCATTAACAGACTGAATAATTTTTGCTGTTTTATCCGCATATATCGCTAAAGAATCTAAATTTTCACCGAAAATTTTAACCGCTACATCTTGTCTGATTCCTGTCATCAACTCATTGAAACGCATCTGGATCGGTTGATTTTTTTCGAAAAATACCCCGGGAATAGCTTCAAGCTTTTCAGAGATCTCATCTGCTAATTCATCATATGATTTTTTTGTTTTCCATTCACTTTGCGGTTTTAAGATCACCATCATATCAGTAGCTTCAGGAGGCATTGGATCAGTAGGCACTTCAGCAGCACCGGTCTTCCCTACAACCATTTTAACTTCGTCAAACTGCTTGATCAGCCTGGAGGCCTGCATAGAGGTTTCAATACTCTGACTTAATGAACTTCCCTGTGGAAGAATACAGTGAAAAGCAAAATCACCTTCTTGGAGTTGAGGGATAAACTCGCCCCCCATTCTTCCAAATATAAATAATGAAACTGCAAATAATGCAACAGTAACACTTACTAACCAATATTTTACTTTTAAAGCTTTCTCTAGTAGAGGTTGATAGATTTTTTGGAGTCGGTTCATCATTTTATCTGAGAAATTTTCTTTATGCGAGATTTTCTTCGATAAAAAAAGTGCACTCATCATTGGAATATAGGTCAATGATAATATCAATGCACCAAAGATTGCAAAACCTACAGTTTTAGCCATCGGAGTAAACATCTTACCCTCAACACCTACTAACGTTAAAATAGGAATGTAGACAATCAAAATAATAATCTCCCCAAATGCTGCGCTGCTTCTGATTTTAGAAGCTGAAAGAAATACCTCTTCATCCATCTCAGACTGGGTAAGAAGACGTGTTGTTTTCCGCAATCCTAAGTGATGAAGAGTCGCTTCAACAATAATAACAGCTCCGTCGACAATTAATCCAAAATCAATCGCCCCTAAACTCATTAAGTTGGCACTTACTCCGAAAACGTTCATCATTCCCAAAGCAAAGAGTAAGGACAACGGAATGGCAGATGCCACAATAAGACCGGCTCGTAAATTACCGAGAAATACTACCAGCACAAAAATCACTATCAACGCTCCTTCGATAAGATTTTTCTCGACAGTATCAATAGCTCTGCCAACTAGATTAGTTCTGTCTAAATAAGGCTCAATAATCACATCAGTAGGTAAAGATTTTTGAATAGTTGGTATTTTTTCTTTGATTAATTGCACTACCTCATTACTATTAGCACCTTTAAGCATCATCACCACTCCACCTACAGCATCCACCTCACCATTAAATGTCATGGCACCATATCGAACCGCACTTCCCAAACGAACCTCAGCAACATCTTTAATGAATATAGGCACACTCCCTGTTTCATTTTTAACTACAACATTCCCAACATCTTCAAGAGAGGTCACAAGTCCAATTCCACGGATAAAATAAGCATTAGGCTTTTTGTCAATGTAGGCTCCGCCTGTGTTCTGATTATTTTTTTCAAGAGCTGCAAAAATATCAGAAATACTAACTCCCATCGCTCGTAGACGATCAGGGTTAACAGCGACCTCATATTGTTTTAGCTGTCCTCCGAAGCTGTTAATCTCTGCAACTCCGGGAGTACCATTAAGCTGTCTTCGAACGATCCAGTCCTGCATTGTACGAAGTTCTTTGGAATCGTATTTTTTCTCACTTCCTTTCTTTGGATGAAGGATGTATTGATATACTTCCCCAAGTCCTGTACTTACCGGAGCCAACTCTGGTGTGCCAATTCCTTTTGGAATTTCTTCAGCAGCCTGCTTCAGCTTTTCACTGATCAATTGGCGGGCAAAATAAACGTCAACCTCTTCTTTAAATACAACAGTGATTACAGACAAACCGAATCGTGAAATACTTCTGGTCTCCTCAATATCAGGAACATTAGCAATACTCTGTTCTATAGGGAATGTCACCAACTGTTCAACTTCCTGACCGGCCAAAGTAGGACATACCGTGATTATTTGAACCTGATTGTTGGTGATGTCGGGTGTGGCATCGATCGGAAGTTTGGTTGCGCTCCAAACTCCCCAAATAATCAACAACAAGGTCATTATACCAATGACAATCTTGTTCTTGATGCTAAATCTTATGATTTTATCTAACATGAGAATATAATTTTTATTGAATGTCACAACTACCTTTTGGAACAACTATTTGTTCTAAAAATCGAGCGACAAAAATGAGTAAGAATACAACGCAATGCTATTGCAATGTTTCCATAACTGTTTTGACGAAAGACAATTCTTCCGTCTGATTAACAAAAATTATATTTTAGGAGGTTGCCATATCTGATCGTACACCAAATATGCAAAGTCATTCTTTATGAAAAGAATTTTTTTAGAATAGTACTCTTTTATCTGTTTACGATATTCTAAAACAGGATTTATTTTGAGCGAAGTAACGCTGATTCTGCAGCAATTACAATAACAAAAAGGAGAACAAGAATCTGTTTTTGAATGAGCATCGTTTTGCTCAGATTTTATATAGGAATATGATACATTTTCATTTTTTGATTGCGCTTTTGCAACATCCATGCATGGCATTAATGATAATGCCATGAAGTAGACTGTAAAAAGCAATCTTAGAAAATTCATGCGACAAAGTTAATTATTTTACATTTATAAATATATATTAAATTTTATCTATTTTTTTAAAATTTATTACTAACAAGACTTTTAAAAAAAATTATTTATACTACAGTATCTTACAAAGCACAAATCTCTTTTAATAATCCGTACTAAACAATCAATATAAATATATCTTACTAAGCTATATACAAATAAATAACTACCTTCTTCGGACAACATTCTGAAAATTATCTAAGTAAATATTCTCTTTTTGGTTTAATACTTTATCTATAAAATCTACTGTTGTTAAATTGTTATATAAAACTGTATTTTCCCTCGCTCTTTCTCTCACATAATTTCTATTTTCATTCGCTTTAAGCTGTTCCTCTTTTTCTATTCTGTATTGAACTACTAAATTTTCTCTAACTGCTGGAAGCTCTTCCAGCTTTTTATCCAGTTCCGCAATTTTATCTTCAGTCATTTTGGTTTGATATTCAATTTGAGTAACATCTATTCCTTTCTGAGCTAAATTTTCAATTACTTCTTGTACTTGAACTTTATGAAGTTCAATTGTTTTTTGATATGATGGTAATTGGGTTGCCCAATATTCAGCATTTGCATCGCCATTTTTCGAATAGCCTTCAATTCTATTATATGAATGCTCGGCTTGGGTTACCAATTCTTTTACTTTCAAAACATCTTCATATTTTCTCAGAACAAATGCACTATCGGCCAAATGTTTATTTTTTTCACTTTCAATCTTCTTTTTAATGAGTTCGATTTCGATATTGGCTCTGGTTTCGGGATTGGTAATGATGGAGGTTTTTAATTCTTGAGTCCTGATGTCTGAAATATCCAAAACATCGGCTCCTTTTTTCATTGCTTCTAAATATCTTGCCTGTTTGGATTGCAGTTTTTGAAGCATAAACACATCAATACTGTCATTGGTCAGCATAAAATTAACCCGCACATTTTCGTTCTTGTTTCCTTGCCTCCAGGCTCGTCCTTCCACTTGTCGGAGTGACGTAAAATTATATGGCAACGTAAGCATATAAACATCGGTTGTGTTTTCCTGAAGGTTCATTCCTTCCTGAATGGCTTCACTTCCAATAACTACTTTTATTTTTCCTTCATTAAAATCATTTTGAATAGAAATTCTTTGGTTTTTATTGGTCGCCCCGGTAATGATTCCGATTTCTTCGGGTTTGTAACCAATTTCTGTTATGAGATATTCTTTTATTTTTGGAAACTGAGCAACTGCTAATTCAGAATACACAATTTGTCCTGAGTCAGGAAGATCTTTTTTGTTCTGCCTTATCAAATCCATCGTGTCTTTTAACTTCGGAGAATTTTCTATGAATTTTTTTATTGAAGGTTCTTCGCCATCATAAAATGGCGATAAATACGGTGAAATAGCAATCAATCTGGCATTGAGAATATGTGTTAAAATTGCTCCTTTTTCAGTCTCACTGAAATTTTCATTGAGCAGCTCATACTGTTCTCTTGTGAGATCATTCTGTTCAATTTTATATTCTTTGTTAATTTTGTTGGGACGAATTAATTCAGGATTGTCTTCTTCTCCTTTTATATCAATGAATTCCGAAAGTAATTGTTGAAACAGCGAATTATTTTTAAATCTCCGAACGTTGGCTTTAAATTTCACATCACCCTTTGCATCAATTTCCATATCATTATCCGCTTCCATAAAGGTCTCGAAGAAAGTATTGACGTTGAAATATCCCGATTCTTCTAATCTTTTATTTGCTATTAAAGAAAGAATGGAATAATATTCCAAAGGCTTGTTGGTAAAAGGCGTTGCGGAAAGCAAGGTCACATTTCTTCCGTCGTTTTTGTCTTGAATGTACTGAGCTGCCATCCAGGTATTGATTCCCAGTTTGGAAGTCTGTTGGTTTTGACTTCTAAAATCGGACGCAAATCTTCGGTCCTCAATTTTTACTTTTCCTACAATATGATTGGCATTGTGAACTTCGTCGTAAGTCAAATGGTCGAATCCAAAATCTTCCCAGTCATAGATTTTACCACGCTTCATTTTTCCCTCAATCTCCTTTTCTTTCTGAAACTCAATTTGGAGGTCTCTTTCGGTATTGGTAACGCCCTTCATTTCACTTGCAGAGATGTAACTGAATTTTGACGAAAGTTCTTCGGTTATTTCTGATGAAAATCCAATATTGTTAAAACCTTCATAAGTAACGATGGTTATTTCTCCGTCTTTATTATCAAATTTTGAAAGGTCATAATCTTTCCCCAAATTCCCTAAAACATTAACTTTCGCGTTGGGAATCGTTTCAAAAATCGTTTCCACCCATTGTTTCATAATGCTGTCATTCGGAACTACGATGATTGGTCTTTTCGCATTTCCTCTTTCCATTGCTTCGTGCATTGAAAGGATTCCGGACAATGTTTTTCCATAACCCACTTCGTGCGCTAAAAGTCCTACGCCTTTTGTGGTCTGTCTTCCGATTCCCGCCTTCTGAACCTCTGCTAATCTAAATTCCTTTCCTTTGAAATTCTTATGAATCTTTGAAAACAATGGGAATTTAGAATAATCCGGAACGTGGATGTTATTGTAATTGCGGTTAAAATCTTTTACAAAACGAGTTCTAATGTCATCTGATAATTCTTCACGTACAAATTTGTAAAACAAATCATTCGCAGCAGCTTTTCGTCTTTCTCTGACTAACGCATTTCGCTCTTTATCGCTTCCTGTAACCGTTTCATTATCTACAAAGCTTCGCACTTCCCAAGCTGAAGAACCCGCAAAGGCTTCACTTGACAAAGTGCCTACAAAGTCTTTGAATCTTTCCGCAAGATTGTAATCTACAATGACTGATTCGGTACGTTTTGTAATATGATTATATTGGTCTTTTTCTATTTGGCCTAACTCAAATTTGTGCACGAACTCGTGGTTCGGACTGATATAAATTTCATCTAAAGATTTCGCTTTTGGTAGAACATTTTCTAATAATGCTTTTTGTTTTTCGTACTGATTTTCCGTTCCACCAACAGCATTTTTATCTGCAAAATCTTTTTCGAGCTGCTCTAACTTCGCATAAATATTTCCTTCTGCATAATAAAAATCGTGAATCCAAACTCCATCAGAATAATTTGAAAATTTGGAATGTTTTTCGTGATTGTTGAGCGTTCCATCGTAAGATGTATCTCTGAATGCTTCAATTTGTTCTTTCGTAATGTTTGAACTATTTTGCAAGGAAGTATTTACAATTTCATCCTGTTTGGAGAATTGATATTTTAAAATTCCTTTCTTTATGGAAGGCTCCGTTTGGACTTTATATTCCTTCTCAGTTCTCGTATTGTGAATAGAAATTATTCTATCACTTTTTTCTATCAATTCTTTTAATTTTTCTTCTGAAAACGATGCTGGTTTTGTGATTAAATCTTCGCGCAGTTTTTCATACTTTCTTATTTCAGTCGTAATGGTGGGAGATTTAAACTTGATGTTATTGAGTTTAGAAAGTACCAATTCAATTTTTTCTTGAGTTTCTGTTAAATTCAACTCATCTATTTTCTCCGCAATAATTTCTTTTTTTACAGGAACTTTTGTAACAGAATTGGACTCAGTATTTTCTAAAAACAAATCTTCAAAAAGATTTCCGATTCTCTCGGTTTCTTTTTTATTTTTAAATTGTTCAATCTTAAAGAGAGCTTCATCCAAATTTCCGTGGATATAATTTTCCAAACGCCCAAAACGATTGGTTTTCTCACGGTTTTCCCCGAGAACTCTTGTGTGATTATTTTCAAAATATTTGGAAATATCCGCAGAAATCTGGTGATTGTTTTTTTTGAGAATGATAATATCCGTTCCGATTTGTGTTCCTGCAAAAGCGCCATTGGGTAAACGGAAACCTTCCAAAACACTAGCATTCTGTAAATTCTTTTGTCGGTTGAGCCAACCTGATGGAAGAACCATCGCCAAAACGCCGTTGGGTTTCAAAGAATCTAATGACCGTTTAACAAAATAATCTTCGTATTTTGAAATTTTAGGTTCTTCGCCTAATCCTTTGTAAAGCCCACGATGTTCGCCATAAGGCGGATTTCCGATGACCAAATCATATCTTTCTGAAAAATCTTTTGAGTCTTTTTTATTACCTCTGTCATCAATAAATTCAGTTTCAAACGAACGAAGGTTGATCTCGACTTCGGGATGTAGAATTTTTGCAATTTTCGCCGTGGTTTCGTTGATTTCAAAGCCTGTAATTTTAGAATTTACAGATAATTCGCGAGTGGCATAGATAAAATTTCCTGTACCAACGCTGGGTTCTAAAACAGAAATTTCTTTTTGAGTTTTGAAATGGTCTTTGATTAAATTGCGGACTGCATCGACAATTTTATCTTGTGTGTAATATTCATCTAAAATCCCTCTGCCTTCTTTTGCGGTTCCGCCACTTTGGAATTGATTGCAGATTTCTTTTAAATCATCCGTGACTTTCAGATTTTCTTTGAGAAGAATTCTGTTGTCATTAGAAACAAAACAAGCTGCAGAAACTACTTCCGCAACTTGTTCATTATTAAGTTTTCGCCCTTTATATTTTGAAATGAGAACATCTAGCTCTACCTTATTTGTTGAATTTTCACTTACCTCGGAAGGTCTTCTATCGGATCTTCTTCTATCGGATATAGCTCTCCCGGATACGATTCCGCCCAAGGAATATTCTCTTCCCTCATTTTTTTCATCATTTTGCGGTTGTGTTCCTCCATTGGATCCTCTTCCTCGGTTTCGGTTTCCCAAATCGCTCCGTTCTGTGCCTGCAAGTCCATTTCCAGCATTGTTGCTGCCCACTGCTTGTCCGCTTTCGTAACTTCCGTTTTGCTCGGATTGGATTTTTGAGCCAAGTTCTCCAGTGTTTTGTTCAGGTGTTCCGTTTCCCACTTGCTGAGGATCGGATGTTGTTCCGGATTCAATTGCATTGCTTTCATTTTCAGAAATTTTTGGTTCAACTAAATTAGTATTTTTATCTTGAAAATTGAGTTTATTCTCTAAATATTCGGTCAGGTCTTGATTCCCATTTTCAGAAATTTCATACAACGGACGAACGTCTTTGATATTTTTGCCATTAAATTCTGTAAGAATTTTTCTGGTTATTGCATTTCCTGTTCTGTCCCCGCTCAGACATAAAAACATTTTGCCATCATAATTCTGGTATCTATTGAGGAACTTTTTGCTATTGGAACCGGAATTTAAGGTAATAATTGTTCTATTATTGACTTGCTTGTTCAATTGAAGAAGCTCCAAGAATGAAAGCATATCCTTACTGTTTGTGAAAACAATAAGTTCCTTTTTATTTCCTTCAACTACAGAAATGTCATCATTTATCTCATTAAAAAAATCTTCATCTTTCACTTTTTTCTGTTTTTTATGAAGTGGTTAAATTCAAAAATTTCTTTGGCTTCACTGTCCCAGTTTTTTCTTGATATTAATTGAAGCGTCACGAATATGTCCGTCTTTTTATTGTAAGAATCAATCCTTTCGAGCCTTCCGTGGTAGTCCTTTTCCGCGTGTTTGTAAATAGAGTACGGTAAAATAGTATCCGTTGGATAAATGTAAAACCGGGTGTACATCCAAGGTGAGTTGATTTCAAATCGTTTGTATTTTTTCTTAAACAAAACCGTATCATTCAGATTTTTTCTGTTTCTGTAATTGGGGATTTTTTCCTGAGAAAACAATGTTCCTCCTTTTTTCTTTTCAACCGAAAGCGGCTTTTGTTTCTTTATGATGTCTGACAGAATAATTTTGCCGGGATTTTCATTTTCAATAGTATAGCACAATGAATCTTTAATGAAATAAATCTGTTGGGTTATTTCGGGAGCATCAACATCCGGAATCCTTTCTATTATGGAATCTCCTGAATAATTAAGGCTTGACAAATGAAAACTTTGGATATTGTTCAGATTTTTGGAAACATCAAAATATACATTGGAGACAACATCGATTCCTCCTTTTTCGGATTTGATTTCTTTGTGGCAGGAAGTGCTTACAAAAAGAAAAAACAAGCTGGGTAGTATTAAAAGTTTTTTCATAGATATAGGGTTTAAAAAAGCGGCAGCCTAATTAATTTGACTTACCGCTGGGAAATAAATGATTGGTTGTAAGTGTTATCTATCGTTTAATACTTTGTTCTTTCACGTTATTTTTTTCGTGCTTGTTGTCTTGTTCCAAACCTTCTAAAGGCTTGTTGGTATTGATTCTGTTCATATCAGAATCATACAGATTCAGATTTTTGTATTGCGGATTCAGCACCGCTTTGCCTTCTATTACTTTATCATCCAATTCAAATTTTACCTTCACGATATTTCCTTTTTCCAAAGATTTTATGGTACTTTCCTTCCATTCCGGCTTATCGAAGATCAGTTTGGATTTTTCTACGATCTGAGCCGTATCAACTCCATAATTTTTGTAAAAATTCTGGAAATTGTAATTTCCTTTTTCGGTTTTGGGTTCGTTAAAATTCAGTTTGGCAAATGCAGGTTCTATTTTTTCTGTTTTCGGATTGTGAAATTGTATTTTTACCGTACGCCCTTCCAAAAGGTTGACTGCTTCTTTAGCAGTAAATGTATTCACCCTGTTAACAGGAAAATTGTGGGAGATAACGTCGCCATTTGCTTTAGTGAGTTTAGCATTATAAAAATTCATAAAGACACTTCCATTTTCTATCTTATTGAATTTTAACGTGAATTCCATTTCATTTCCGGGCATCGTTTTGTCGGAAGTGGTTTTAATTTCGAACTCTTTTTCGGGAGCATTAATTCCGTTTTCTAAATCTTTGTGCAGTTGTTCTCCTTCTCCGAAACCAAGATATTTTAATTGAAATTTCGGATACTGAGATGGTTCATATTCGTTCTGTGTTTCCATAATGTTTGGGGTTTGATTGTTAAATTTTATATCATTCATTGTTAATATTCTGTTTCTTGAAAAAACATTTTCATCCAGATAATTTTTTAGAATTTCACCGCTATCCAATAATTCGTAGGATTCCCCATATAGCTGTTTTTCCAATAGGCCGAAAGCCAATTCGTATTTGTCATTTTTTGACAACGTATGACCATCAATAACATTTGGGATTGTGTCCATTTGTGCCTTTGTAAGAGAATAATCTCCATCTGTTGTTCCGAATTCCATTTTCTCTGAATAAGCTTTTCTTTGGCTCGCTGTGATCTGCAAGTTCTCCAGTATGAATTCGTTTTCTTTCATAAAGATCCTGTATTTGAGAATATCATTTTTTTCCTCTTCGGAAAGTTTCGGATAAAGATTATTTTGCACCGCTTTTGCTTTTAAGTCGTTTTCGACATAGCTTTTGAATTCGTTCAAACTTTTTGGAGCATCATAAAAATCTCTCATACCTGTCCATTCTCGCCGACCGTACGGTAATGTATATTCCTGAGTTTGCAGATCATAGCTGTAATACCTATGACCGCTTGGACTCTTCAGCGAGCCACTCCCATCATCGTAATCGTTCCAGGTCCAGCCGTCCGGAAGGTCAGATGCAGGGGTTAAATTTTCTTCAAAGCCTTCATCTGAAAAAAAGTCTGCATTTTCTTCCAGATCAGTCATTTCAATTTGATGAACCCCTTCTAATGATAACTTTACAGCTTCAACTTCATAATTTCGATAATGATGAGCTTGCTTTTCATCAATTTGCGTATAGGTCAATCCGGAACTTAAATCAGTTTTTTTCTCCAATTCCTGAGCCCAGAGATCAGAGAGAAATTTCTGTTTTATGGACTCATTACTTATAGCAATTTCAGTAGACTCCCTGTTATTTTGCAAAATCAAATGTTTATTGGCTAGTCGCTGCTTTTCAATAAATCTGACTAATTCAGCGGTAGTATTAAATTTATCCTCAATAGGGAAACCCTGATTTGAATTGAAAAATGTTTTCAATGTAAAATTTGAACCTTGAATAAATTCTTTTCCCTTAGATTGATGAATTGCCATAAACTTTTTCTCTCTATCGGTAAACAGCCTCTCTCCGTCCCGAAAAAACTGTTCAGGTGAAGTGTTTTCAATTTCCTTCACAAAATTTTTATAAGCCTTCGTTCTGGGAACTATATTCTTATCAAACCAGGTTAGATTGTCTTCCATTTTTTCCACCTATTAAGCTATCTTCTAAAACCTCTTGACTTTGGTATTTCCTCGTCCTGCTCTTGGCTTTCCTCATCTCTCATTCGATTGGCATCCTGATAGACATCAGGGTCGTTCACATTTAGTTGTAAATCTGATTTTTCCTGCTTTTGAGAGTGATTTTGCTTTTCAGAGATTCCAGCAACTGTATTAAATTCTTTGGATACAATATTCAAATCATTCGTAATTTCTTTTGCCATTTCTGGGAACTGAACAATTTTATCTTGCAGAAAAGATTTAAGTTTTAGAAGTTCTGCTATGTAACGGTTAAGTTCTTCTGTATTTTTTTTATCTGCAATAATTGCGGTCAATTCTCTTGCATTTTTAATGAAATCAAATTCAACTACTTTTTCGGTCTCTTTGTCAAAAATGAAAGCTTTTTTTTCGAAACTCAGTTCATTTTCAGATTTAGAAACATTCTTGACATCAGTATATTGAATATTATTTTTACTGTTTTCGAGGATGTCAGAAATACTTTTATCTCTTTCCAAAAAGATGACCTTCAGTTTAGTATTATTATCAGTCAGCTGAAAAGTCGCCCTGTTTTTGTCGTGGTCTGCAACGATGGTATATCCTTGCAGAAATTTCTGAACATCCTCTATATTTAGCTTTTTAGAGAAAGAATTATCCTCATTAATAATTCCGTATTTTTTCAGTTCATCGGTAGGTAAGGTTATGTTATTCATTGTATGTTGCTATTAAATTGTTTACTTTTATGAGGTCATTTAAAAAATGAGAAGGATTGATGTTTTGTCCGAATTCTTTCACCGAAAAATGCAGATGTGGTCCTGTGGAGTTTCCGGTATTCCCGCTTTTTCCGATGACAAATCCAGCTTTTACTATTTCTCCAGCTCGATAATACATTTCTGAAAGATGTAGATAGGAAGTTTCGAAACGGTTAAAATGTTTTACCTTTATGAAATTCCCTCCGCCTTTAGAATCCCAACCGGTTGCTGTAACAATTCCATCCATTACAGAATAGACATTCTCATAACTGGCTTTAAGGTCGATGCCGTTGTGCGTTTTTTTTGTTCCGAAAATAGGATGAGTTCTTGTCCCATAAGAAGATGTAATGGTAATCTTGTTTTTAAGAGGCATTACAATTTTTGAAAAAGATGCTGCAGGTTCGTCTACAAAATCATACGTTGTAAAAAAGTTTTGTTTTTTTGATGCTTTCTTTGTTTCTTCTACTCTATTTTGTGCTTGCAGCATCAAAGAATCTTTCAGTTTTTCAAACTCATTTTTTCGTATTTCTTTTACACTGCTATACTCTTTAATCAGTGTTTTCAGTGAATCTATTTGACTCGTTAACCACTTCGTCGAACCTTTGGTTTCATTTTTTAAATCTGATTTTGTGGTGATATTTAAAACTTGCTTCCAAGATTTCTTAGCCTTCTTTTGTTTTACCGGATCTTCAATATTAGATTTTTCGGATACCTTTGGATTTTCAGATTTTTTCGGTATTGTTGGTGTAATCGTATTGAATTGGGCAAAGCATAAGCAGCTGTAAAACAGCGCCATCAATGTAAATGTGTATTTTAGTTTTTTCATTTTACGCAGCTTTAATATTTTCATTCACAATGAGTTCCACTTCTTTGTTGATCTTTCTAAAGTTGGTCATCAGCACTTCTTCTTTGCGGTTAACCCCTTTTTTATCTACAAAAGAGTAATAAGATGGCATTTTAACATAGTTTTTTTCTTCTTCTTGAATCGCTTTCATATCCAGGTTAATTTTACCACTAATTGCAGACGTTTTATATTCCTCAGCATCATTTTCTTCTCCCTGTGCGATCATTCCAACCATTTCTCCGGTTTTCAGAGCCGCAATTTTTCCGGCAGGAATCATATTGTCCATCTTTTCATTAATACTGGTGGTCGTCCCTTGCTGTGAAATTGATTGTGAGTATGATTTCTGTTTAATTTTCCCAAATAGTTTTTCCAACCAATCCAATGTATTTTTGTCTCTGGCAGAACCGGAAATAATATTTCCAACAATCGCAGAAATAGTATCTGCAACTTCTTTTTTGTAGAACTGTCTGAGCTGCGGAATTTCTTGTAATCCAAGCATTACAGCAACTTTATTGCTTCTTGCAGTGGCCACGATGTTATCAATTTTATGAATATAAATCGTCGGAAATTCGTCTGCGATAATTCCTCCCGGTAAATTGTGCTTGGAATTGATCAATCTTAAAGTCCTGTTTAACACCGAGGAATAAAGGGCTGAGTTAATATCCTGTGTTCCCGGATCTGATGCTAATATGATAATGGATGGATTTTCACGATCAGTAATCTTCAATTCCACTTCATCTCCCGAAAACACCCAAAAGCTTTCTTTAGTTGCCAATCGGGAAAGGAATATTTTCAAAGTTCCAATTTGTCCTTCCAGCTGATCAAACGCTTTGTTGTCATACGCCGTTTTGAAAGGCGAAAGCAAAGAGAAAATTTCTTCGTTGGTAAAAAGTGTGTCAAAAATTTCTTTATAACTGCGGTTCATAAAGGAAAGAATATGAGGCAGATCAGAATATTTTCCATTTTCAAATGTTGCAAAAAAATAAATACAGGAAGACAGAAAATTGATGGCGGATTGGGTAAAGAAAGCTTCAGAACCACCTCCGGAACTCGAACCTCCCTTCTGTAGAGATGAAACCATTGATTCTGCCATTTCCTGGGCTTCTGCTAAAGTTTGGATGTACTTTTTGTGAAATGGATTGACTCGTTTTGATTTTTCAACCTCTTTCAGATTAATGACGTGGAAATTGTAATCGTAGTCTGCTTCCTTACTTTTTTTCAACAAATAATGGTAGTATGCAATCTGTGCTAGATCAGGAAATTTAAAATCGTAGATGCAGAGACAGAAACCTTTTGCAATCATTTGTCTTATGGCAGGATTGATCACACCAAAAGATTTACCAGAACCTGGTGTTCCAATGACCATCGTTCCTCTAAAAGGATTGATGTTCATCCAACCTTTATTGCTTTTGTTTTTGTAACGGAACAAGTATGGAATATTGATTGTGACATCCGATGTTACCAATTCCTGATTTTGGTCGAAAGATTCTTCTTCAACATTCCATCGGTCTTTTCCCATTTTCTGCTGCATCAGTTTTGAAATACTATCTGCACCCATTTGAAGAATAACTGCCCCTAAAAAAGAAAGAACAGCATAAATTATCTGATAGAGATTTAAGCTGGGAAATACTTTCGGAAGTTTAGCATTTCCTGCCTCATTTTGCCAAACCAATGAAGAGAAAATCATCAGCAATCCCAATATCATAGGAGCAATAATCTCTTTACTAATATTAAGGTCTTTCTTCTTCTTGGCTTTTGTTCCGATAGCCACTAATCCGATTAGAATTAATATTGCAAATTTGGCATTGATAGGTGGGTAAATAAAGCTCAGCTTTGAAAAATTTTTCAACAAGTTGGATATTACCGGAACATCAGCATTAAAGTAGAAAAGCGAAGCACAATCGAGTGCAACGACTGCATAAACTGCTTTTTGTAAAAAGCCATAGATCTTGATTTGATGTTGTTGTTCTTGCATTATGAATAATTTTCGAAATATTGATTAAGTAATTTGTGTTCTTCTAATAGGTTATTGTGCAGCTTTTGTTGCTGTTCCTGTAATTTTTTTTGCTGTTCCTGTATTTCAATAAGATTGGCATTCAACAGATTCAAATGATCAATTAATTCATTTCCTCTTTTTTCGACGTTCTCGATAATGTAGGAGCGACCTGCCTCTTCAGATATTTTCTCATACCAATCTTTAAGATTTAATAGCTTTTCATACTCATTTATGAGCTCTTTTCTTTTAGTAAGAAAGACAATTATCAAAACAGAATGACAGGTAATTATTAATAGCATGAGTGTGAAACACAGCATAATTGAAAAATTTTCCATTATATTAATTATTAAAAGGTATCGGCTTTCAGAATTTCAGAATAGTTCACCTTCATTTCTATGGTGCGTCCAGAGAGTTGCTCTTCAATGAGACGGATCATCATTACTTTGCTATTTGGATAAGTGAATTTTTTGAAAACATAGATATTTCTGAAATTTTTCCTGAAGTGTTTTTGAGGATTGAGTTGTAAAATTGGGGTAAGATCTACACTTTGATTGTTTGTTGCTTTATGTATTTTCTTGTCTTCTAAAGAGAATTTCAAGTCCTCAATATCGTAGCTCAGATTAGAATTGTTTTTGATGGTCATATCCAAAAAGATGTAATCACTGATTACATAGACATTATTGAGTTGAAAGCTGAGTTTTAGATTCTTCTCTTCCCTTATTGGATTTATCTCAGATTTTTTTTTAATAATATCCATTGCAAATTTTCTCAATTCAAGATTTGAAAAAACCATTTTTTCAAATTCTACAGGTTGCATCGCTTCGGGTTGAATATGGATATTGGTAATCGTATTGAGGTTGTCCTGGTTTCTGTAAACAACTTTGTACTGTGCGATGAAAGATTGCGCAACAACGGTTATCACTCCAATTTTATCTCCATTAAAAAAAACGGAAGGTGTTTTGATTTTTCCTTTCTCATCAGAATCAGGATGGTCTGTGATTTTTATTCTGGCAATATTGGAAGCTGGTAAATCTCCAGTCAGTTTTTCTGTTGACAGATCCACATACTGAATCGGTTCCGGCGAAATAATATGCAGGTTGATACCTTCAGTAATTTCAATTTCCGGTAAATCGGAAATAATTTGTTCTTTGCTTGCAGTTTGTGCAGTGAGTAAGTTTGCTGCGAAAATTAAAAGGGTGTATAATAACGTTTTCATTGTTTTATTTTTTTTGGTTTTGTGAATCTTTCAATTGTTTTTCGTCGATTAAAAAGACATAAGAATTGTACTTCAATTTTGCTTTGTTCTCTTTGATCAGGTTGGCAATAGATTTGGAGGTTGATGTAAACAGGCTGGATCCAATACTTGAGAAGAATCCTTTTCCGCCCATATCCATTTGAGTTCCTTGTACGGAGTTACTTCCCATTTCCCTCATCATATCTCTGAAAATACTTTGCGGAACGTACAGTCCTTTCATACCGTCAACATCGTAAATGGATAGATTGACAGGGTAGATTTCCCCTTTGGTAAAGACTGAAACAATATTGAGATTGACTCTTTGCATTGAAAATCCTGAGATTTGACCATATAATATCGAACCTTTGATTATTTTTATGTTTCCGACAAAAATGTCTTCCAACAAGCGGAACCTGATTCTGCTGCCCAGAAAGCCTTTGTTATTTTCGTCAATGACCGCTTTGATAAAACTGTTATCTTTCTCCTTATAGAAAGCATTAAAACCGCTGTTTATTCCGGATTTGCTTACATTGAAAGTTGAATTGAGAAAATCGTCCATCTTATCCTTATTTGATTTCAATCTCTGTTCTGCGGCAAGTTTACTTTGGTACTCAGGGTCACGGGATTTTTCTAAAGAATCCATCACGAGCATTTGTTCTTTCAGATATTTTACAGGGTCTGGTTGGACACTTTGTGTCTTTTCTTTTGGTGTATCAGCGTATTTATCTTCTTGGTCTCCGTAAGATTTGTCATTCAGCATTTTGATGATCTCCGAAGACCTGTTGTAATCTTTATCGTCACTTTGTGATTGATTTGGTTTGTAATAGGAGGATTGATTTCCTTTCGCCTCATATTGATTTTGTCTGCCATTGACTGCTTTTAATGAATCTATTTTCCTTTTTTGTGCTAAGGACAGTTGATCATCATAGTTCAGTAAACTATCCTCTTCTTTGTCCAAACCACCAAGCATCGTTCGGTTGTCCTCTTTTTTGAAAAACGCATCGTAAGCATCATTTTTGGTCATAATGGAATCCTGCGTATCCCCCAGTGAAAGAGATAATTCTTTTGGCTTGTCTTTTTCGGACGTGTCTTCTTTGACAAACTGCGCTCCTACATATCCGAAAAGAAAAAGAAACGGTAAAGCCAGAAGTGGCAGAACATATTTTTTTTCTTTAAAATTTATTTTTTTAATGTCCATTTTTTAGTTTTTGGTATTGGTTAAACAAGTAGTCAATTCGTAAGCTGTCTTCTTTTTTCAAAGCATTTTGGTCTCTTTTTACTTTTAAAGCTTTCAGTTCGTTTACAATCTTCTCCATCTCTTTATCATTATTTAAGGATTGATTTTGACTCATCTTACTCTTAGAATAGAGGACTGGAGGTCTTATTTTGAACGTAGTGTCGGAAGAGAAAAAGACACCTTGAATGAGAGACCCAATAAATGAAACCGACAGTAGAATCATTGAATACGTAAAGAATTTCTTTGGATTTTGAACTGCCCACTGAAGCCATTTCTGACCCTTTTGTTTTAATGTAGTTTCCATTTTTAATAAGAGTTTTTATTTTGATTGGATATTTCTTCGTTATTGATGATTCGCCAGTTTTTAAGAATCACACCGTGGGGATTATTGGGGCTTCTAATGATGTCTTCAAAGAAACCTTCGGTGATGAGCTTCCTCGTAATGACAGAAGATTTTCGTGTGATCATCTGTTTCCCGAAAAAAGAGAATTTCTTCTGTTCCATATTGAGTGCAATTGAATCAGTATGAATACTTACCATCGAACTGGAGGCAATGATCTGATTGTAAAAACCTTTTTCCTTTAGGTTTGTATATTCCTTTTTTCCGCTGTCATCGATGAGATACAATGACTTTTGAATATTATCCTTGATATAGGTATCATCTGGTGCGAGCGTGAAAAACAATCGGTGGAATAATTCAATTTGAGCTTTGTATTCAACAGGTCGGTTCAGCAGGACATCTGTCTGCTTGGCAAGAACCGGAACACCATTGTCTAAAATGTAAATTGATTTTCTGGAATCCTCGATCATTCTGTATGCAAAGAAAAATCCGGCTATGACAATAAAAACAGCAAAAGCAATGGTAGATAATGAAATGACCTTGTTGATCTTGATTCTTTGTTCTATATTTTTGATAAGCATCTTTATTTTAGTTGTTGGTTGATAGTGTTAGGTTGTTGGTCATGCGTAAAACATTTATTTTCCGTTTTTCATCGCTTCCTTAACCCTTCCCGAAGCGGAACCTGCTGCTGCACTTGCTGCTACTGAAGCACCTCCTGTTTTAGCTGCCAAGATTGCTGTTTTAGCACTACTTGCCATTTTTCCTGCGGCACTTTTCATTTTCGTCATCGCCCCGGCTCCTCCTGCTGAAACAATACTGTCGGCAATAGTTGGAGTCATTAAAACCCCGATACCTGTTACAACATAGGCAACACAGGTAAAGAGCTGGTTATAGATCATTCCCGAATTACTCACATAGACCATTAAAGCGTCTAAGTTGGTAATGGTTCCATTGGATAATAAGGTATCATACCTTTCGATCTCCATTGTATAACCGGAAGCGATCAATTGCTGACCGATGTTGATGATCGTGTAGGCAACAAAAGTGTAAAGATTAATGTTGATGAATTTTGAGACCCAACTGTATAATGAATTTTCAAATCCGGGAATAAGAGCCATTCCAACAGCTATCGGTCCCAAAATAATTAAAATGTAAGACCATATTTTCTGAATGAAGAAAATGAGATACACGCAAATGCGTAGAATCGACAGGCAAACAAACTCAATGAGTTCCGCGACTAATTTTTGCATTTGGAATTCCATTCTTATCGACCATTCCTTGATGGGCTGAATGAGTTTATCCAATCCTTCGCTGATGTCATACCAAGAATCATCCGCATCTTCAGTAGTATTCTCAATGACTTCCTGTTTGGCATCTTCTTCCGCCTTTAATTTGATGACAGCATCGAGTAATTGCTGCTGCTTCTTAAATCTCTCGACCCTTAAGTCGTTAACTTCTGATTCTATCTCGCTGAAAATTGATATTCCGGGCTCGGCAATGGCTTCAAATGGTGCCTGAATCATACTGACAAATCCGCTCCAATAAACAAGCGTAAATCCAATAAGAATTGGTTTCAGCATCGGTGTGATTTCCCATTCTCTGTCTCCGGCAGCCATTTGCCAGCCCATGTACCCGAGGTACATCAGAGCGCCTAAACCGCCTATTGCTTTTCCTACCAAAGCTGAACCGGCGGCGCTATCCTGCACACTGTTGTCCAGTTTTGTAAAAACTTCCATAAACCACTTTTCAAAGGCACCATCTCCCTTTAAAAATTGGAGTAGATTGCTGTAATCACCGTCTGTCTGGGCGAAACCCATAACAGGTAAAAGAATTGTTAATAAGCAAAAAGTTAATGTTATCGTTTTATTCATTTTTAAAATCGGTGTTTATAATGATTCATCAAATTTTGAACAATTTGCTGGTCTGAAGCGGGTGTCCAACCAGGTGGCAAAGCATAATTTGAATGGTTCTTTAAAATATTTTTGTAATCTGTAAGAAGTGTTGTCTTGTTATTGTAATCCCTTAACTCTCGCACAAATTTTCTCCATTTAATAAGGGTTTCGTGGTACATAATGAACCGTTTTCCTCTTGGCATATCCATACTTCTGGACATTGCGTATTTTTCTTTGATGAGATCCAGCTCTTCCTTAAGCCTTCTAATGGTTCCTGTCGTATTGAGCGTTTCAAACGTTTGTTGGTCTTTCAATCTCCATTCAATAAAATTTTGTGGATGGTCGGGGAATTCGGTAATTGGTTTTAACATTCGTTTGTAATACAAAAGCCAAAGAGGATCGGCATCAACAGTAGCGGACGTCCAATGGGCAAAATCCTGAACACTTCTTTTATGAATGGTATCTGAAGCTGCTTTTATTTTTTTTGCTTCTTCCTCCTGAAATTTTAACTGGGCGAATCTCTGATTTTGCACCCCTGTAGGTTTTAATGGTCGAATATCTTCACCGTCTTTATAATCCCTGTTGATCTTTGGAGCCCATATTCCCCAGACTGTTGCGTAGGCAAAATTGGTTTGGATTCCCAAAAAATATTTTGGATATGGTCTCCAATCTCCCCAATCTTGAAAGACAATTCTTTTATGTTGAGCAACAATGGAAGGGTCATTCAATCTCTTTACACTCAATTGTCCAAACACAGTGGCTGTAAAAAAGAGCAACTGAAATAGACTGATTTTTTTTAGTAGATTTCCCATAATTTTTTAATTAAAGAGGTAATGGTATTTAGTGATGATGTCGCCAACAATGGCTTTGTCTATATTGATGTAATTGCGGAGAACCTGAACCTGATACAGATAAGGGATTTTCTTGGCATTCTCTAACCGTAAATTGATGTACAGAATATTTCCGTTGATATTTCTGACACGGGTAAATATCTTTTCAATAAGCATTTCCCTATCCATTGCATCCATCAGAAAATCTTTGTCTTCATTGAGAATATCCTGGGTAACTTCCTGCTGAAGCTTCATCGTCTGCTTGCCTATTTCAACATAATATTTTGAAATGAGTACGGAATATTCAGGATGCTGCGCTGATAGATCCAGCATTTTATTGGAGTTCGTCACTATTTTACCTAAATATTGATAGAGATAAATAAGTTTCTTGCTCTGGGTCAAAGCTGAATTCACATTTTTCAGTTGTTGATAGATATACTCCTGAATGGCTATGATCTGCGTGATTTTATTGTTGATGTCATCATACAATTCTTTTTGCTTTTCATAGGAATCCAAAAAAGCTTGTTCGCTTCCCAATCGAACACCGTGATTTACGGTGATCTGCGAAAGGAGTTTATCATTAATGACTATTTGCTGGCTTTTTACCGATGCAACGGAGAAGAATAAAACTCCGGAAAGAAATATTTTTTTGCTCATATCATTATTACTTTTTTGCTATAGAATTTGCGAATCTTTGATTTCATTTTAGAAAGATTTGATGTTATCCATTATGCTTTCAACTACTTGCTTATCTCTATTGACATAATATTGAAAGGCTCTTTTATTACGTTTTACTTTGGCTTTGATATCTCTAATTTTCAAAAGCATATGAGTAGAATTTCTGCTTATTGCTTTTACTTCATCTAAAGCATAGTCTAATAATACTTTACGTTCTGATTTTTCCATTTGGTTAATAGCTCCGTAAGACAAAATGATCCCTGTTATTAGCCGTGTTACCATTTGCAGGTCATCAACAAACTGAACCTGAGAAGGCAATACCGCAATAATTGAATAAGGAGCATCGTTTATTTCATTGATAATGGCGGATTGATTGTTTGTTATTTTCGTTATTTCCCTGCTCATTGCTATTCCGGTCGGTACAGCCTGAATAGCAAATGAAACAATCCTAAGCCGATCTTGTATCTTTGTAATCTTTTCCTTGAATTGATTCCATTGGGCTCTGTTGGCTGTTTCTACGGTGGTATTGGCTATTTGTTTTTGCCGCATTTCTTTTTGTCTGTCGTGTTCTTTCATCGTCGCATTAATTACAATATCCATCATCGGAAAGGAAACGTTTTCCTGCTGCCAAGCCGGTGTAGAACCACCGCCGGAAGAAGTCAGCACGATATAAACCATTGGAATCAGTAGAATTTGAAAAACTTTCTTCATCGTATGATTTTTAAAAATTCCGTTTATATCTGTTCATTATGTTTTCAACAATACCTTTGTCTGTATTGATGTATCCTGCAAATGGATTAATGGAATTCCAAAATCCCAATCGATTGGCTTTTTCAAGTCTTAACTTAATCGCCAAAAGCCACAGTTTCAGATTTTTTACATTCTCGGAAATATTATGAAGAATTTTGTATCGATCTCCTGCGGTAGCAAGATTAAGTTCTCCAGATGCGAGAATATCTGATACATCGGTAACAATTTTTAGACTTTGCTCGTAGGTTTTCTGCGAAGCCTTCACACCGAATATCGCATACTCAGGTTGCTGTGATGCTAATTGTACCACTTGTGATGAATAATTGTAGCATTTATTGAGTTCAGAATAGATTTCCTGTGCCTGAATTCCGTTTTGTAATGTCCCTGAAACTTCTTTTAATCCCTTCAGTATTTTATTCTGAATATCATTGGCGACCACCATTTTAGTTCCCACCCAAGTTTGTGCGTCCTTTAATTTTGAAGTTTCTTCGATGACTTCATTCTGTTTGGCTTTTAGATTTTCTGAATAGAGAATCATTGCTGCCGTTACCGTTGGGTCGATGTAAGTGTTTTGAGCGAATCCCATTGTCCCCCAAAGTGGGAAAAGCAGCATTGCTATTTTGAGACTAAATTTTTTCATATAGCTCTTGTTTTTGGTTGATTAATTCTAAAAAGCTGAGATTTCGGTCTTCTAATTCCTGAGAGATGATTTTGAAAACATTCCTTCCTTTGTGTTCATTTTTCATCATTCTGTAAAAAGAATTGATTTTTTGATCCAAAGGATTTTGATATAAATTCACGAGTGATACAAAGTTTTCGAGGCTATCTCCAAAGGTTTTCAAATCACCGACTAACCTGCGTAATGCTTCATCATAGTTTCCGTATTTCTGAACATAATATTCAACAGCTGATTTTTCAGGCTTTTCTGTAGTGTAGGTTAAATACTGCTCCAAGGACACTTCATTTCCATAGACTTCGCCTTTTGAACCTCTTTTCAGATAAAATTCTTTGAATCGGCTTCTCCCGAATTTGTTGTTCAGATTATTGATGGTGAAAATCTTGTTTTGCTCTACTTTATTGAGCGAAAGCAATGATGCGATTTTGTCGAAATTATCTTTGAACTTCGTCTGATCCAACAAAATAAAAGTGTCGGAATTATTGATGATGGAATCTTTTACCACAGCATTTCCAATAATATCGTCCAGTTCCTGAGTTACAACCACAGCTTCACCCCAGAACTTTCTTACTGTTTTGTATAAATAGAGAATGTATCCACCCATTAATTTACTTGCAATTGCCTTCCACGCTTCCTCAATTATTAAGGCTTTTCTACGCTCTTGTCTAAGCCTCATTTTCTGAATGAAAGTATCCATAATAATGAGCGTCACGATCGGAAAGAGTTTGGGATTATCTTTTACGTTGTCAATTTCAAAAACGATGAATGTTTCATCAAAAAGCGTATTGTCTGCACTTTCATTTAAAGTCGTTCCGTACCTTCCGCCTTTGTAAAAATCTTTCAGTACAAATAAAAAGGTGCGCAGATTAAACTCTTTCTCTATAATATTATGTTTCTTATTATTCAGGTAGATAGGAAGAAATTGATCGCAATAATCATAAAACCCATTGAACGAAAGTTCAGTTACGACCAGCTTTTCTTCCAGTTCTTTGATTTTCCTGATGATCGCTTTTCTAAAGGATTCGTTCCATTCTTCAGCTGATCCAGGCTGCTTGATGATATCGTTCGACTTGATTAAAATCAACTGCGTCTCATTATATATTTTCCTTCTTTCTTCATCGTTCAGAGTGTCATACGCTTCATAAACTTTATAGAAATTTTCGCTTTCATATTCCGGGTTATTGATATTCTTGTCGGGATGATAAAATTTCAATAATTTTCTTCCCGCTTCCTTTATTTCATCGGAACTGGCATCGAAAGTAATTCCCAAAATGTCATAGTAAGTATGCTGTCCTTTGGCTTCGTTTTCATATTCATAAAAAAGATCATCTTCGTGTATGTTATATTTACTCAGATAGAGAATGAGTTCTTCAGAAGTTTTATTTTCATACCACTGTGTTCCTGAGTTGAAATACTGATGGTAATACGACATCAACACATTGTCTAAAATGGATTTTTGTGCGGATGACATTGAAGAATCCGGACCTTGCCAGATAAGGAAGATCAGGTTGGTTAAAAATTCAATTTTCTCAATGTTAAATTCTTTCTTATCCATCAGAAAAGGATTCATAGTAATCGGTTTTTCTTCGGTGTATTGGATGTATCTTCCTCCCTTATATTTGCAGGTTCCCGAATAAGAATCTCCTGTATCAACAATCACTACATCATAATTGCAGGTCAAATACTGCTCGATAATATTGTTCATCAAAAAACTTTTGCCTGACCCACTAGGTCCGAGAACGAACTTATTTCTGTTATTAATTCTTCCGGTTTTCATCGGTAAATCCGAAGGATCTACTTTTAGCGGAACGCCTTGTCTATCGGTAAATCTTAAATAGAAATTGGATTCTTCATTGACCGGGTAACTTTCTTTAAAAAAAAAACACAAGGCCGCTTCGCTTGTCGTCATAAATAAATCGTATTCCCTCAGTTCTGTTCCATTGCCCGGAATGGCTGCTCGCCAGAGTTCCAATTGGTTGTAGGCATTTTTAGAAACGATGATTCCTTTCGTAAAAAGCTTATTTTCAATCATCGACTGAATGTTCTCCATTTTTTCCAATGTCTGTGCTGAAAAAAGGATGGAAAAATGGGCATTCACAACGAGCTGTCCATCAATCGCTATATTATGAAGCAGGGTCTGAATTTCATCTGCTATGATCGCATTGGAAGGAGAATTATTGGCTGCTCCTTCGTGCTTTTTCTTTTTTTTATCAAGCTCCCTTTGCTGTTGTGCCTGAAGCGGAATGGTAATGATCTGATTGTAGACAATCGTTTCGTAGTCTTCCAGTTCATTGATAAAACTAAAATTATCTACTGCTGTTTCTGCTGCGGCACCATTGCCGCCGAGAATAGAATAAGGTTCAATTTCCGATGGTAAATCGATGTTTTCGACATCCACGTAAGAGATGTTTTTTACAAACCTTTTTCCTATTTGTAAAAATTCGTTGGTACTCTTTATATTATCAAATGTTGGAGATTCGGAAAACTGCATCGATAGAACCCCGGAAATGTAGTACTCAAAATCTTTCTCAAATAAAAACTCAGGTTCACAATTGTTCTGTTTTAATAGCATCAAAACTTTCTGGCATTTATCCCGTAGTTCCTTATAGCTTTTATCAGAAAAATGATAATGCTTCATTTTCTTTTTCAGCTTATCATCTACAATATCAGTAAAGAGAAGTACGGTCTCAATAGTTTTGAAAAGTCTGCCCTCAAAATGCTCCGAATATTTTTGTTGTAGAAATTGGTTGGATTGCTCGGCAGCATATTTCTTCTTGGAAAAGATATCGAGCTTCTGAACAATTCTTCCTTCTCCAATGATTGATACCACCTGATTTAAAACCGTGTGGAAATTGAGATAGCTATCCGGGTCTGCCGAATATTGCTCAACAATATTTTTTATTTTGATCCCGATAATAGGATTCCCGTACTGTCCGAAAAGAACATCAAAATCCCAATTGAAATCTTTTCCCTGATCATATCCAATAAATGGGATGCTAAAGGCTTGTTTTTTTATTGTTGCCATTCTTTAAAAGTTTATTATTATGTAACCTTTTTGGAAAAATTAAGATCTGATCGAAGTTTTTGGTTTTGTCATACAAACCATATTTGTCCTGTCTTCTGAAGATGAGATAAACTCCGCCTGCGGTGACTGCAAGACCCAATAAAGAGCCTAAGAGACCGAACTTTGAGAGTACCAATGCTGATATGACCCCGCCTCCGATGACGCCGACTGCATAAAAGATGTATTTTCCTTTGAGTCCGAAGAATACAAGGGGCTTTTTGAGCCCCTTATAAAGGTAGAATCCCATATTAGGCAAAGAATGCTGTTACGAATTCAGGAACGACAATCAAGAAAATCATTGCTCCTCCATAACCAAGGATCTCTTTGTTGACATCCTGATCACCATTGGTCCATTTGTTATACACTCGGAGACCTCCGATAAAACCGACCAATCCTCCTACTGCTTTCAAGATCAGCTTGACCGGATCCCAATAATCAGTGATATCACTTGCTGCATTCGAGATTGCCGTTGCTCCACCTTGGGCAAATGCGGGAGTTATCGCCATAAGTGCCAAGGCTAGGGTTAAAACTTTTTTTGTTGTCACGTTTTTTGTGAAATAATTTTTCATCATAATTCAAAAATTTTATAAAGGGTTAATAATCATTTGAGTGTTAAATTTTGGGCATGGAAGTCCCGGACAACGAATGTAAATCCGCTGTTAAGTCTAATATTCAGTACGTTAGATTTTGTTTAAGTTGGCTAACTACATCGTGGATTGATAAACTTTGTATCCGTCGTAGTTCACAACCATTTGAACCAGGGTTTCAGAAAGATTAAGCATCGCCTTCCATTCTTTTATTCTGGAAGTTTCCTGGTCTGCACTAACTGTGATTGGGTTTTCGCGAATCACTTCGTTAGGTTTCTGATTTTCCTTTTCGGCTGATATTTTTTCCGTCTGGTCAAAATCTACTTCGATTGTTTCAGCTTTTTCAGGATGTGATTGGTTTTCGATTTCCGTGGAATCTTTTTTTAGTGCAATGCCCGGTTCATCCAGATCTTGTTCAGATTCAAATATTTCCCTCAAATACTCCAGATCTTGTCGTTCTTCGTTTCCTTCAGTGATATCAGAATGGATTGCATTTTTATTAAAGGACTTGGGAGTGTTGAGATTTTCTACATCTTCAATCCCTATAGTTGCAGTAAGATCTTCGTACTGTTCAGAAATTTCGGACAATGAAAATTCCTCCGTCTCTTCTTTATAGATTTCTTTTTCTTTTTTCAGAAACAGATCGTATAAAATATTTCCGGCGTAATACGTCAGATAAACAGCCAAGATGCAAAGCGAGATTTTTATCATTTTTACTGAGGTTATAGAGATTAATACTTAGGTATATTTTTTATTTCAAAGGGTGATCTTCAATGTTTGATTAATATATTCTATCAATTCATCGAAAGATTTTCTTACCCCATATTTTTGTTCGTAGGTCAGCTTTCTGGTATCAATCTTTTGTAGACAGTTTTTTTTGAATACAGGATTTTCCAGTAGCAATCCGAATTTTTTCAGCTCAATGTCCATTCCTTCCTGATTCAGATACTTGTAGCCTTTATCATACTTGGAACGGATAAATACTCTTTCAGCCTCACTTTCCAATAGTCCCAGCATATTGATAAAGACCAATGTGGACTTGACAGAAACATCTGAATACTCAAACGGGATCACGATAAAATCACTGTAAATGAGCAGATCGCTATATTTTGCATCGAGTGTTCCTGCCAAGTCAAAAAGGTTGATGTCATCGCTATCTTTTAAATTAATGAGGGTCTCAAAGTCTGAAAATGGCTGTTGGTCATCATCGCCAATAATTTCCACTTCATACAATTTCGGACTTTCCGATAATTCATCATCTTTCCATTTGTAGTAAAATGATTTCTGATAATCAAAATCAAAAACATTGATTTTCCTTTCCGAAATTGCCGAAATGTAATTGGCAAAAGCGATGGCTAAAGTTGTTTTTCCGGTTCCTCCTTTTTGTGTAGCAAATGTTATGATCATTGGATTTAGTTTATGTTTCTAACTGATTGTTGTTGGACCGAAGATGATTTTTATATCAGCCGACAACCATCATTTTATCGTCTTTTTTTTCGTCTTTTTTTGAGCTCATTTTCGACAGGGTCTTTTGCAGTTCCTGAACTTTTCATCAACTCAAACAGCAGTTCATCAACTGCTTTGTTTAATTTTGTTTTCTCATTATTTTCAGTCCGGTTTTCTGCCTGCACTTCATTTACGCCTGTCGGATTCAGAAATTTTTGATACTCCTTTTCCCCAATTAATGATTGGAGCTCTCCGATATAATGGAACCGAGTATGAACCGCATACAGCTTTCCGTCTTCAGCCCTGGTTATGGAAATATCCTTTTTTTCATCATTTGTGTTTTTTTGATTTTTAATGAAACTTTTGACTTCAAACTGAACTTTTCGATAGGTTTCCAAATCTTTCTTTCCTCGGTTTTCAAAAAGCATAAAGCCCTTGATCTCTATTTCCGGATATTTTTTATTTAAAAATTCAAGCAATATTTTTTTTGATTCCTGGTTCGGAATATTATAATCTTTCAGGATTTCAAAAGTCTTCTTATCTAGCTTGTCAGAAGTAAATTCAAACACTTCATTCATTTTCAGTAGATCACTTCCTTTATAGACTTTTCCTGTTTTATGGTCGATCACGGTGTAGCCAAAAGGATTTTTATCTTCTTTATGATGGAAAACCACATCGATCCCGAAAACATCTTTCAGCTTCTTTTGGAGTTCACTTTCAAAACTGATTTTTATTTTTAAATTATTTTCTCGTAATTTTTCTTTTGGGAGCATTGACTCCTTTTTTCTGTCATCTTCCACCTTGAAAACCTTGGTGGAATACAATTGTTTGTATTTGCTTAATATGGCTTTGATCTGCTTTGCCCTTTTATCATTTTTACTGTTATCAAAAACAATCTGATTTCCTGAAAGTGTTTGCTGTATTACTCCGTTTTTTAAAATGTTAAAAGAATTTATATCATCTGTGTTTTTGCCTATCTTATAACCATTTCTGCTGAGTAAAGTTTCCAACTGATTGAGCGAACTTATTTTATAGTTCAACAGTTTGCCAAGTTCTTCTTCCGGTTTCTGACCATACAATTTTTCAATTGTAACGCTTAAAGCTTTTTGGGCTTTAAGCCTTTCATAACTATCATTGATCTTTTTCCCTGTCTGTTTATCGACTCTTGTAGTAACTATATGAGCGTGATTATTATCGGTGTCACTATGAAAAACTACAATGAAAGGCTGTCCTCCATATTTCATTTCATCCATAAAATTCTCAGCGATCTTAGTTAGCTCTTCTTTCGAATGTCCTTGAAATTTCGTAGAGATCATCGCATGAAATTGAGGCTTTAATACTTTTTTGTTTCCAATCGAAATAGCTCTCAAATAGTTTCTTACTTCCTCCTTGCTGCTTGATTCGTTAATGAAGGAAGGAAAATTTTTCATCAGCATTAATTCTCCGGTTCCTTTGTCAATTTTCTTATCGTTATAATGAACTCCTGGAAAACTGGGACCTGCCGGATCCATAATCTTAACAATCATCTTGATAGCATTGCGTAGATTTTTGTAAACATTTCGTTCTGTTCTTTCTTCAGAATTATGATCTCTGATAACTTATTCGAAAATTTTCTGATTTCATTTTCGCTGATAAACTTTTGACTATTTGCTATTTTTGCTACCTGATTGATATTGTTTTCAATCTTTCCGAATATGTTATCCTGCTTTTCTATGAACGCTAATACTTTTCTTCTCTCGTTGTCCATAAGCCTATTTTCAACAGAATTAACAATTAGACTTGTTAAAGAGATTTTTTTTTCTGAACAGGCTTTTTTCCACTTTTCTTTTTGGATGATGGAAATCCTTATTTTAATGTAATGTTTCTTCTTAATATCCGTCTTATTTATCATTCAATTACATTCAGATAATTAATCGGAAAAGTGGTCATGCCCTTTATGGTACCGGTAAATTTTTCGATTTGATTTTTCCAAAGAAGTAGATTGAAATCAACGTTCGTTAATGAAATAATGCCCTGCTCTACTCCTGAACTAATTCCATTTGAGTTCCCACTTACTAAAATATTGCTCAGTGAACCCACACTGCCATCCGACATAAAACCTAAATCCCGTAATGGTTTTGAAAGATTCAGTATTACGTAGCTTGAAGTGATAGGTGTTGAACAAATTATACTGACATCTAAATAGCCAATTGTTCCTATTCGCCGCGCATCGATTTGCCCAGTTATTCCTAGACCTGATGTTCCTAATCTATATATTTTTGTAGATAATGTATGCTGACGAGGATTTGTAGGAAAAGGAAGGTATGTGTTCCACGAGGATTGTTCAGAAATAGTATTTGCAGAAAGTGTTTCGTCCAATACAATAAGAGCATCGTAATAAGTAGGCTCCTTAAACATCTGATTCCAAAACATACCATTGAAATAGTAGTACCCTTCTTCAACAATATGAATGACTTGACCCAAAAGATTTGATGCAGGTTGAGTCACGTAAACAATGGCACCTTTTTGCAATACTGAATAAGTTTTATTTGCAAGTTGATCACCTGTAATTCTTGGGGGAATTATGCCATCAAAGTGATTGGGCAGATCTGGTTTGCCGACAATATCCAAAGTTGCTGCGGGTGTCTGCGTATTAACTCCAACCTGAGCTTTAACGATAATTGCAAAAACAAATATTAAAAGGTTAAATGATTTTTTCATTTTTGATAAAATTTCTACGGCAAAGTTGTATCATAAAAACCTCTAAAACAATAGTTTTGATGGGAGTTGGGCTAATTAAGAATACTCTGGATGAGTCTAAAATCTATAAAGATTAAAAAAGAATAAATTGGATTAGTTTGGAATCTTAACTTAAATTTCACCTAACATAAAAAAACAAGTTCCGCCGTTTTTTCTCCTTTTTGCAGAAAAGGCAAGATCGTCTTTGTACTCGAAAATTTGCAAAAATTTGTGGGTACAAAGACACATCTTGCTCAAAAAAAGCCGCTTATTTTTCGGAGTTCTGAAAAACGATTAATAGTATTGATAATCAGCAGTTTTGATTCTTTTATTGTTTTTATTGGAAATGTGTGGAAGTGAAGTCTGAGCATACGAAAGTAAATAATAAATCCTTTCAAAGTGATAATTTATCTATCGTATTGTAGATCAAATCGTAAGGATTTTGACCTGTACTTATCTTAAGCAGGTGACCTGTATATGATTTACGCAGGTATGAACTCCAGCTGTATGTGTATTACGCAGGTTTGATGATCGGCATGATTCTATTTTATGATGATGATCTGTATCTTATTTACACAGGTATGAATTTAAAGCTGTATTTATTTTATGCAGGTTGATGACTAGTATAATCCTTTTTATACAGTTTGCAGGGAAAGCTACAGCAGAGTTCACAATACATTCCGTCAAATTAAAAAAGGGAAGAGAACCTGACATCCCCTCAAAGCTTTTTTGTTCGGAAAAACGTAGGACTTTAGACTTTGGAATTGCGTTTTGCAAAAAAGCGAAGTGGCTTTGAAAGGACATCCAACAAAACCAACCCTAAAAGCAACCGCCATCATTGCCCGGAAATCAACAACAGGATATCTTTACTGAATTACCGCCAGATAAAAATAAACATTGTAAATATTATTGAAAATGAAAAAGAGCGGATAAAAAAAATGATCCGAATTTGCAACATTTGGTGCAACAGGGGTAAACTTCACTAAATATTTTTTTAAACAATTTTGGTAGTTAAAATATTAATCGTAATATTGCGATGTATAATTTTTGATAAAAATGGGAGTTACAAAAACTGAAATATACACGGAACAGCAGAACCGTTTAGCAACTTCGCTAAAGGCATTGGCTCATCCTGCACGCATAGCTATCCTGCAATATATCATTAAACAAAATGCCTGTATTTGTAATGACTTGGTAGAGGAATTGGGATTGGCACAAGCTACCATTTCGCAGCATTTGAAAGAACTAAAAAACATTGGTATTATCAAAGGAAATATAGAGGGAACCAGTGTATGCTACTGCATTGATGAAAATGTCTGGCAGCAGATTAAGAAGGAACTCAATACTTTCTTTGTTGACGATATAGGTATTGATAAATGTTGCTAAGCATTTATTTTAACCAAATCAATCGTAATAATGCAATATAACAATTAAATAATGAAATTATGAAACTATCAAAAATCAAAGAAATCTTACCAACATTAGAGCATGTTGAATTTCAATTAGAGAACGGAACGTTTGTTCCCGAACATTTCCACGTTACCGAAGTTGGGCAAATCAATAAAATTTTTATTGATTGTGGTGGTGTAATCCGCAATGAAAAAGTTGTCAATTTCCAATTATGGAATGCTGACGATTACGAACATAGATTGAAGCCAACCAAACTATTAAATATCATCAAACTATCCGAAGAAAAATTAGGTATGGAAGATGCCGAAATTGAAGTAGAATATCAAATTGATACTATCGGGAAATATGATTTGGATTTCAACGGAAAAACATTCGTACTGAAAAGTAAAACAACAGCTTGTCTTGCTCAGGATGCTTGCGGTATTCCTGTCGAAAAGCAAAAAATAAAATTATCAGCGTTGAATAATGCTTCCTGCACACCTAATTCAGGATGTTGTTAAACCCTTTAAATCAATCAAAATGTATAAGAATTTAGTTGAAACAATAAACAATGTTACTACTTTTCAAAACATCAGTGAAGAACGCAAAAATATATTACGACCACTGATAGATTTTGTACAGCAAAAAGTAAACAATAGTCAGGAAATAAGTATCAACTTCATTTGTACCCACAATTCCCGAAGAAGCCATTTATCGCAGGTTTGGGCACAGGTAGCAGCAGCACACTATGTTATCCCAAAGGTACATTGTTATTCGGGTGGTACAGAAGAAACGGCATTATTCCCGAAAGTGGCAGAAGCATTGACACATCAGGGATTAAGTATTTTCAAAATAGCAGATACCGACAATCCTGTATATGCCATAAAGTATAGTGATAATTCTTTGCCGATTGTTGGTTTCTCCAAAAAATATGATAGCCCTTTCAATCCTGTATCAGCGTTTGCAGCTATTATGACCTGTTCACAGGCAGACGGCGGATGCCCTTTTATTGCAGGAGCAGAAAAGAGAATACCTATCACATTTGAAGACCCTAAAATTTCAGACAATACACCGGAACAATCAAAGGTCTATGCTGATAGAAGTTTACAGATAGCAACGGAAATGTTCTATGTTTTTTCAATGATTAAAATGTAGCCGATGCAACCAAAACTAAAATTCTTAGACAGATACCTTACCTTATGGATATTCCTTGCAATGGCAGTAGGTATAGGATTGGGATATATTTTTCCCGGTATTTCAAAAATTACAAATGCGCTATCCGTAGGCACTACAAATATTCCGTTGGCAATAGGTTTAATATTGATGATGTATCCGCCATTAGCAAAGGTTGATTATTCATTATTGCCTATGGCGTTTAAGGATAAAAAAGTAATTGGTATATCCTTATTGCTGAATTGGGTTATCGGTACAGTGCTAATGTTCGGGTTAGCCGTTTTATTTTTAAGGAATGAACCCGATTATATGACAGGTTTGATACTGATAGGTTTGGCAAGATGTATCGCAATGGTAATCGTTTGGAGTGATTTAGCTAAAGCAAACAGAGAATATACAGCTATGTTAGTTGCATTAAACAGTATCTTCCAGATATTTACTTACAGTTTTTTAGTATGGTTATTCATCAACGTATTACCTGCAAAATTAGTATTAGCCAATTTCAATGTAAGCGTATCAATGAAAGATGTTACCGAAAGCGTATTGATATATTTAGGTATTCCTTTCTTGGCAGGTTTTTTAAGCCGATACATCCTTGTAAAATCAAAAGGTATAGAATGGTATAACCGGAAATTTGTACCCAAAATATCGCCCATTACATTGTATGCTTTACTGTTTACTATAGTATTGATGTTCAGTCTGAAAGGCGATAAAATAGTAGAGTTGCCAATGGATGTAGTAAAAGTAGCAATACCGTTAATCATCTATTTTATACTTATGTTTTTCGTGAGCTTCTTTATCAATAAATCTCTTAAAGTTCCTTACGATAAAAACGCATCCATCGCATTTACAGCCACAGGAAACAATTTTGAATTGGCAATAGCCGTAGCAATATCGGTTTTCGGTATTCATTCGCCACAGGCATTTGTGGGCGTTATCGGCCCATTGGTGGAAGTTCCTGTACTGATATTATTGGTACGTGCAAGTTTGTGGCTAAAGAAGAAATATTATGACCAAAATGCTCATTGATGCTTTGAATAAAGAAATGATATAAAGAAAGTCAGCAAACTACTTGACCAGTTTTCCATTTGGCAGATATAAATTTAAGCAATATTAAAAATGAAGAATTGGACAACGCAGTGGATAAATACATCAATTGACAACTGTTCTACAATTACAAGAAAATATTAATTGTAATTTTATAGAGCTTATTTTAAGCTAATTTCAAATAAAGCACAAAATATATGACAACACTCTTTATAAAAAATATGGTTTGCAACCGTTGTATTATGGTAGTGCAGAATGAATTGGAGAAGCTTGGATTGACTGTGAAAAATATAAAGCTGGGAGAAGTTACCTTGGATAAAGAATTAGCTGAAAACGTTAAAACCAATTTAGTGCAAGCACTGACTGTATTAGGTTTTGAATTAATAGATGATAAAAAAAGCCGAATTATAGAAAAAATAAAAAATATTATTATTGACCTCGTTCATCATCAGGATGGCGAAACAAAATACAATTTGTCGGATGTTTTAAATAGCAAGATACACCACGACTATAATTATCTCTCTAATTTATTTTCAGAAATTGAAGGCACTACTATCGAAAAATATTTTATTGCCCAAAAAATAGAGAAGGTAAAAGAATTATTGGTATATGATGAACTATCTTTGAGTGAAATTGCTTTCCGTTTAAATTACTCAAGTGTAGCCTATTTAAGCAACCAATTCAAAAAGGTAACAGGACTTACCCCAAGTTATTTCAAGCGAATACGAGAGGATAAAAGAAAACCTTTGGATAAGGTCTAAGTAAATCTTACAAATCATTCCCAAAATTCCACAACGAAAAAATGGAAACAATACGGAACTTTGTATCATAAAACTCATACAAAATGGTACACAAATATCAAGTAACAGGTATGACCTGTGGAGGTTGCGAAGCAAAGGTGAAATCAGCTTTATTAAAGGTTGAAAATGTGACAAATGTTGAAGTTTCAAAAGATGAAAACTCAGCTACCCTGACAATGGATAAACACATTCCAACTACACAATTGCAAAAAGCATTAACCGCTGTTGGAAAATATACCATAGAAATGAGCAATAACAAAAGCCCACAACATACCACGACAAATGAACCAGTGGCAAAATCCTGCTGCTCTGCTCATTCTCACGATGATAAAAAAACAATCGAAGTGACTAGCAATATAAAAGGCAAATACTATTGTCCAATGCATTGTGAAGGCGATAAAACTTATGATAAAGCTGGCGATTGCCCTGTTTGTGGAATGCATTTGGTAAAAGAAGCAGAATTGAATGTAAAGAAAACGATGTACACCTGCCCAATGCATCCCGAAGTTATTCAAGATAGTCCGGGTTCATGTCCTATATGCGGAATGGATTTAGTACCCATGGAACCAAGCGATTCCGAAGAAAAAAAAACCTATCTGGATTTGCTTAAAAAAATGAAAATTGCAACCCTCTTTACGGTGCCAATTTTTATTATTGCCATGATGGAAATGGTACATAACAATCCGTTATTTCAAATAATGGACAGCAACATGTGGAACTGGGTGCAATTTCTGTTTTCAATTCCTGTTGTTTTCTATGCTGGTTGGATGTTTTTTGTACGAGCTTGGAAATCCATAATCACTTGGAATCTAAATATGTTTACCCTTATCGGAATAGGAACTGGAGTTGCATTTTTGTTTAGTATTGTAGGAATGCTGATTCCGAATATCTTTCCGGAAGAATTTAAAACCGAACACGGAACCATTCATCTTTATTTTGAAGCAGCAACAGTAATCATTACACTGGTCTTGTTGGGACAATTGTTAGAAGCAAGAGCACATAGCCAAACCAGTGGAGCTATAAAAGCGTTATTACAATTAGCACCAACCGAAGCTACTTTGATTGGTGAAGGGGGCGATAAAGTGATTTCCATTCATGATATTAAGAAAGGTGATTTATTACGCGTAAAACCAGGAGATAAAATTCCAGTTGACGGAAAAATAACCGATGGTGAAAGCAGTATTGATGAAGCAATGATTACAGGAGAACCAATTCCCGTTGACAAAAAGAAAGACGATAATGTAATTTCGGGAACAATCAACGGGAACAAATCATTTGTAATGATGGCCGAAAAAGTAGGTTCTGAAACATTACTTTCTCAAATTGTACAAATGGTTAACGATGCTTCTCGTTCAAGAGCACCCATTCAAAAATTAGCCGATAGTATTTCTAAATATTTTGTACCCATTGTAGTAATCATTTCAGTAATTACCTTTTTTGTTTGGGCACTATTTGGTCCAGAACCAGCGAAGGTTTATGGATTTATAAATGCCATTGCAGTTTTAATCATAGCTTGTCCTTGTGCTTTAGGTTTAGCCACGCCGATGTCTGTGATGGTGGGTGTGGGCAAAGGAGCACAATCTGGAGTATTAATTAAAAATGCCGAAGCCTTAGAAAATATGAATAAGGTGGATGTTTTAATAACAGATAAAACAGGAACGCTAACTGAGGGAAAACCTTCTGTAGAAAAAATTTACGCATCAACTAATAACGAGGATGATTTATTGCAAAATATAGCTTCCTTAAACCAATACAGTGAACATCCATTGGCACAAGCAGTAGTCAATTATGCCAAAACAAAATCTATTTCATTAATTGGAGTCAAAGATTTTGAAAATGTTACAGGAAAAGGAGTTACAGGAACGGTTACCAATAGAAAAGTAGCATTAGGCAATAAAAAACTAATGGAACAGGTTAAGGCAACTATTTCTAACGATTTAGAAACCAAAATTATTGCAGAACAAAAACTTGGTAAAACGGTTTCTTACATTGCTGTTGATGATGTTACAGTTGGTTTTGTTTCAATTACCGATGCGATAAAAACTTCGAGTGCAGCAGCGATAAAAGAACTAATGCTCCAAGGTGTAGAAGTAATTATGCTTACTGGCGACAATGTTAATACAGCCAAAGCAGTAGCGGATGAATTAGGTTTATCTTCCTATAAAGCAGGATGCTTACCCGAAGATAAACTCAACGAAATTAAACGTTTACAAGCAGAAGGGAAAATTGTAGCTATGGCTGGTGATGGTATAAATGATGCTCCGGCATTAGCACAAGCCAATATCGGAATAGCTATGGGAACTGGAACTGATGTAGCCATAGAAAGTGCCAAAATAACTTTAGTAAAAGGCGATTTATTAGGTATCGTTAAAGCAAAAAATTTGAGCCATGCTGTTATGAAAAACATCAAGCAAAATTTATTCTTTGCCTTTTTCTACAATGTGCTTGGTGTTCCAATTGCAGCAGGTATTTTATATCCGTTTTTCGGAATTTTATTATCTCCAATGATTGCAGCTTTAGCAATGTCTTTAAGTTCTGTATCGGTAATCGTAAATGCATTGCGATTACGCAGTTTTAAACTTTAAATGAATTATTCAATAAACAAAATGGAAAAGAATAATCAAGACTTACGATTCAAAACAAATATTAACTGTGGTGGATGTGTAGCATCTGTAAAACCTCATTTGGATAATACCATGGTATAATATGCCATTGGGAAGTAGATACAACTAAAGACAAGGTGCTTACCGTAAAATCAGAAGGAATTACACAAGAACAGGTAATTGAAACTGTACAGAAAGCAGGTTTTAAGATAGAACCATTAAACAAAGATAATTTCCTTATCCTAATAACCTGTTTAGTTATTTAACTTATAACAAACACTTTAGGTAATTAACTGTATATTTATTTTAATAAGCATAAAAAGGACTATGCAGACTAGTGATTTAGATATTTTATCTATAATTCTGTGTTTGCAGTTCACGAAAGTGCAAAATATAGCAATTAAAAGAAATAATTTCATAATTTTGTAGTGTTGAAAAATTTGAGTAAACATATCAGCTTTGTCATCTTACTATGTTTGGGCTTTTTCCTAATGCCAAGCATAAGCTATGCTTGTGCAAAAAAAACAACTAAGACAGAGCAAAAGTCCTGCTCAAAAGATCAATCTGCAAAAGCAGAACATAAAAGCAGTTGCAAGGACAAGTCCTGTAAAAAATGCAAAAATGGTCACGACTGCGACGGCAATTGTAAGCACAGTTCATGTGGATGTAGCACTTCTTCATCTTCTGTAAGCTTACCAATACCAATAGATTTAAAAACAGCTAACCCTTTTGCTGAAATTAAAAAGCAAAAATTCGGTTTCAAAGAAGCCTACTATTCTTCAGGCTACTCTTCCATTTGGCAACCACCTAAAATAAGCTAAAACGATGGCTTGTTAGCCATACGTGTGCCTTGTCGAAAGCTGAATCCAGTTTTCGCAAACTCTTCGTATATCTTATTAAATTAAAAAAAATAAAAATGAAATCAATATCAAAAATATTGATGGTAATCATCGTATTACTATCAGCCGTAAACAGTTTTGCACAAATCAAAAATGCAAAAACAGAAACTGTAAAAATATATGGCAACTGCGAAATGTGTAAAACAACCATCGAAAAAGCAGGAAATTTAAAAAATGTAGCCACGGTAGATTGGAATAAAGATACCAAGATTGCTACACTCAACTATGATGGTAAAAAAACAAATCAGGACGAAATATTGAAACGCATTGCCTTAGCAGGTTATGACAGTGAGAAATTTTTGGCTCCAGATGATGTATATGCAAAATTATCCGACTGTTGCCAGTATAAAAGGGAACTAAAACCAGTTGCAAAAACCAGAGATGCAGGTATGGATATGAAAAATGAACACGCCAACCATAACCAAAGCGATATGGCTCAAAAAAATACCACTGAAACACAAAATGTACCGCAATTAAAAGCCGTTTTCAATAACTATTTTTCAGTGAAAGATGCGTTGGTAAAAACTGATGCAGGTACTTCTTCCGCAAAAGCTACCGAATTGGTAAAAGCCATTAAAGCAGTAGAAATGACAAAACTTTCCAACGAAGAACATACCGTTTGGATGAAAGTAATGAAAGATTTAACTGCTAATGCAGAAAAAATTGCTATAGCAAAAGATGTTACCAAACAAAGAGAAATTTTCGCTTTACTGGCTAATAATATGTACGAATTAGCCAAAGTTTCAAAACAGGAAACACCTGTTTATTATCAACATTGCCCAATGTACAATAATGGTAAAGGAGCAAATTGGCTAAGCAAAGAAGAAGCAATTAAAAACCCGTATTACGGCTCCAAAATGCTTACTTGCGGTAGCGTACAGGAAACTATTAATAACAAATAAAACGCTATTGTTATGGAAAGTATGGAAAACCAACACGAAATGCAACATAACCATAAGAATGAAAAGCATAATACTAATCACTCTTTAGCAATGTACAAACGCTTTGCTGTAATGGCTGTTGCTATGTTCATAGCTATGTACTTCATTATGTATGCTATGATTGACGGCTTACAGAACCTTATCCTGAACATCAATAATTTGTATATGACTTTGCTGATGGTTTCTGCAATGTTGATTATAGAACTATTGATAATGAAAGGAATGTATGAAAGCAAAAAAATCAACTGGGCAATCATAACGGTTTCCCTTGCGATTGGTATCTTTTCTTGGTTTGGTATTCGGGAGCAATTATTTGTGGGAAATAAAGAGTTTGTAAAAGGTATGATACCGCATCACGCAGCAGCAGTATTGATGTCTGAAAAAGCTAAGCTTACCGACCCCGAATTGATACAGTTACAAAAAAACATACTGGAAACACAGGCACAAGAAATCGAATTTATGAAGCGTAAGCTAAATGAATTTGAAAACAAATAAATAAGACAAATTTCTTCAATAATATCAAAAATAAATAAAATGAAAAATATAATTTTCTCAATCATTACATTAGTAACAGTTGCAGCGGTAACAATTTCCTGCAATCAATCTTCAAATAAAAATAGCGACCAGCAAGCTAATGATAGCACAACAATTGCTGCAACTCCGGAGTTACAATCACCTACACACAATGATACGGTAGCAACTGTTACTTCAACGGATACATCTTCTCAAGAGGCAGAAAAGTCCGATGTGAAGCAAGCTCAAAAGTTTACTGTCGCACCTATAATTAAGGATTATTTGGCTTTAAAAAATGCACTTGTTGCAGATAATGACAAAGCAGCGGCTAATGCAGGAAAGCAATTGTTTACTACCTTAAAAAATGTGGATATGAACGCTATCCCAGCGAATAAACATAAAGAATATATGGAAATAGCGGAAAATGCCAAAGAAAATGCAGAGCATATTAGTGACAATGCTGGTAAAATAGACCACCAGAGAGAGCATTTAGCATCGCTAAGTAAAGACGTTTCTGACCTTATCACATTATTTGGAACTACCCAAAAATTATATCAGGACTACTGCCCAATGTACAATGATGGTAAAGGTGCGGTTTGGATTAACGAAGCTAAGACTATCAAAAATCCTTATTATGGCAGCAAGATGCTTACCTGTGGCTCTGTAAAAAAAGAGTTCTAAAAATGAAGAGAGTATTAAAGATAATGTTGACAATAGTGCTGTTTATTTTTATTGCTATTCAATTTTATCAGCCTGCCCTTAATGTAGATAAAGGGCAGGTTTACACAACCGATTTTACCCAAGCGTATAAAATGCCTGTTGAAGTAAAAGCGATGCTTCAAACCTCTTGCTACGATTGTCATAGTAACAATACTAATTATGTTTGGTACGACTATGTGCAACCTATGAGAGCATTAGTAGAAAACCACATAAAAAACGCAAAAGAGGATTTGAATTTCAACGAATGGGGTACATACTCAAATAGGAAGCAGGACAGATTATTAAACTCAATTAAAGAACAAATCGAAACTAAACAAATGCCCTTAGCATCATATACAATGATGCATAAAAACACAAAACTGAATGATGAGCAAATCAAAGTTTTAACCAATTGGCTAAAAGAGCAGGATTAAGTTTCAAGAAAAAAAATATCAAAATGAATATACCTAAAAATGTTACGATCAGGTTGCTGCAAGCAGTTTTTATACTGTTATGTTCGCAATCTCTCTTTGCACAAAAAGTAGTTCGTTACGAGTTGTATGTAAAAGATACGCTTGTAAACTACGCAGGCAAAGAAAAAAGAGCCATTTCCGTAAATGGTCAAATACCAATGCCAACGCTCACTTTTACCGAAGGCGATACAGCCGAAATCGTTGTACATAACCAATTAAAAGAAAGTACCTCATTGCATTGGCACGGAGTGTTCCTGCCCAACAAAGAAGATGGTGTGCCCTGGCTTACACAAAAACCTATTAAGGCAGGCACAACCTATACCTATCGCTTCCCAATTATCCAACACGGAACGCATTGGTATCACTCACATTCTGGTTTGCAGGAGCAAATTGGGATGTATGGCAGTTTTATAATGAAGAAAAAGGATGATGATAAAACCTTTAGAAAAGGAATTGACGATTTGCCGACTGTACCCATCATTTTAAGCGAGTGGACAAATCTTAATCCCGACAACATCAACAGGATGCTGCATAATGCCAACGATTGGGCAGCTATTAAAAAAAATGCAACACAGTCTTATGCAGAAGCTATTAGAGAAGGACATTTCAAAACAAAACTAACCAACGAATGGAAACGGATGTTGGCAATGGATGTAAGCGATGTGTATTATGACAAAATTTTAATCAATGGAAACCATACGACCGATTTAAAAAAGGTGGACGGCAAAACGCTAAAAGCGGGCGATAAAGTACGATTGCGAGTTTCAAACGGTGGTGCTTCGTCCTATTTTTGGTTGCGGTATGCAGGCGGTAAAATTACCGTAGTTGCAAATGACGGTAATGATGTAGAACCTGTGGAAGTAGATAGATTAATCATTGCGGTTTCTGAAACTTACGATATTGTAGTAACAATTCCTGAAGATGGTGTTGCTTATCAGTTTCTAGCTACTACTGAAGACAGAACACAATCCGCAAGTTATTTTGTGGGCAATGGCATCAAACAATTAATATCACCACTTCCTAAATTAAAATATTTTGAAGGGATGAAGATGATGAACGATATGATGAAGATGAATGGAGATTTGGACGATATGGGAATGAAAATGAGCCTGAACCAAATGGATATGAACGTGGTAATGTATCCTGAAATTACTGGAGAGGCAAAACCAAAAGAAGACCATAGTCAACACAATATGAATATGGAAAATGATCCCAACCGTTACAATGCAAATGCTTTGGGAGAAATCAAAACGCTGAATTATGCAATGCTACAATCTCCTTCCAATACGGAACTTCCTAAAGATGCGCCAGTAAAAGAATTGAAATTTACCCTTACCGGAAATATGAACCGTTATGTGTGGAGTATGGATAATAAAATACTTTCAGAAGTTGATAAAATACCTGTGAAAAAAGGAGAAATTCTACGAATTACCATTCATAATAACTCAATGATGCGCCATCCAATGCACTTGCACGGTTTTGATTTCAGGGTAATCAATGGCAAAGGCGAAAAATCACCACTAAAAAATGTTATAGATATAATGCCAATGGAAACTGATACCATTGAGTTTTTAGCAAACGAAGAAGGAGATTGGTTTTTCCACTGTCATATCCTTTATCATATGATGTCAGGAATGAACAGGGTATTTGCAGTTGACGATTATCAAAATCCGAATTTAACTAACAAAAAACAAGCATATAATATGTTGCAAAGAGAAAGCAATATGCCACACTTAATGGCTCAGAATGATTTTGCTAGCAATGGAAATGATGGTGATGCGATGCTTCAGAATTCAAGATGGAGTTTAGGGACAGAATGGCGATTAGGCTATAACGATATGCACGGTTATGAAGTAGAAACACATTTAGGAAGGTACATTGGAAAAATGCAATGGTTTATGCCGTTTATAGGTTTTGATTGGAGGTATCGTAAAATGGGTATGGATGAACACGAAACCAATTTATTCGGACAGAAAAATGAAAAAGATACACGTAGAGCTATTAGCTTGGGCTTTATGTACACATTACCAATGTTAGTAAACTTTCAGGCAGAGGTATATCACGATGGAATTGTACGTCTTTCTTTAATGCGTGAAGATATTCCCATCACAAAGAGATTGAGGGCTGGTTTTATGGTCAACACCGATATGGAATATATGACAGAGCTAAAATATATTATCAATAAAAATGTGGGTATTCGTACACATTATGATAGCGATATGGGCTGGGGTATTGGGTTATCTTTAAATTATTAAAACAAAGGATAAACAGCTAAGCCAGGAAACCGAAAACGTTTTTTCAATCCGTTTGAGCTGTCTCAACTATTTACCACAATATTACAATTTAAAATTGCACATGACAATGATAGAACTGATAAAGGCAACACCCGCATTTCCTGTCAGGGAAATTGACAAAGCAGTTCAATTTTACAAAGACAAATTTGGTTTTGATTGTCGGCACAAGGAAGACACTTTTGCAATTTTGGTTCGGGGCAACATAGAACTGCATTTGTGGGCTTCCTGCAATTATAGTTGGAAATGGAAAAGCATTTTTCTATTTCTAAAACCGATTAGTAGTGGGGCAGAAAGCTTTTTAGCAGGAACACACAGTTGCAGAATTGAAGTAAAAGGAGTTGAAGAGCTGTATAAAGAGCTAAAAGAAAAAGAGGTGCTTCACAATGAAAAAACAGAGATAGAAAGTACCTATTATGGCACAAGAGAATTTGCAGCATTAGACTTATACGGAAATCTTTTATCCTTTTATGAAAATGTATAAAAAGATGTTTTTGTATTTTAGTATTTGCTTAAATAAACAATTTGCTTATCTTTGTACTTATGGATAATCTTTCTTGTATAAGGCAGCAGGCGGACGTTAAGCAGATAATGCGTTGCAAAGACCGGATTAGTGAAATCAAAGGGACAGTTGATTATTTATCCAGCGGACTTGAGTTAGCGGGTAACAATGTAAGACTGAAAATACTTTTTCTTCTTTATGAAGAAAAGAAACTTTGTGTTTGCGACCTAAGCGATATTCTCAGTATGACCATTTCGGCAGTTTCTCAGCACTTGCGAAAACTCAAAGACAGAAAACTCATTGAAACGGAAAGACAAGCGCAAACTATTTTCTATTCGTTGGCAAAAGAGTATGAAAAAATGCTCAAACCTTTTTTCAAAATCCTTAACGAAAACAAAATTTTGGAAGCAATATGAAAACAGAAAAAAAATTAATCGGTGCAGGACTTTTGACAGCAATTGCTTCGTCCTTGTGCTGTATTACGCCAATTTTGGCTATAGTTGCGGGTTCAAGCGGAATTGCTTCTACCTTTTCGTGGCTCGAACCTTTTCGACCTTATTTTATTGGTATGACTGTTTTAGTTCTTGGCTTTGCTTGGTATCAAAAACTGAAACCTCAACAACAAATTGACTGTAATTGTGAAACAAATCAAAAACAAAATTTTATGCAAACGAAATCATTGTTAGGAAGTATTACCGTAATATCAGTTTTACTTCTATCATTTCCGAGTTATGCTCACATCTTTGTTCCGAAGACAAAAATCACGGCAATTGTTACTTCGACTTCTAAAATTCAGAAAGTTGAATTTACTATTAAAGGAATGACTTGTTCAGGATGTGAACATCATGTAAAGACAGAAATTAGCAAACTAAAAGGCATTGTTGAAGTTATTGTTTCTTACGAAAAAGGCAACGCAATTGTAAAGTTCGACAACAAACAAACCAGCATCGAGCAAATCGAAAAAGCTATCAACTCTACTGGTTACAAATCACTAAAAAGCAAAATTATTTCATAATGGACATCATTTTAATATCCGAAATAACTTGTCCAACCTGCGGACATAAGAAATCCGAAGAAATGCCAACTGATGCTTGTCAATTTTTCTATCAGTGTGAGAGTTGCAAAACAACTCTAAAACCTATAAAGGGAGATTGTTGCGTGTTTTGTAGTTACGGTACAGTAAAGTGCCCACCTATTCAAGAGGGAAATGCTTGTTGTAAATAACTAAACCACTATGGACTTTCAGTCCATAGATTTGAACAACGAATGAAATTCGTTTAAAAAACTCCACAGATGCACAGATAATAAAATATTAAAAAATTCATTTTATTATCTGTGCATCTGTGTCGAATAAAAAATTTATAGAAACTGAAATTCTTGCACTGAAAGTGCATAGTTTCAACTAACTATTTTAATGCTTAATTGAAACTATGCACAACGAGTTTTCTATAGTCAGTTAATACTTACAACCTTTTTTCTAAAACAAACCAAAGCCAAAGTCCGGAATTGTTTTAGAAATGGGGTTGTTCCGCTTTCCGCAAAAATACGTTTCCGACCGCAGGGAGGAATTGCATTTTTGCCGCCCAACTTTTGGTCAGGCGGTTTTTTATATTTTTATCAGTTGAGAATGGAAATTTTTTAGATTAAGGAAAAAACCTCTGTTTTCAGTCAGTCCGTTGCGAAACAAGTTCCACAATAGAGAACATCCCATTTGTGCTAATGTAGAATTAATAAACAAATCCTGCTTTTCTAATGCTTCTGCTAAACTGCAACTTGGTGTATCATCTTGCGTTTCAGACTGCAAAAGCAGTTCTCCAAATTCTTCCGTCACATAAGGAAGATTCGACGTTGTTTGATATTTTTCGGAATCAGGTTGTTTTATATTCTCAACTGTAGAAAGCAAAACCTGTCCAGAATATCGGTTGTTGCCAAAATCCATCCAATATTTAGCCTGGTTTCTGTATAATCTCCTACCCTCTTTCAATTCATTCAGAATATCAGCAATTTCAAATCGTGATTTGACATTATCAACACACGACATATAAATTGCGGACTGCATATTCTCTTGGATTCTTCCTAAAGAATCTCTTTCAAACTTTCTGACTTCGGCTTTCCAATTCGTTCCAGACCATCGGTTTGCCCGATTTATCAGTGCAACTGCCTTTGGTAATCCTACTTCACATTCTGCAAAACGCTGTCTGCCTTGATTCGCTTCTGTGACAATATCATCATCCCACAACCGCACCTGTAATCCTGCGTGTCCCAATTCAATCAATGAATGGTTCATTTCGATCAAGGCGGTCAATACTTTAGAACCTGTACCACCTGCACCTATGAGGTTTACCATTACAGGATTGGTAGGATTTAAAAGGCTATCATCGGTAAAATGGACTTTTGTTTTTTCAGATTGTATCATTAGAGTAGATTTTTTAAAGTTAGATTTGAATTGATTAGAATATCTGTCGGAAACGGCTCTTTTGAATCAATAAGGCTTTTCCAAAGGATTACCAAGTTTCCTTTAATCGGATTATGGCTGTTGACCAAATGGCTGAAATAAGAATTGAAAAAATAGTTTTCCCATTTCTTAGTAAACTCTTCGAGTGATGCGGAACTTTTAATGTTTACGTCGACCGTTCCCATACAAACACTTCCGCTTTCGTAAACATTAAAGAACGGAGCGTGAAATAGTGGTGTATCTGTATTGGGGCGTTGGTCTGTCTCCAATGCGAATATTTTCATTCCCTGCTTATTGGCACACCATAGCAAAGGTGGCACATTCGCTAAACCATTTGGAATGGAAAGCTTTTCGGTAAATAGTAACTGTCGTTCCTGTGCTTTTGTGTACCAGACCACTTTTCCATTTTCCGATGTATCTATAAATAGTACAGTTTCAGAAATAATACCACTTGGTCTTAGAAAATCTTTTTCTTTCTTATTTTGAATATTTAAAGATTTGGAGAGTCGTTGTGCCTCCCTTACAGTCAAAGGGTGGGCATTGACAGGGTTTCCATTAGGGTCAATATCAAAATGTTCAACATAACCATCGCGATTATAATCTTCTGTCTCATAAAAGACCAGTGCTGATTTAGGATAGTAAAGTGTTCCAAAATTATTGGTTATGTCGGTTTCTTCGTTCTTAATTGTATTGGCTGTATTTCTCATAGCTTGTTTTTATAATTGAATTATTTGCGCCGTGTATGCACAGATTAGTTGAGCAATCGGCACAATTCGTTTAAGACCTTAAACAACTGATTTTCAAAATCAAGGTTTTTATCCAATATATCACTTCCGTCAAAGGTTTTAAAAATCATTGGTTGCTGTGTTTCAGCATATTCGTTGAACTCATTATTGACCATACTCGTTAGATTATCATAAATCAATCCGTCACTCTCGGCAAAAAAGGAAATATATTTATCCATTGCGATAACAGTTTCCTCATTATAATTGTCATCTCCCTCCATTTCTGAGGGCTTGTTTGCATTATTATAGTGGGCATTTCTGAAAATGCTTTCATTAGGGTAATCACAATAAAGTTTAAAGGTTTTTTCTGCCAATTGAAGGCATTCTTTATCAAACCTGTTTTTCGGTATAAAACGTTTCAAGCGTTGCTCAAAAAAAAGAAGATTCTTAGCATTGGAAATTTTTTGTCCCATCATATCTCCGTTGATTTCCGCCCGTTGAAGTTCTTTTTTGCAGATGTGGTTATCTTCTATTTCTTCGTCCTGCTCTATCCAATCAGTAAGCATTTCGTAATTCCAATAGAGATAAGAATCTTCCTGTCTGTAATATGGAATATCTACATTTCTATACAGATAAGTGCATACGGACAATAGTAAGCAAGCTGCTTTTCTGTGTACCTTATTGCGGAGCAATTGATAAAGCGGTACGACGGGAACATAAAACAAGGTTGCCCCTGTGTTGCATCTTTCTTCTATTGCAAAGCAAGTCTTACTCCCTTTTTCTATCAGCCTAACACTCTGCCAATTTTCAGTCTTGGTTTTCAACTGCGTTTCAATATCTCTCAAAGCAAGGCTGATATTGTATGGATAATTAAAATGCTGTGTCGGCATTGGGGTTATATCATAATGCTTTGCTAATTGAGAAAGGGACTTATAAAAATCCCTTTCTGTTTTAGCAGACTTACGTTTGCCCTGTGTTATTGTTATTTCATTCTCCTTTAATTTCGGCATAAAGCAGGTTCTCAGAAAAGCATTGGAAGTTGGGAGATTGGAACGGATTTCCGTTGGTCTTTCTGAACTTCCGAACTGTCTTTTATCTGATGCATCCATTGTGCGTATTCCCTCAATTGTAAGTGAAGTTGCCTTTGTTTTTTTTCTTCGGGAGGTTGAATTGTCCCCGATATGGTTTTTCGTTGCATTCATTTTATTTTTGTTTGTCAGTTTATGGTTGATGGTTGTTAGCTTTTAGATTGTAATTCTATCAACTGTCAACCAAAAACCATCAACTATTTATTATCCTTTTGTTCCCATCACACTTTCAAATTGATATTCAACAGCATCATCCTTGATTTTCGGTGCTGAAATTTTTGAAGTGGTCAGTATCGGGTACGTGTTGGCGTAAAAGTTCATTACTGATTCTACGCTCCATTTTGGTTCAGGGTCAGGTAAACGTATTTCCTGTCCGTTATCTTTGAGTATAAAAACTCGGTCTAATAGGGTTGCAAGTAACATTTATAATATTTTTAAGATTCAACATTTTCATTGGTCGTTTCAGAGAATAGGCTTGGTGCAAAATGTTTCTCATATTCATCCTGCTTTTTGCGGATGATTTCAGCATAATCGGGAAATTCCGATACTTTTGGAAGAGCTGACCACGCTTCTTTGTATTTGCCGTCTTTTTCGAGTTCTTCGGCTTTTTGCAAGGCTTCTTTGTACTTTTTATCTTTGCCTTCCTTTTCTTTTTTCTCCTTGTCGGATTTCTCCTTTTCCATTGCCGATTTCTTCTTGGCTTCTTCGACCTGTTTCATAAAACTTTCCATATCTACCATTAAGCCCGATGCGGTCTGCAATGGTGTCGAAATACTTTCAAAAAATCCGTTGTCCAATTCTTCCGCTGTCCCCCTTAAATTGAGTGGCGGAATCGTTTTCCTTGCCTCGTCTCCGCATTGCTCATTGTTGAGCAATACGGAAAGAACGAAACTGTTTTCTGCCCCTTGTCGGAGTGTGATTTGCAAATCTCCTGTAAGATTGAGTTTGCCTATCTGTCTGAAAAAATTGGTTTGCATAATTTTGTTTTTAAAATTGATTTTTTACTATTTCTGTTATAATTAATTTTATATTCATTATTTTGAATAATGCTCTGTAATAGGTTTCTTGCGTTTGTGGCATTCCAATCATCTTCTTTGGTCATATCCAAATAGTGTAATTTTTCATATTGTTTTACCATTTTGGCAATAATGTTCAATGCTTTATACTCCGTTTTGTCTGCGAGATTGCTCATATTGTTTTGATTTTAGTAGTTTTCCGTACATATCTTTCCAAAACCTTCTCAGTCTTTTATCTAATTCTGAAAATTCTTTGTTTGTATGTTCATATTCCTTACTCTGCTGTAATTTGGATAGCTTCATCAAGATTGGTTACTTTAATCTTGCAACCGTTTAAGTCTGTTACTCTCATTGTTGTTGAGTTAATTGATATAATGAAAATTCTTCTGTCCAAAATTCTTCGCCTGTCTGTTTTCCAAAAGCGTTGTAAATGGCATTTCCGTTTTTATAGACTTGCATTTGGTAGCAATTCAGATTATTTTCGGGTTGCAAAAATTTTTTCAAATCCTCTTTTTCCAATTCGATAAAAATCCTGCTTCTCTCCGAAAGCCATTCTTCAACTTAGGGATAATTTTCTTCCGAAAATTTGAAAAACTCTACATTGGTATCGGCATAATTCAGCCATTTTAAATCATAGTCATTTTCCAAAGGCTTTACGGCTTCGAGCCTTTTCTTTTGGATTTCTTTCCATTCTCCCGTAATGTGGATAATGGCAAAATCGCCATTATCCCATTCACTGTTGGTCATTGATTTTATCAGTAAATATTCTGTTTGTTGAAGTGATGTTTTCATTTATGCAATTTTTTGTTTGTTATTATTTATTTTCCTGTCTAATAGGATTCTCATAATCTCCTCTTTGTAATCGTAATTTTCACCTTCGAATTCGTAACAATCTGTATCTACATTGTAGATGAAGTCTTGAAAGTCACATTGATTGAGAAAATAATCCTGTAAGATTTGGGTTTCGCATATGGTCTTGCCAAAAACCATACAGCCAGATTCTTCGTAATCCAATACAAATCCGACATCGTAATGATTTGCAACAATCCATAATGCTTCGATATTTGGGCTCCATCTTGTCTCATAATGGAAAGAACATTCATCTGTTTCACTTCGATAAATTTCACAGAAGTAACCGTTTTTGCTCTTGACAAAATCGGGCAGTTGCCCAATATTTCCCTTAGTTTCCTTTTCTATCATTTCTTGAAATACATTCGAGACTTTGTCCAAAACCTCTCGATTTCCTGTGAATGTTACTTTATTGTTGCACCAATTTGCCATAATATTTGTTGTATAATTGTTGTTTTCGTAAATGTATGTTCCGCTTGTTTTGAAAGGTTCTTTTCCCTCTGTAAGGCGGATTTCTGATTTGAATTTTCTTGAAAGACTTTTTGCATACCGTATTGCTGTCGTTCTCTCGCAATAGAATTGGGAAAAGATTTCCACCTTTTCCCAATCATTCTTATCACTTTTCGGCTTCATTTGAAAGTTATATTGTGCTTCCATATTTTGAATGCTTTTAGAATGGTAAATCATCGTCCGTATCTTCCGCAAAAGCATTGGATTTCTGTGGCTGTGAAGCTGGTTGTTCTTCTGTGTCAGACTTTTTTCCGCCTCCGTGTACTTTGATGTTAGAAGTATGGAAATTCAACCCCGATTTTATTTCTCCATCTTTTCCAATCCACGCACTCGCACTTGCTCTGCCTGTAAGCTCTACTAATGTTCCCTTCGTTAAAATCTTAGCTACGTTGGCACTTAGCCAATAGGAGCAGTTATAATAAGTGGTCTGTTCTCTTAGTTCGCCTTGTTTGGTTTTAAATCTGTCATTAATGGCTAGTGAAAAATTCACGACCTGTTTGTCATTTTTTAAAGTGTTGATTTCTGCGTTTTTTGTAATTCTGCCTACGATGTTCATAATGTTAATTTTTGATTGTTAATAATTGATTTTCGAGTTTGTTAAAATTTTCGATTTGATTGATTTGGTTTCGAGGACACTCGTTTTTTTTTCTGCTTATATCCAATTGGAAAAGCAGAATTATTTGTTGTTTTATTTTGTTGTTTTTTCCGTTGATGTCAAAGACCGTCTGCGATTTAATTGATTCGTATAACTGAGGTTCCGTCTTTTTCTTTGCCGATGATCATAGGAAAGTATCAGGCATATAAAACCACAATCCTCCAAAGCTTTGGAGGATTGTGGCTCGAAATATTTTTGTCCGAAGGATTCAGGAGTGTCTGAAAAAATTATTGGAACTCGTGGAAAGAATTTTTATAGAAACCCAAAAATATTTTTTTAGGTGAATGATGCTGTCCTACATTTGCAATAGTAAAAAGCCAAAAATCAGTTAGAAGTGATTAAATAGAGGGTTTTGATAGTAGGAAAAATGTAAAATTAAACATTAGGTAATCTGTTTTTTTTAAGGTTTAACCAGTTTATGATTTTTAAAATTAAATTTCTCTTTAAAATCATTTTCAGAATTTTTACATTTTACTTTGTTGCACAAAACCACTCGTTTAAATCCTTAAAATCTTTGTACAACAAAGAACAATCTTCAACATTTTTATAGTTTTTCCGGATAACCTGTTTGATTGTAATTCCATTATCATCATTATCTAGGAAAAGTGAGGTTTTATAATATGCTCTAAGTTCTTTATCGACTTTGAAAAGCATTGCCGTAGAATTGAGAATCAAACAATCTGAAATTGAACTTTCTGCACTTTCCAAATTTTTAAAAGTCAGATAATCAAAAAAACCTTCAAAAACTACAATTTCATTGGAAGTCTTCAAATCATTTTTTATCAAAGTCACATCTTTTTTGCCCAAACATATCTTTGAATATTTATTTCGGATTTCAACGCCTCCGGAATTATTAAAAAAGCCAATTCCGAAATATTTCTTACCATTCAACATATACTCAATTTCTTTTACCAAATCTTTTTGTTCACAAACTTTTCGGGATTTTAAATATTGGATTAAAGCTGGGTGCTGAATTTCATTTACTTTTATGATTTGATAATTTTTGATTTGGACAGATTCTTCAATCTGAGTATTATTTTGAACTGAGAAGTCAAATTTATCAAGGTACTTCAAAGCATCAGAAACTGAACATTGATTCATTTGCTGAACAATTGAAATAACATCATAACTTTTCCCGGTTCCGAAATCAAAAGCTTTATTTTTCACAAAATCAACAGACAAACTCGGGATTTTTTCCTCTCTGTCGAGCGCAAAATAAAATGCCGTTTTTCGGTTTTCTTTCACGGGAAAGAGATTGAACGATTCCAAAACTGTTCTAATATTTACTTTTTCTTTTGCTTCTTCGCAATTCATTTTTTTCTTTTTTAAAGCAAATTTTTTATCCACATTTTCCTTTTAAATAAAAAAAGACTTTTTAATTACTTTTATAATACTTTTAATGATGCACCGAATCGCCTTATGGTAAAGCATTTGAACCCCATTTTCGGTGAGTGCAATTCCGAATTTCAGTGAGTGCAATTCCGAAAGTGGAGTGAGTGCAATTCCGAAAAAACAACTCATTTGTGGTGAGTGTAAATCCGAATTGTATTTTCTACTTTCATTGATTTTTCGTTTTTTTTCACATTTTCTTACAGTTATCCCTATTTTTAACGGGTTTTGAATTTTGGAGTGAGTGCAATTCCGAATTCTCAATCAAAAATTTCAATATTTTAACATTTTCTTAACTTCAGTGAGTGCAATTCCGAATTTTGGGTGAGTGGAATTCCGAACTCAAATAATTATTGGGTAGCCATTTGGCAGCAACTCTCCCATTTTTGTATTCCTGTAAATCTGTATGATGTGTTCCTGAATTTTATTTAAAAATTCGGTTCCTTGAAATTCTGTCGATTTAATTCCTTGCAATCGTGCTGTTCTAATAAATTCTTCAAAAGCTTTCTCTATCAATACTCTGGTTTGCGGAATATATCTGTATTGATGCGAAAACTGAATCATTTCACTTGTCAGCAGACCATATCTTTTTCTAAAGTAGATCAATCTTCGGCTGATTTCTTGCTTTTCATTAGGATATGCTTTTCTTAATTTCCGTTCTTCGTTACTGTTTTCAGATATATGATCATCTTCCTTCTTTTTTGTCAAACGCGGTATTACAAAAATTGAATCTCTTTTGTACTTATAATCGAAAGAGACCGTATTGAATGTATTAAGACTGCTTCTTGCAGGTTTTAGAAACTTGAAACAAAAATCCTTGGCAGTTTGATAATTCAATCCAAATTTTTTGTTCAGTGTTGACAGTTTTAATACCGTTCCATTTTCAGGGATTTTCGAAAGCCAGATAGCAAATATTATATGTTTGTTGTTTCTTACATTATAGACCAGATTGTACAGCACATAATTATATTCCGGAATGACCATCAATTTTTTCAGCCAATAACTGCTGATTAGAAAAGTGGTGTACCCTCTTTTATCGTAACTCGGTGTTGAAATGAGTCCACCGAAAGTTTTGATTTCTCTTCCTTTAGAATTAAACGATTTATACCAGCTCATTTTGAATTTTGCGAGAAATTCATAAGCATCTATCACTTGTTTTGTGGAACCGCTAGGAGAAATTTTGCTATTTCTGATTTTTATAGAAGCGAAAATATTGTTTTCGGTTTCAAATTCTTCATCAAAAAGTGAAAGCTGTTTTGGTCTGTCTTCCGGACGGAATTGTTCATTGCTGATGATGGAAATAATATTGAAAATCACCCGAAGTGCATTGATAGGAATATCGGCAGCTTCATGATCTTCAAAAATGAAATCGTCCACGAAATGGTTCCCTATTCTGATTTTTTCGGGAACTCTTTCGCTTTTATTGTCAAATTCCTTTCGGATAAGTCTTACATGCGGATCCCCCATGCTGTACATCTTTTTTATGTGTTGAATTTTTTATTTTAGTATTACTTTCGGTCTGGATTTTTAGGACGCTTTATATTTGGAATGCTTGATACGGAAAGCTGAAGGTTTGTATCCTCATTTTTTATGAACGGCAATATACTTTTTAGGGAAGATTTCCAGTTGGTAATACGTCGGTTTGAACTATTTTGCCAATCATTACGTACCCAGACTTCGTACTTTTTTTCTATGACGGAATCTAATTCAGATTCATAAGTTTCTAATGTTTGGGCATATTCAATAAATTCATCAAAACTTGGAATGTTCTTTTGATTGATTACAGGTGGTGATGGCTGTTGTTGTGATGGAATTTCTACACTTCCTGCTGTAAGAAAATCTGAACTTTTTACAATTTTAGCTTTCTTTATTTTTTCGGGTTTAGCAATTTTCAAGGGATAATCTAAAAGCAATCTGTAGTAACATGGAAGTCCGTTCTTGGTTTGAAATTCAATTAATCCAAAGTTCTGGAGTTTCTCTTTTACAGATTTTACGGTCTTTCGGGTTAATCCCAACTCTTTACTCACTGCAACATCAGAAATCTGGAACTCATACCCGTTATTGTCATATCCAATTTTAAGCAAATACAGATACATCGAAATTCCCGTAGAACCTATTTGATTTATTTTATTAAAATCCCAAAATCGGTGTATCAATTCAAGATAAGTCATCTTTATTTTTTTCCGAAAAGCGATAATGCTTTTTCTTTGTCTATGATGATAATGTTTCCGTTTTGGATGATGGCTTCATCCAATAACCCCGATGATTTTACTTCTGAAGCTTTTGAAACAGAACATCCCAATATTTTCGCTAAACCTTTCAGACCATATTCATATTTCTTTTCAGAGTTGACACCGCTCGAAATTTCTAAGAATTCTCCAACAGTCAGTTGCCAGATCGGAGTTTTAGGATCAATTTCTTTCATTAGTTTTGGTTTTGGTTTTGGTTTTGATTTGAATTTTTCAGCTTTGAAATCCAATTTCTTGCTGCAGATTTCCAACACTTCATGGGTTGATCATTGCACAACTTCCAATCCTTAGATTCGTATAATGAATAAAATTGATTCGCTTCTTCAGATTGAAAATCACACTCGTTAAAATATAGTTCAACCTCATACAGCATCGGTACAGAAAAGGAAATCTTTTTGTCGGGTACTATTTTTTGGTCATGTACTATTTTACTTTTTTCAAAATCTTCACTTTCAAAATCAATAATTTCGATTAAGCTTCCTTCATAAGGGTGATAACTAGGGGAATAAATGATAAACCCTGCGCTATGCAGTTCTTTTATACATTTGTGGTAAGTCGCAAAAGATTTTATTTTACCGAGCTTCATCACCTCTTTCCGACTCACACGAAATGGATTTTGGTATTGATGCCTACTCCACAACTGGAAAAGCGAAACATATAAACTGATGTGCGAGGGAACCATCCGATGATCCCTAATGACATTTCCAAAAAAATCAATAATTTTATTAGACTGCTTCATAACTACCGATTTAATGTTTGAAGTCTGTCAGTAGTTTCTCAATGTCTTTGTAATTGTAGTACAGAGTCCCTCCTACCTTACTGTATGATAACGTTCCGTTGATTCTCAGATTTTGTAATGTTCCTGAAGAGATGTTCAACAGCTTTTTGACCTCGGAGGTCCGAAGCCATAATTTTTGTTCTGTTGTATTATCGTGTAGTAATTCTTTAATCCCTTCCAGCAATTCAACTTTAAACTGCTGAAGATCTTCTTTGGTGATAATGGATATTGCCATGATTTCAAATTTGTTTTGTCTGACAAATTTTCGAAATCACGCAAAATATCTTTCGGTAGTTTGTCGGTACTACCGAAAGATTCCCTTGTGAAACCTATGAATAAAAGGTTTTAAATTAAAGATTACAATTTGTTTTATCTATCTTCATCCAAATCACACATCTAAATTATCCAGATATTGATCTAAATTCTTTTGAAGCAATGACAAAAATTTAGTTCTTTCCGTTTTACGTAAGCGTATTTCACCTAAAGTTTTATGATAATTGCCTAAATTAATATGAAGTGAGTTTTCTGCCCACCTGAAAATTTCAGCCAGATCTGAGTGACCACCGTTGAAACATTTTGTTTGGTGAAGCGCATACAACAACTCAATCAATGCAACTTTAGGAGCTGTCCATTCCAGATTTCTGATATGTGCGATTGAATTTTCTCTGACTTCTTTCGAATTTATTTTATTAGATAAATAGTGATCCAAAAGATCATTCGCTAAAATCTGAGATACCATATGATCATGGGATGTCGAAAATTCTTCATCATAGCTGTACAGTTCGGGGCTTAACTTCAACTTAAAGTCGAATTTGAACCTGACGAAATATTTCTTATCCAGATAGGTAGATTTTCGGCGGTAGTAACTAATAAATTCTCTCTGCTCATTATAAAAATACAAAAGATTGCTTCTCTCATTTTCGTAGTAGGATTGTAAGGCTTGAGGATCTGCATAAGGTTTTGAGGCTTCTATAGCTAAAACTTTGGAGTAGTAAATATAAACTGCTATGAATTGCGGTTTGGTATTTTTAAAAAAGTAGATTTCATCACTCCAATCTGAAAATTGATATTGCCGAAGGTGATCCTTCAATTGTCTAATGGCAATGTCTGTTTCCATCAGAATCTCTTCAGAACGAATGACAATGTCATTTTCGCTCCTGTTGATCTGATCTACAGTTGTTGTAAGATTTTTCCAAAGCTGGTCATTTTTTTTTCGGAAATTTTGTCCGTTCATACGTATCATTTTTTTGGTCACGTAAAAATCGGGCTAAAAAATAAAAAAATCAATTCTTCTGAATTTCATCCAGTCTTTTCCGGATAAAATCGGTAGGTCTAATTCCGTTGATTTCCAAGAAATGTGCTGAAAAGATTTGCCGGTTTGCCATTCCGCATTTTTCCGCAAGGCTGTCAATTTTAAATTTAAGATATTTACTGTCTTCTAATAGTAAATTGGTGATATACCTGATTCTTAAAATTTTTAAATACGTGGTAAATGTTACATCAAGATGAACATTGAGTACGTATGATAGATGGGTACGGTTGCTTCCAATCATTTTAGCCACAATCGGAAGCGTTAAATTTTGCTTCAAAAAGTTTTTTCTCTCTTCAAAAATCTTGAGATTTGCTTTTACTTCTTCAATAATTTCTGCGCTGTATATATTTTTTTCTTCGGAAGAAACAGGTTTCGATTCTAAAAAATGATCTGTAGGTTGAGAAGTATTAAATTTTTCTAACAATTCCTGATACTTGATCGTCAGTGCTTTTTCTCTCTTGCGGAACTTCCAGATTGAAAAGCATAATATCATCAATCCAAAACCCATAGAATAATATAAAATAATAAACCCATTTTTATGAACCCTTTGCAATTTATTCTTCTCTTCTAATAAAGTATTGGTATCGTATTCCCTGTGAATTTTTGAAGAAAGCATGGCAAAATCAGCATTGATAATTGAATCAGCCTTTAACAGCTGATTGGTATAATATAATTGCCTTTCATAATTTTTGTTTTGTTTGGCATCTTTAATGAGATATTCATAACCGGATCTGATCTCCGGAGTGACAAACCAAAATTTATTGACCAAAGAATCAACTTTATTAAGATACTGTAAAGATTCTGCTCTTTTTCTATCTGACCAATACGCTTTTCCCATATAAAAATAAACCGTCATTAATGAAGCATCATCCTGATGGTGACTCAAAATATCCTTTGACTGTTTAAAATATTGTAATGCATCATCGGTATTTCCCAATCTTAACAACTGTACCCCTTTTCCTTTTTGAAAATATCCATACTCCGTGGACAGCTGAGCGGTATTGTGAAGTCTTCTTAATCCTATATTAATCAATGAATCTTCCTTCTGATACAACCGTAAGTTCCTGTAACAGGTACTTAACCGGTAAATACTGTTAAAGTATCCTGATTCGTTATTCAGCCTGATGTTAGGATGAACATTCTCTTTGGATTTTTTTTCAAAATAATCTGCTGCTTCTTCAAAATGTACTGCCGCCTCCTTATAATAACCCAAATAGCTTTTAACCATCCCCAAATGATACGTGATCTTATTCTTGAGGTAATCATCTTTCGAATTCTTGGAAAACTTGAAGGCTATTAAATACTGCTCTAAAGCAGGTTTATATTGTCTTCTGTTATAATAGTATATGATCCCCTTTCCAAGATAAGCCCTGGAAATATCATCATCATTTTTGTTTTGTATGGCTGTGATTATCGTACTGTCTGCATATAATAATTTGCGGTTCACATCTCTGCTGTAGTAGATCGCTTCCTCGTATCCTCTTATGAGCTTTTTATAATTATGATCTTTTTTTGCTTTGCTGATGTACAGATTTACAAACACCAAGGCTCTTTCATCATTCTCGGAATACGAATTAAATAAGCCTGAAATATTCTTGTAAGACTGTTCATTTAGATTCTGACCTTGGATTAATGACAAAAAGAAAGTAAATATTAACAATAATAATTCGATTATGATAATACATATAGATAGCGTATTCACAAATTTAATTAAAAAATCATAATTCAAACAGTTGTTTGATCTATTCAAAAGTTTTTATGACCTATGAGCTGATTTACAGCGTTATAAGATTCTATTTTGTGGGAATAATGTATCAATTATTCCCTTCTAATGAATCCATAGACCCGCATAAAGCTTTTCTGAATACCCCAACACTCCTAATTTCGACATCAGAATTCTAATCATATTTCAAACCGGCCGGGATAACTTTTAAAGCCATTTAAAAAATGAAAAAGTGTATCTCAATTTTAAGTTTAATAACTGTATTGCTTATGCAGTCTTGCGAAAGATCTGATAATGATTTTAACATAACAGAACAAAAAAATCTGAAAATCGAAGTTCAAAACTATAATGAATCTGAAAAAATTGGAAATAAAGAATCCGGAGAAAGTGATTCTGAAAATCTGGATACAGGAGATGATGATGACGATCCACCAAGAGATAAGCAGCATTGGAGGATTGAGCAGGATACCACCAGAAATAAAAACCTCTTTAACCGACAAAGTTTCTAAGTGTGGAAAACCAAAAGGTACTGATAAGCACAGGAAAAAAATGCACTGTGAGCGGTGAATGGGAAATTGAAGGGCGGATCAGTACTTCAGTTTTTGTATCAAAAGGTGAACTTATGCCGGCATATTGCGGAAAGAACGTACAATGGATTTTAGTTAGAAAAGGATAAATATTACGATTATGAAAACCGTCAGAACAAGATTTATAGAAATTGTCAGCTATTTTTTCATCCTGCTGTTTTGCTATGCGAGCATCAGTAAGATGATGGATTTTGAAAATTTTCAGATTCAGATTGCACAGTCTCCCCTATTGAGTGCATTTTCAAATGTTATCTCTTACGGAGTTCTAATCATTGAACTTGCAATATGTATTTTATTGATCTTTGAGAGAACCAGAAAAATCGGATTATACTTTTCTTTTGTTCTGATGGTTTTATTCACTGTCTATATTTACATGATCTTGAACTACAGCGAGTTTATTCCTTGCTCTTGCGGTGGAATTTTAGAAAAAATGGATTGGAAAACCCATCTGATATTTAATATTGCCACAGTTATCATAGCTGCTTTTGCAATTGTTTTATATTCAGGTTCTAAACGACAAGAGATTTTTAAATCTGTAAGTCTGCTGATTGTTTTATCGATTGTAAGTTGTTCAGCAATCATTCTGATGTACAGACAATCAGAATTTATGATCAAAAAGGAAAATAATTTTACACGAAGGTTTTTGCAGCATCCTATAACAGAAAAGAATCGTTTCAATCTTCAGATCAACTCCTATTACCTTGCGGGCATTTCAAAAGATTCAGTATATCTGGGCAACTATACTGCTCCATTTCTACTGACATCAACTGATTTGAATTTTAAAGCAATGAAAGATCACAGGATAATACCGGACAGGTACGACTTTGATTTTAAAAGAGCGCAACTGAAGGTGAATGCACCGGATTTCTATCTGTATGATGGAAGCGTACCTGTTATCTATCAGGGAATGCTGGGAAATCATCAGGCAAAGACCTTGAGCTTAGGACAGGCATATTTCAGCCAATTGGTGAATATCAGTAAAGATTCCTTTGCAATCAGCACTTATTTCAAAGATTCAGAAAAGCAGACCTTAGGATTGTTAAATCCTTTGCAGAAAAATCCTCTGAATCTGAAATCAGGAATTCTTGGAAAAACCAATGACGGAATCTTTGATACTGATGGACAACTGCATTTTGACCCAATCACTCAAACTGCTGTTTATGTACACTATTACAAAAATCAGCTCTTGATCATGGATAACCATCTTACCATCAAAGCGAAGTATAAAACCATTGATACGATAAGCATTCCGCAGATTGAAGTTTCTGAACTTTCGGACGGAAAAAAGAAGATGAGCAAACCTCCATTAAAAGTCAATAAAAAAGCATTTGCGTATGCGGGTCTGTTGTTTATCGAATCAAATCTCATCGGAAAATTTGAAGACAGGGATCGGTGGAAAAATTCTTTTATCATTGATGTTTATTCTACCGTAAAACAAGGATACATAGGAAGTTTTTATCTACCAAATCCCAAAAAGGAAAAAAAGATGCAGTTTCATATTGCAGATCAGCATCTTTATGTATTAACAGGAAATGAAATCATTAAATATCGTTTTGCGCAGAACATCACTCAGCATTTCATTGCAGGGGGAAGCCGAAAACCTGAACTAAGAGTAGGCACCAAATTTAATTTTACATCATGAAAAAAATGAGAAAAATCGCATTGCCCTTAGCAGTATTGCTTTTAGGCGCAGGAAGTGCGTACGCTACAAGCGTTGTGAAAAAAAACAGTTTAGTGGAAAACGGCTATCGTTTTGATCCTCTAGCACCTGTTGAAAAATGTATTATGACAGAAAAATCATGTCAGCCAGACGTTATTACGGAAGTATGTACCTGGTCTGATGGGGTCAACACTCATAATCTATTCCAAAATGCAGGTGGAACCTCTTGCGGGAATCCACTGTATGAAATTCCTAACTAATTAAAAAGGTGAAGGGTGCTACAACGCACCCTTCATTTGTTTATCAATCCATTCAACATCTCTTTTATCTTTTAAAAAATAATCCAGCCACTCCAGCATTCTTACAGATAAATCTTTTTGTTCTGCTCTACCGGAAAGAGAATGTCCTTCATCCTGATAAAACAATGCTATCACAGGCTTGCGGTATTTTCTCAGAGCCACAAATAATGAGCGGGTTTCCTCGCGATCTACATTACTGTCTTTTTCACCTGTCCAAAGTAATATGGGAGCTTTAACCTCTGAAGCAAAATACAACGGATTGTTATCCATATATTTTTGTTTATTTTCTACAAAGCTGCCACCCATACGCATTTGACCATATTCATACCGCCAATAGTCAGGACTTCCAAAATCGTAATTGAAAGAAAACGGAGTATGGATAACGTCAGATACCGATGCTCCCGAAATAAATGTAGCAAAGCGATCTGAGTGCGTTGCGACAAAGTTGGTCTGATATCCTCCGAAAGACTGTCCTGTCAAAGCAATTCGCCTCGCATCTACTTGTTCTATTTTTACCAATTCATCTAATACATTATGGATTGACTCCAGTGCAGACAAACCAGATCCTTTATCTCCGTATGTAATATCCGGAATGAGCACCATATAGCCTGATTCCAATAGCAACCGTACATTAAAGCCTCTTCCGTTTTTAAAGGTCGGAAGCAAAAAGGCTGACATGCCTTTCTGTTGTTTTTCGTAAATATTAAGTACGACAGGATATTTTTTACCCGAATTATAATCATGTGGCAAAAATAAAGTTGCAGTTAAAGTTTCTTGAGTTGCTCCTTTGTAATGCAGCTGAATCTTTCTTATTTTTTCCGCAGTTTTATCATGAACATTGGACGTGAATACGACATGATGTTTCTTTCCTTTTTGTTTAAATACAATGGATGGCGCTTCATTGTAATTTTCTTTAGTCCACACAAAATTTGAATGATTATCTGTAAAGATCAAATTTCGTATTTTATCTGTAGTTTCAGCTATAATTTTTTTTATTGTACGATGATCCCACTCTACGTATGATTTCAGCAAATCACCTTTTGAGAGACGAAATAAATAATTATTTTCAGGTACTGAAATAATTTCTCTAGGCAGCCCTTCCGTTATCTTTTGGTGTTGACTGTTGATAATTTCAACATGGTCACCATCTAAATTCACTTTCCTCACCAGTTTGCCGTTCAAAATATTTTGTTCCCATACCTTATTCCCTTTTACCCAGGTAATCAACTCAGTTCCTTTAAAATAGGGTGAAGCTTCACGATCTGATAATTGCTTTTTAGTTTTAAGGGTAATTGTGTTTAAAAGATTCCATCCATCGTTATCAGCCGTAAGAATCCATTTTCTATCCGGTGAAACATACAGTCTTTCATCAATCACACAAAAAAAACGATGTTCATTTGATCTTGAATTCCATACAAACAAGGAATCTCTTTTGGGCATGAAAAAATCATCTTTCTTATCTACAAATGAATGATCTTTTTTTATCTTCAAAAAATCTCCGGAATTGCCAATCGCTATTTCTGTATGAAAAATCGAATCCATCGGGATTACTTTACCTGTTTTGGGATACCACAAAAATTTTTCTTCAACCTGCATATCTTTAATATGATGAGTGAGATCTTTTTCAACGCCATACCAAAACTCTATCATTTTTTTTTCTTTCGGAATCTTTCTGATCAGCTTGATAAATAATGCATCAGGATCTGATGAATAGTCAAGATTTACATAATGATAATTTTTACTCCGCATCAAATCAAGGTTTCGCGGAATCGGCAAACCATCAACATAGTGCTTTAATGTATATTCATGCTTGTCTTTACCAAAGACTGTATATCCTCCTTCCGTAGCAGTGCCTTTCCAAACTTTCAAGACTTCTTCTGAAGTACTTGCAATCAGTTTTTTATTGCTCCCTTCAATCTTCCAAACTTTAATTTCTTGTGCTTTAGAATCGTTTTTCGTCCATAGAATCAATTCATTGTCAACCTTAAGAAATCGTACGACTTGATCAATCGACTGCAGCTGTTTTCCGTTCTTACCATAGATTTCCAGTCTGTTATTCTGATGCTCATCATAATGAATCAAAAATAAAGATTGCGGTTTCATCTGATCAATCGTCTTTATATGATTTTTTGTTTCAATAGTTTGAGTTGCCAAACTAATCAGTTCTAATCGGTCACCACTCAAAAAGGCAAATTTTTCACTGCCCATAAAAAATGAAGTCCTGATTGATTTTCTTTCAAACTTTTGAGTCTTATCATGTACATTTTGTAAAATGTACATCGGCGATTTACTTTCATATTTCATCAACCAGCTTACCCATTCTCCATCTTCTGACATTTTCAGAAAATCCGGGACTTCGGCTTTTTCTGCCAATGCTTCCAATTTTTTCAGGTCATCATGTTGTCCGTTGAATTGTAACGGCAACAACAGAAAAGTAAACACAATGAGGAGCCCTATTTTTCGAATCGTTTTCATCGTCTTATTATTTTCAGGTATGTCTTCCCTATTCTTCCAATTCTTCGAACTTCTGTTCATTATCAATATCCTGTATTTTGTGGATTAAGATTTGGATTGAGAAGCAGTTCTTTCTGCGGAAGCGGCCATTGGGCATGGTAGTTTTTCCAATTAGGTTTTACCGGAATCAACTGGTCAAGCAGTCCCCATCTTTTCAGATCAAAAAAACGGATGCCGTGTTCCACAAAAAATTCCCTGCGCTTTTCCTCTCTCAATTCTGTGGTTGCCGACGAAACGGATAATGAGGTGCTAAGAGCCGGTAATCCTGCCCGTTGGCGGGAACGGTTGATATACAAAACGGCTTCTCCTGCTTTATTTTGCTCGATCAGGCTCTCTGCCATCATGAAATTGACTTCATCCAAACGATAGATTATTGAATATTCATTAGGATTATTGACCGCAAGGTTTTTATATTTTGAAGAGCGGTAATTGATCTGCTGGTTAAAAGGAACTGCCGTTATATAATACTGTCTCCGCAAATCTCCCACAGAAAAGGTATTGATGAGATTCAAATTGAGGACAAACGATAAAGGTGCTCCCGTAAAGTTGTACAGTGATGCCTCTTTCGTAGCATCATTCGTATTTTTGGGCTTCAACTGCCAAATGATATGCGTGCCGCTTTTCTGAAATACTTTGGAAGGATCTGTTTGAAATGTATATTGTGATGATTGCAATATCGTACTGCAAAGCACTTCTGCTTCCGCCCATTTCTTCAACAGAATCTTCATTTTTGCCAATGCCATATATCCCGCAAATTTGTTGGGATAGATTCTTTCTGCATTTCTGTAAGCGGATGGTAAAAGATTGACCGCCTCAGACAAATCGGTTTCCAGTTTTATGAGGAACTGATCTTTATTCATTCTCCCCAAGTGGCTATTTATAAAATAGTTCGTAGTTTCTGTGTAAGCTATTTCTCCAAAAATCTGATAGAGATTAAAGTAAATAATGGATCGAACCAATAATGCTTCACCTTTGATTCGGTCTTTGGATGCCTGACTTAACGATTTTGAATTCGTAACGCCTTCTATGATGCTGTTGGCAGCATAAATCTGCCCGTAAGCATTCGTCCAAGCCGTCGTTACTACGGTATTAGTAGCAACCTGCTGATTGTTAGCAATATCCAAAATACCGTTTGATCCTGATGTGTACACACAGGTCAGGTCGTCTGTATACGTTCCCATCAATGCACCCATTCCATCAATACCTCCCGAAATAAGCGAGTTCGTCCAAAGTCCTGCATACAGTCCTGCCAATGCCGCTTCAGCGGTTTGCTCGTCTTCAAAAACGACTTCTGTCGGAAGCTGGTTATTGGGAAAATCAGTTTCTACGAATTTTTCACAGGAAATAACGGTAGTCAGTACGGCGGATATTATAGCTGCCACAATAGTATGTTCTATTCTTATTTTCATTTTTTCAATTTTTTAAAGATTTAATTTTTATTCAATGCTTAGAATGTGAAAATTTCACATCATCTGATTTTCAATTTTCGCAATGGAAAACATCCATTCATAAAGTCTCAAATTCTTTAAGGATAAGTCTTACATTAGCTAAAGATTTATTCTTAATTCTTATAAAAACTTTTTTTATAATATGGATTCAATTTTGAAATACTAAAAGCTTAACCCTTTTTAAAAAGTCAACTGAAAGCCCATTGAATAGGTCTTCAGTGGCGGTAAATATCCGGTCAGTACAAATTCAGGATCGACACCGAAATATTTTGTAAAGGTCAAGAGGTTTTGTCCCTGCACATAAATCATTGCTTCTCTGATTCCGAATTTCTGAACGGGAATGCTGTAATTAAGCTGTACATTTTTCAGTCTGATGAATGATGCATCACCAATCGCAGCAGTAGAATTCTGGAATAAAACGTGTGAAGCATTCTTTTGAGCATTGGCTCCCGAACTGTACGGCATATACATTCCAGAAGGATTTGAAGGAGACCAAACATCCAAGACTTCCACAGGCTGATTGTTCATTGATCCCGGCACCAGCATCTGACGGTTGTAATTCCAGTTTCTCTGCTTTACAAATTGCCAAAGAAATGATGCCGACCATTGTCCGTAACGGAAATTACTTGACCAGCCTCCGAAAAATCTCACGCCTATTCTTTCAATCACTTTATTGTCATTGGGAGAATTAATCTTTCCGTCTCCGTCAAAGTCGGTAAATTGGTATAAACCGGTGGAAGGATTTACCCCTTCAAACTGATAGACTTTGACGAGTGACATCGGATATCCTAAAACATATTGATTGGCATACGTTGATCCTTCCAGATTCGGAAACTCCAATAATTTACTCTGTGGTACAGAAAGATTGAATGACGTGTCGTATTTAAACTTGCTTTGTCTCAAAACCTGCATTGATGCCTCAAACTCCCAACCTGTATTCTGAACCTTTGCAGGAAGATTGGACTGTATCGTAGCAAATCCTGTCGTAGCAGGCAGTGGAATACCCACCAATTGATTGGATGATGTATTGTTGTAATATGCTGCTGAAAAATTAATTCTGCTTTTCAGAAATGATAATTCCAGTGCTATTTCTTTCTTTAATGTTTTCTCCCAGCTGAAATTGGGATTATAAAGTCTTGAAGGATTCAGAGCTGTGATGTTGTTGTAGATGTTGGATGAGATTGTATAGGTATTGAGATACTGATAATCTCCGATCCTGTCATTTCCGGAAGTTCCGACACTTCCTCTGATTTTCGCAAAGCTCAGCCATCGAACATTTTTCATCCAGCTTTCTTCTGAAATAAGCCATGCTGCACCTACCGCTCCAAAGTTTCCGAAACGATTGTCGGGACCAAAACGGCTTGAACCGTCCCGTCTTCCGGTAAGGTTGACAATGTATCTTTTCATGAATTGATAATTGATTCTTGCAAACGCAGCATTGTAGTAATACTGATTTCTGACCTGGTCGCTGATGACTTTTGTTTTAGCTGCTCCCAAATTCTGAATCAAGGCATTGCTCTCAAAGCCATAGCCCTGTATAGAACCCTGATTGGTTTCAGACTGCTGTAAGGTTGTTCCCAACAACATTTCGAGGCTGTGGTTTCCCCAGCTTTGATTGGCAACCAATTGCGGTTCCAGAATATAAGAGAATGTGGAAGAATTGTTTTTAAAAGATGTGGAATTGGCACTCGTCAATCCTGATGAGGGATTGTACATCGTGTGGGGCTTCAATGAAAACTCTTCAAAATTCTGATACGTTAAACCTCCGTTGAATTTTAGTGTAATGAACGGAAATAAGCGGTACGAAATCTGCGCTCCACTGTTTAAAAAATTGCTAGAATTGAGATATTCGCTTTTGAAAACACCCAGAGGATTCGTAAACGTATTGTTCTCCCAATTCAATGAACCATCCTGATTGTAGAGTGCTGGAGCATTCGGACTAAGAGTTAAACTTCTCTTTGTTAAATCATCATTCAGGACATTGTTACTTTGAAACGAAAAGGTATTGCTGAGATTGACTTCCAGTTTTTTATCAGGTGTTCTGTAACTGAAATTCCCTGTTAGATTATTAGTTTTGTATCTGAAATCTGCAGGAAATACCGTTGTCTGTTCGTTATGTCCGTAGCTGATTAAGTAGGAGGTGTTTTCAGAACCTCCGCTTAAAGAAAGCTGGACTACAGACGCATCTGCCGTATTACCAATGAGTTCTTTTTGCCAGTCGGTGTTTCGGGTCTGATCCCACACACCGTTGAAATCATACGCTGCCGCAGGAATTGTGGAGATGCCGTCATTCTGAAATGCTTCTTTTCTGATCTTAATATACTCATCAGTGTTCAGCAGCTTCAATCGGTTGGCTACCGTACTGAGAGAATAAGAGGTATTAATCTTGAAATCGGTTCTTCCTTTTCTTCCTTTTTTGGTCGTCACAATGATGACTCCGTTGGCACCTCGTGATCCGTAGATTGCCGTGGCATCGGCATCTTTCAATACCTCGAAGCTTTCTATATCATTGGGATTGATGGAATTTAGAGGATTTATGGTAGCGTATGGTAAAATTGCAGCACTGTACAACGAGGGAGTTTCTGAAAGAATTGGAACACCATCAATAATATACAATGGTTCATTTCCTTCTCTTCGGATGCTGTTCTTCCCTCTGATCTGAATATCAAATCCTCCGCCCGGAACTCCTGAATTTTGGGTAATGCTCACGCCCGACATTCTACCCTGTGCAGCGGAAAGCACATTGATAACAGGTTGGTTTTCGATGTCTTTTGAAGAGACTTTGGCAATGCTTCCTGTTCTTTCTTTGTCTTTGACTTTATAATACCCTGCGTTGAGAACGACTTCCTCTATCTCTTTTTCTTTACCTAATGAGATATTGACGTTTATCCTACTGCCTAAAGTGATTTTTCGTTCGGGATAGTCCGGATGGCGGTAAATAATTACGGGGTTCTCTCCCGATACCTGAACACGGTAAACGCCTGCTGCATTGGTCACAGCCACTTCTTCACTACCCTCCTGGAATACGGAAACTCCTTTGACTGGCTGGTTATTTTCCGAGACAGTGCCTGTAATGGTGCGCATCTGCCCTATTGCTACGCCGGAGACGAGCAAGGTGAAGCCAAAAGCCAATTGAAGATGACTTAGGCTGCAAAAGTTTTTTTTCATACTTTTGAATAGGTTTAATTCGTTAGACTTTGCTCTTTCCTACGCTAGCGGTCAACTTTTGTGGAAAGGGCTTTTCTTTTTCTATGGTTACATTCTACTTTCTGTTTCTTGAATATGTTTTCAGCGTATCTACTTGATGATGCTTGGGAGGAAGCTTCAGTAAGGACATATCAAAACCTCCTTCCCAAGCACATCTTGAAATAATATGAATGAAATTGTGTCCCGTGTAAGCTGTAAAGCCGCAATGAGTTTACTCATTGTAAAGTGTCATTTCTAATAAGAAAACATTCTATTGAAATCTAAAAACAGCCGTAACCATCTGCATTATTCAGACCGTTGAATTTTTTTGTCTTCAGTATTAAATTCCCTTCGTTCTGAAAATAATTTGGAATATCAAAAGAAAGCGAGTACTTTTAATGTGCGAGATTAAATTGTAGTCTGGCTTTCCTTTTACTTTTAAAGGAATTTCGGAGTTTGTCGATAATAGCCAGGTAATACCAATCCAGCATTTTGCAAGCAAAACTGGCATAAAGCCGTATTTTTTTTCTGTTATGCTGGCGGACTACTCCGGTGGGCAAATTAGAAGAATGGTTGAAAATGTCGTCCTCATAAATATTATTTTTATATATGGAACGATGCTTTTAGATATGAGAATTATACGCAAAAATAGCATGCGGCGGTCTCACACTCTAGAATCAGGGCGACCAACCCACTTTAAACCGAAGATTAAAGTTTCCACCTAAAGTATACGTGAGAACCGCTCGCATGCCGTATACAAAAGTAAGAAACTTTTAGACATGGAGCGATTTCACGAGGTTCTCGATGGAAAATTGGTCTTTTTGATTCGAGATACATCGTTCATTTTACCTTGTTGAAGGTTAATGATTTATTCGCTAAAGCAAAAATAATAAATATTTATTTAACACCCAACATATTGGGTTATTTTTTTTAAAAATATATGGAACAAATTACTTATTTAGAAACAACACAATTCGATTTGGATTTTATTAATCACGTAAGAAACATTCGCAAAGCAAAAAAACTAAGCAAAGATCAGCTTAGCCTAAAAATGGGTTTGGCCAAAAGTTTTGTTAGTAATGTGGAGTCATTAACACAGCGACATAAATATTCTACTCGTCATATAACATTACTTTGTAAAGCCTTTGATTTTAAAAATATTTCAGATTTAATGAATTTTCCTACTCCTAAGAATGATAAAATTAAAGTTACAATTAGACAGAAGATGAATGATACAAATACAAAAGTGGTTAGTAGTGAGGTAGTAAAAATCGAAGTTATTTAAAGTTAATGAAAAATAATACGGATAACTAATGAACATATATACATACTCTGGAAATATTGAGCATCTAAAAGCTTTTGATAAGGATTATCAATTAAAAAGTATGTATACTCCTCCAATAAATAATCAAAGGCGTCCTCTAAAAAAAATATCAGAAAGAATCTGTCGCTTCTGTGGTAAAAAGTCCGATGCAACAACCTTTAAAAGCAAGCCTCACATTATTTCAAGATTATTTGGAAATAATTCTGGGGTGTCAGATTACGAATGTGATAAGTGTAACAATCATTTCTCAGGTTTCGAAAGTGATATGGCAAATTTTTTAGGTTTGAATAGAAGTGTTAATGCCTTAGGAGCACAAACTCCTCCAACATTTAAATCATACGATGGTAATATTGTAGCTAAAAAAAATAGTTTTAATGGTTTTCATGGCATTGATATAGAATCAAATAAACAAGGGGTAATTAAAAAAAATTAGATGGAGGTATTATAGAATTTAACGTTATACATAATCCTTATATACCGATTAACATTTTTAAATGTTTACTGAAAATTGCCTTGACTGTAATTCCTGATGTTGAAGTAGACAACTATAAATTCTGTTTTGATTTTCTGATGAGAAATAACAATGAGGCTTATTTTGTACAGCATGCCAAACAGATTCATAGGGGGGCATCTGGTTTTAATGTAAAATTTCCCTATGTATTAATTTTCAAAAAAAGAAATTTAGAAAGTAAATTGCCTTCTCACTGGATTAAACTTTATTACCAAGATTCGTACATTCAGTTTTACATACCTTGCCATAAAGAAGATGAAGTTTTACTTCAGGGTGAAGAATTAATTTATTCACTTTGCCCACCATTAATTTTCGCTGAAACACAGCCACAAGGAATTGCAAAGTATTATGAAAAGTTAGATCTATCTTCAAATGTTATGACTAAGGGAAAGACTTCAAAACTCAATTTAACTTTTGATGAAAATCTTTCAAGGGAAGGGAGTAACAACAATCAGGAAACACACAATTCTGATAATTTTAATTCAGATGAAATTATAAAAGTTTTTCTTACCAAAAATTCAGGTTTATTAGAAGAATAAGACCGGCTCATATTATTACTGTGTGTTACCTTGCATATTAGTAAAACACAATTCTTTTATTTTGCCAAATTTAAATATTCTGGTTGCGTTATTGTCGCGACAAACTTTTTTCATATTGAGAGGAAACCGTAATTTTCTAACAATATCTTTTGTATATTGAGGTCTAAAGTGATGGAGAATATCAATATCGAAAAACACAAGTTGATTGTTTAAAGGTTATCCTTTTAGGTAATCAGAATAGCTTGCAAAATTCTAATTTTCTACATTTTATCAACGAATATTTTAAAAACATCCAAAATCGACTTAGATATATGAAAACATTAGCAATTATAATTGGCAATAACAACTACTTTAAAGGAAATGAATTAACTAACGGAGAAAATGATGCAAATCAAATTGCTGGAATCTTTAAAGATTACAATTATGAGGTAAAATTATATCTAAATATCGATCAAAAAAACATAGTTGAAATTTTACAAGAATATAGCGACTTACTAAAAGATTTTGATGCATCTATTTTTTATTTTGCAGGTCACGGATTCGAAGTAGATGGAGAGAATTTTTTGGCGAGTATCGATTCGCAAATTCCTCCTGAAAATAAATATGTGGCAAAACAAAATTGTATTACTTTAAATGATTTATTTGACATATACAGGCAAAATCCTACTAAATTAAACATAGTGATATTAGATGCTTGCAGAAGATCATTTGGTCGCGGGACTGCACTTGGATTTAGTCCAATTATAGCTCCTAAAGGATCACTAATAGCATTTTCAACATCTCCAAATGAAGGTGCTTTAGATGTCGGATATGAGAATAATAGTATTTATACGGGCTCACTAATAAAGCACCTCTCGTCCGAAAGGATAGCTGTCGAAGATCTATTTAAATCTGTAAGAAAGACAGTTTTTGCATTGTCAGGAGGAAGACAAACAACTTGGGAACACACCTCATTAATTGGTGATTTTTACTTTTACAAACATCAAAAGCTAAATATTTTAAGCCTACCTTATAATCCGAATGTTTTGAAAGATGAAAATTATTATGAAGATTCAGAATTTTACAAAAAAATTAAAGAACTAAAGACCTACAATTGGTACAAACAAAATCCTGCAATTGATTATTTAATAACAATACCAGTAAGTCAATTAGATAAGGACCAAATGTTCATTTTAGGAAGAAATTTATTACAATGCGCTATTGGTGGGGCAAATTCCGCTATGACATTTTTTGAAAATCTTAATAGGTCACTACTAGATTTTCAAATAAACTCCGAGAATCATATTCTAAATGGAATTCTATTTGAAATGTATTACGACAGCAAAGGTGAATTCAGATTTAATAATTTTAAAGGAAATTATAGAGAAGAAATTTTTAAATTAAGAGATAATCCAGCATTCAATCAATCATTCGATTTCATAAATGGTATTTTAATTCAACAGGATTACTCTGTATTATTTTTACCAAATTCGCAGACAATAAATATTGAAATTAAATGCAGCCAAAAAACAACAAACGATGGTTTTGGAGATAGAATAGTCCAGGTGATCGAATCAATAATCTTTAACGGAAATGATATTAAAAAAGAAATATCGAAGTATTATATTGATGGGTATAATGAAAATGGATTAAAGACAGTCCTAGCCAAATATCTTAATGCGCCAGTTGAATCGATAAGAATTAATTCGAATTTTGAACTTAGATACATTAGATTTATTATATAAAAAACACATTAAAATAGTTTAAAATTATTTTATCTAAATCATTGAAGATGCTTAAAGCCGGAAAATGAAAACCCAACTACCTGCATAAAAATAGAATATGAATATTGAAAAATACAAAGAAAATGCCCTGAAAATATTATTTCCAATAAAGCAAGTCGATGATAATACAAAAGCAAACGAAAAACTATTATTTTTTGCTGAAAGAAGTGATGCAGGAAGGGAGATACAGGATTACTACTTAGTTTATTTTCTATTTGTAAATTTATTAGGTTTCAAAGACACAGGAAGATCTGAAAAGCTGGCTTGGTCTATTCCAATTGATTTTAATGGTAAAGCATTTCTGATTGAACACAGGAAAATGGGAGTTGGGGTTTTTATTCAAAATAAGGAAGATGAAGAAGATGCGAAAATAATTACTAAGAAAATTAACGGTGCGATAAAATCTTCAAGACCATATTTTAACCACTTGGCAGCAGAGGCTATCAAGAGTTCCGAAATAAATATTGTAAATAATAATGGATATTTATTTGAACGATTTAACTATTTTCTAAATCTATATAAATCAGAAAATAAGAAACTAGAAAAATTATCTAAAGAAAGGATTTCTATTGATGGCACTTTTGTTCTAGGTTCCAAAAATTACTACAAGATACGGCAAAGCACAAAATGGTTAGCAATTTCAACTATTGAATCATTTTTTAGCTGGACAGAACATCTATTTATTCATCTTGCTATCCTTACACAAAAAATAAAAACAGGGGAAGAAGTCACAAAATTAATCGATGCCGAATGGAAAACTAAATTCAATACTGTCATATCTGACGATATGTTAAAGGAATATTATATTGAATTACTGATGATAAGGAATCAGGTAAGGAACTTTGTTGCTCACGGTGCATTTGGAAAAGACGGCAATGCATTCCACTTTCATTCCGGAGCCGGTGCTGTACCAGTAATGATGAACTTTAATAAGACTAAAAATAGGTTTTCTTTTCAAGGCACACTGGAATTTAAAGATAATGAAGTTATATGTTTGATAGAATCTTTTATCTCTGATATGAATAGCAGCAATTTAAAACCTGCACTCACATATACCCAAGGGCAAGGTTTGATCACAATATTACCTTATGCAAGCAATGGGATGTATGAATCTGCAATGCACGATAATGATATTATGGAAAAATTTTGTGATCATTTGCAGGGAATATTTGATAACTCAGCAAATATGGATTGGTAATCTAAATCTATAAATAAACTTACAAGCCAATGACAAAAATTGAAAGGGTAGAGCAATACTTACACGAATTTTTTACATATAATATTTTTGAGTTCAATGATTTTTATAGGAAGTTTATTACTAGAGACTCGTTGTAGTTTATCTCTTAAAAAAATATTGTGGAAAATTTCAATTTGAACGATTAATATCTCACAGATTTCCTACGATATAAAACCTACTTTATTTTTACAAATATTTTTAGATTATATTAATAATAAAACAGACTGAACTTGAATGATGCCGCAGACGGATCAGTCATCACTCTAACAGGATTTACTAATCTGGAAAACTTTATCAACAGCCTGATCTTATAGCAACATTCAATCATCGTAATTGCCCAGCACATAAAATAAAAGGCAGAGGATCTTCGGATCTTCTGCCTTTATTTCAGACCAAAAGAAAAGAATCTTCAGATCTTTCAATGTGAAAATTATTCTCAAGATAATATGTCATTGCTGTTATGGCATTAGATCCTGTCTCTGTGCGGTTTTTCCCATATTTCTTTGGAACATCCTGCTCGGTGAGGAAAGCAACTTTGTAAACCTTGTCTTTTTGTAAATGTCTTCCCTGAAAATAGATTTCCTGAATTCTGTAACCCGGCGGATTTTCAATGCGCATCAAAATTCTCAATCCGTTGCAACGCTTAACATAACCTCCCATTTGTTTCATCGGCTCTGCGGAAAAGGTCCGCTCCAGATTTTCTTCTAACATTTCAAAGATCTCTTTTCCAGTAAGCTCTGTGGTGGAAATAGGCGGATTCATCGGCACGATTTTGTATAAGTCCCAGAGGGTAATATTTCCGACATTTATAGGTGCACCATAGCGCCATCCGTTGGAAAAGGAGATCTCAACGTCCGTCGCAAAATTGACGGCAGACAGAAGAAAGTCATCCATAGTAGAAGACAGCGTGGAATAGCGGTGCAAAATATGTTCTGTCGTCCCCAATACTGTACTTTTCATTTCAGCAAAAGACTGTAGACTTTTTTCCACCAGATCTTTAACTTCTACATCTTCATCAATACTGTCGTCAGTTTCAATGATCTTGTAATCAAAATGTGTAATCATTCCATTTTCGACATCAAGCTTTAGATTTCCTACAAATGATCCGTGGCAGCCACATTGGATGATAATGCAGTTTCCTGCTTTTTCTGCTTCGTACATCCTGTTATGGGTGTGTGCACTGAGACAAATATCGATTCCTTCCACTTTTTTGAGCAGTTCGATATCTTGCGGATAACCATTGTGCGACAAAAGAATAATAATGTCCACAGCATCCTCTCTTAATTCTCTGACGCATTGATTCGTCTCTTCAATTCCATCGGTCACCGTTATGCCTTCACTGAACTTCTCCGGCATTGTCTTATCGATAATATTGGAACAGATCCCGATTATACCAATTTTGAGTCCTCCAATTTCAGATATTTTGTAAGGTAGTAGAAATCGTTTTCCCTGCTCATCAAAAACATTGCAGCCCAAGACGGGATAATTGAGCTGGCTTTCCAGTTTTAACAGATGTCTTGGTGTATAGGCAAAGTCCCAGTGTCCTACCATTGCATCAAATCCAAGTTGGTTAAGTATGGGAATCAAGACCTCTCCTTTCGACTGTACCACCGGAACTGTTCCGTGAAACGTATCCCCTCCGTCAAAGAGCAATGCGTTCGGATTTTCTGCCCTGATCTTTTTGAAGATGGTCTGAATTCTGGCATAACCTCCTGCACTTTTAACATATTCTTTCTGATAGTCATAAAACAGCTCTGGATGGGGTTCCATATAGCCGTGCACATCGTTGATGAATCCTATTGATAATTTCATAATTTCCAATTTTAGGGTTTAACTATTGCCCATCCTTCATCCTGTCTCAAAATCATTTCCCCGTTTCCGCTGGGGGTGTAATTTACAAACTCAAATAATTCGGACTTTTCGATCTTTTTTTCACGAAGGGTATTTTCGCACTGTACCATCACTACCCCCTTATCTTGCAGACCTGTAAGAAGTTCCCCGTAGGGGTTTTTCTTTCTGAACATTTCCACTCCGCCCCCAAAGGCCAGCAGTTCGACCTTCAGTTTGCCTTTCAGCCTGGGATCTTCCATCGCGTTATTGATATTTCTGATAATGACTCTGATTTTCTGGTCATCACCTTCATTGATCACATACAAAGCCTTGTACTCCTTATTAATAGATTTTGCAGGTTCGTAAACTGTTGCCTTTTGCGCAAAACCCATAAACCCTGTCAGGAAAACTGAGAAGGTCAATATCTTAATTAAGTTTTTCATTATTTTTCATTTAAAAGTTGATTGATTTCTTGATAGAATGATTCTTTGCTGTAGTCTGCCATTCCCGCATGATGCATCCTAATTTTTCCTGATCTGTCCAAAACGACGGTCGTAGGAAGTGAACCATTAAAAAAAGCAGTTGGAATCGAACCTTCTGCAACTAAAAACGGAACAGTGAATTGTTCTTTTTCAAGATACATCTTACCCAAGGCGGTCTGCTCATCCAGATTGACTGTAAGAAAAACAAGATCTTTATTGGATTTAAATCGGTCGTAGAATGTCTGAATCGAAGGGAATTCCGCACGGCAAGGCGGGCACCAGGACGCCCAGAAGTTAATAAATACCACTTTTCCCTTGAGGTCAGAAGTATTGATGATCTCACCTTTATCATTTCTGACACTGAAGTTTTCAGTACTGGACAAAGGAGTCGACTCAACGGCCGGCTCTGTTTCCTTTTCTTCAATCTTTGAGTTCATAAGACCGGTAGAGATGATCTGGCGCATCAGCCAGGCTTTTGCATCGGGACTCACAAGCAACACGATGAATATTGACACCAAAAGTGCCGTACTCCAGTTCTTCCGAAGCCATATTTTAAATTTTTCCATTGTTCTTATTTTAATAAATTATTGTCCGGTTAACTTTTTCAGCGCTTCATAAATCTCAGGTCGGTCAAAATCTTGCCCTCCCTGCATCTGTGCTTCGAGTTCTCCTTTTTTATTAAAGATCAAAGTCGTCGGAATTGCTCCCTGAAAGTACTGCGAAGGAATAGTGTCTGCTGCTACATACACCGGAAGATCGTAGTTTTTATCCTTCATAAATTTCTTAGACTTTGTCAGGTTGGCTTCCACATTGAGAAGGACAAAAACGATATTGTCATTTCCCTTGAATTTGTCTTTCAGGTCTCTGATGCTCGGCATTTCTTCGACACAAGGCCTGCACCATGTGGCCCAGAAATTTACAAAGACCACCTTCCCTTTCAGTTCACTCAAAGCAATTTTCTTTCCGTTCTCATCGATTAAGATGATATCCTCATTATCATTTACATTATTTTGTGGGATGGGCCCATCCTGATTCTCAACTCTTGATTGCATCGCACTCAAAGAAAAAGAAAACAGGGTCATCATAAGAATGAAAATAGGTGTTTTAAATTTTAAGGTCGTTATCATTATTTATTTTTTTTTGGGGTTGATATCTTTCCTTCCTCAATTTCTTCGGAAGGTTTTACTAGAACTTTGTCATGGCCGAATAGTGCACCAAAGACCTCGGTCATTTTTTCGTAGGTGATTCCTTCTTTCACAGCAACTCTGCTTACCGTATTATCATTGAAGGTCATCACAAAGGTTCCGGATTGAGTCTGCAGAATACTTTTCGTGGGTACAAAAAATGTAGGTGCACTTCTTTTCAGATTGAGCTGGACCTGTGCATATTCCCCCCCTTTTAAGACAGTGCCCGGATTTGGAACGTCAAACTCAAGGGTCATCGAACGGTTTTCCTGACTGATAACACCGGAATTCCTTGAAAGATGCGCTTCAAAATTTTTTCCCGGGATAGAGTTGACCGTAAATTGCGCCACTATCCCCTCATTGACACTTGATGCATGTTTTTCAGGAAGAGATACCGTCAGTCTCAGCTTATTTTTCTGAGCAATACTGAAAAGAGCCATTCCTGAATTGGGACCAACCAAGGCTCCTACCGACAGATTCCTATCCATTATCACACCACTGAAAGGTGCCGTGATCCTAAGGTACTGATTCATCTGTGAAGACCTACCGGTGCCCGCTTTTGATGCCTCGTATGTTGCTTTGGAACTCTGCATAATGCTTTTAGCCCTATCCAGTTCTATGTCGGCAACAGCTCCTTTTGTACTGGCCGCGTCCTGCAATCGCTCAAAAGCCTGTTTAGCATAAAGATAGTCGGTGTATGTTTTCTGCTGTGAAGATTTATCGGATAGGTAATCCTGATTCATTTCTGGTGCTTCCAGAACTGCAAGAAGCTGACCTTTGGTCACAACTGAACCTCTGTCAACATAAATTTTCTTGATAAATCCGGCAACCTTCGCAAAGATCTGCACCGATTCATAAGGTTTCAGTTCGCCTGGAACGGAAATCTGATAAGTGGGATTTATCAGCTTGATTTCTGTGGTCACGAAAGACCGAGCAGGCTGAACTGTTTTTTTTGTTTCATTTTTACTTTCCTTTTCGCCCGAGCAGGAAGCCATTCCCAAAAGAACGACCGGAATGAAGATGTATTTTATTTTATTGATGATTTTCATTATTTTTTAATTATTTAAGATTGTACGAAAAATTTACTTTCCTCATCTTCCGGATCCAAGGAAGGATTTGAATGTCCTGCATTGGACATTACTGCTGCAAAAAAATGCGGAACCAAAAGCAGAATGGTAAGAGTGGATGCGATGATACCACCGATAACAGCTCTACCAAGTGGAGCAACCTGCTCAGAACCTTCCCCGATACCGATTGCCATAGGAATCATCCCGGCAAGCATCGCCAAAGCGGTCATCAGTACAGGGCGGAGTCTGGACGCCGCTGCCATTCTCGCAGAATGAAGCGCACTGATATGGTAATGTTTACGGTAGTACTCTGCCTGATTGATAAGTAATACGGCATTTGAAACCGAAACACCGATGGACATAATCATCCCCATATATGACTGGAGGTTGAGCGTACTGCCGGTAATGAAAATCAAAACAAGACTTCCCACGATCACGGAAGGAATCACGGAAAGAACAACAAAAGGTACTTTAAATGACTGATAATAAGCAGAAAGCATTAGGAATATCGCTAGTACTGCCGCCAAAAGTCCCATTGCAAGACTGTCGAGTGTATCATCCAGTAGCTGCAGTGTGCCTTCTGTCCAGACAGAAACACTTTTTGGAGGTTTTCCGGTCTCACTGATGGCATTTTTTACCGCTTTGGAAGCAGAGCCCAGGTCTTTTCCGTACACATTTCCGATAATTGTTACATATCTCATAGGTCCCTTTCGGTTGACCTGTGCAGGTGCGGTCGTTTTTTTAACTGTAGCGATATCTTCAAGAACGGGTCTCGGGCTGTCTTTTTTCAGTGGAAGTGATTTCAGGATCTCTTCAGAGTTCATTATACTTTCTGGAATCTGGACCTGTGTCTGAAAGACAAGTCCTGATTTTGGGTCGACCCAGAGGTTCTTGTCGGTGTAGCGGGTTGAAGAGGTAGCGGTCACAAGACTGCGTGTCACATCCTGCATCGTCAGTCCGAACTGCGCAGCGAGATTTCGGTCTACGTTGATCTGTAACGTCGGATATTGAAGTGGCTCTGCAATGCGGACGTCTCGCAGGAAATCGTTGCTTTTCAGCTTTTCCTCTATTTTTTTTGCGTGAGATGCCGCCAGTTTCAGATTCGGAGATCCTACCTTGATTTCTATCGGGGTCATCGATCCCTGTCCAATAATTTTTTCGGTAAGTTCCATCGGTTCAAAATTGATTTGTGCTTCAGGATGCTTTTCAGCAATCTTCTTGCGGATCTTTTCTTTCAGATCTTCCATAGACCCTGAAAAGATCTCCTTATTTACAGAAACCTGCAAAACAGACTGGTGTGTTCCGTTGGTGAAAAGAAATATGGGATTGATCGGCGTTGCTGCCGGATGTAAACCGACATAGGCCGAACTGATGCTGACCGCATTTTCCGGCAAAATACCTTCAATATCTTTGAGAATATCCTTCACCAGCTTTTCAGTTTTCTCCAGACGGCTTCCCTGTGGCGCATCAATTCTCATCTGAAAATCACCGCTGTTGGAAAGAGGCATAATATCGGTTCCCAATGAGCGCATCATTAAAAATATTAAAAGGCCCGAGAAAATGATATAGGCCGAAAACAATACCAAAGTCCTTCCCGACCATTTTCTCATTTTGTGACTGTAGCCCGTTCTGAATCGATAGAAAAAACTCCTGTTTTTAACATAATGCTTCTCAATATGCTTATTCTTCATCATCCAGTTAGCCAGGATCGGAACGAAGGTCTGGGATGCCAGAAAGGAAGCTATCATTGCGAATGCAACTGCAAAAGAAAGCGGAAGAAACATATCTTTTGGAATGCCCGTCATAATGAAGGCAGGCGTAAGAACGGCCAGAATACATAATAATATCAGCACCTTCGGAATGGAAATTTCAAGTACTGCATCAAGAATGGCTTTGGGTTTGGTTTTCCTCATTTCCATATGCTGGTGGATATTCTCGATCGTGACCGTAGCTTCATCTACCAAAATTCCGATGGATAGGGCTAACCCACTCAAGGTCATTATATTAATAGTATATCCTGCAAAATAGAGCACACAGACGGCTGTTAATATTGCTATGGGAATTGTAAAGACCACGATCAGTGCACCTCGAAGGTCACCAAGGAAAAGAATAATGACCAGTCCTGTAAAAAGTGCACCCAAAAGTCCTTCATGAATTAGATTTGAAAGGGAACGTTCAATATATTTTGACTGGTCAAATTCATAACTCACCTTCACATCATCCGGAAGCTGATCTCTCAGTTTTGGCATTGCTTTTTTTAGATTTTCAACTGCTGTCAGTGTTGAAGCATCTGATTTTTTGATCACCGGGAGATACACAGAGCGTTTCCCATTGACCAATGCATATCCAGATGTCTGGTCAGCTCCATCCTGAACATTGGCTACATCACCCACGTAAAGAGTTCTACCGTCTTGGGTCTTTATCGGGATTTTAAGAAACTCCGCAGGATCTTTGGCTATGGAATTGATCGGTGCCATATAATTCGTTTCGCCCATTCTGATATTTCCTGCTGGCGAAGGATGGCTGCTTTTTGTGATCGCCAAAGTAATTTCTTCCGGACTTAGTCCGTTACTCTGCATTGCAGCCGGGTCAATATTTACAACGATCGAACGGATGTTACCCCCAAAAGGTGCCGGAGCCGTAATACCGGGAATCTCAACAAACATCGGCCGGATTTTGGTTAGGACCATTGTCTGAAGCTCTGTTACAGAGTGATTGTCACTTTCAAAGACAAGTTGACCGACCGGGAGTGAATTACCGTCAAACCGCACAACCATAGGCGGTACTGCACCGGGTGGTAAAAATCCCATTGCCCGTGAAACCTGCGTGGAAACCTCACCTGCAGCCTGCGCCATATCGGTGCCTGGATAAAAGGTCAGTTTCATTAAGGTCAGTCCCTGAACACTTTTGAAATCAATATTCTTGACACCATTCACAAAGAGTAAAACTTTTTGAAATTCATTGGACATAAAACCATCCATATATTGAGGTGAAAGCCCTCCGTAAGGCATCGCAATATACATTGACGGCAACTCTACCTCCGGGAAAATATCTACTTTTATTTTTTTTATAGCTGTAAGCGAAAGCACAATGACCGACAGGAAAACGACCATGACGGCAATGGGCTTTCTGAGCGCAAAACGTATTAAATTCATTCTAAAATTTTAAAGTTGGGTAAATAAATAATCAAAATCGCCGGTGAGTTCAGCCTTTGCTATGACCTGCTCCCAGAATTCTTTTGCGGCATCGATCTGACTTTTTTCTGCATTTTCAAGAATCTGACGGATCTGTAACAGTTCAGTGAGGGTAATAAGACCACTCTTGTATCTTGCTACATACATTTCGTAGGCATCTGATGCGCCTTTCACAGAAGCACTTTCTTTCTTAAGTTGTTTTTGCTGTTCTACAATCCTGCTTTCAAGGGCTTTAATCTCAGTCTGCATTGATAGCTGATACTGGTTTTCGAGATAACCCAGACGTTCCGCTTCTTTTGACAGCATATTGGCTTTTTGCCTGTTCGTATGAAGACTGCTGATATTCCACGTCAATCCAAGTCCAACAAGAGCATTGTTGGCAGAATTGGAGAAACCATCGGTAAATTTCCCTGAGACATTGCCATATGGATCGGATCCTGAACCTCTGTAAGCATAACCTCCCAAGATCTTAAGCGACGGAAGTGATGATCTTCTCTCTGTTTCCGCTTTGGTCTGATAGTATTCGGACTCCTGATGGATGGACTTTAAAAAAGGATGTGATGGATTAACCTTCTCACTGTTAAAAGAATTTATTTCAGGGTCAAGAAAATGACTGACCTGGTAATCCTCTACTTTAAAATTATCAATGTAAAATTCCTTAAGTTTTTCTGTGGCTGCCTGCTGCTTTCCAAACCAATTATCTTGCATTGCCAATGCCTGAACGTACGATGAATAGGTAAGTACAGAATCTGCTTCCGGTTTGAGACCGGCACGCGAAAGGGCTTTGCTTGAACTGTGGATTTCTTCGAGCCTCGTCGAGTTTCTCTCTGCCCATCTGAGCTTGGCGCCATTAAAGACATAGTCAAGATAACGTTGTGATAGCAATTTTTTGAGCCTCAGCAAATAGGATTCTTTATCTGTCCTGAGCTTTTGTGTGAACTCATTTGCTGATCTTTCCTCGGATCTCTGACGCCCGAAGTTGTAGATCTCGTACTCCGCAATGGCTGAGCCGAAATTGTTTGAGGATAAAGAGGAGCCCGAATTCCTGTTTCCGGAAACATTAAAAAAACCGGACTGTGGGAAAAAACCACCACTGCTTCCCTCTAATGTTCCGTAGGTATTTTGATATTGAAGCTTTACCTGTGGTAATGCCTTGGATTTTACTGTCTCTTCGTTATATTCTGAAGATTCTATTGCAGACTCGGCTGCACGGATCCCTGAATAGTTTTTTTGTGTTTCTGTCCATATTTTACCCAAAAGTGATTCTTGCTGGGCATAAAGGACAGACTGCTGAGTAATCAGCCCAAAAATAAGGACTGAAAGACTTTTTCTTATCATTGTATGAAAGATTAACAGTTACCGAAATGATTCCGATAAGGATTAATAAAAATTTAAAATCAATCGTTTGAGTCTCTACAAGAAGAGACCAATTAAATTTTAAATCAAATGATAAGTTTGCGGTATTGTATGAAGATGGGAACCGTAATTCCAATTTTGGAAGTACTGTAAAATGGATGTTCTCTAAGATTTATAAACAGAAATGCCCCTGCAAATAGAATGAATGTAAATGCAGCAAGCTCCTGAAATTCCGCCACTGAAAAATGGGTATCATTTTTAGCGGTAATTTCTCTTTCCTTGCAAAAGTTGCAGACAGAGGCCGTGGTTGTGTTGGTGGTAAATTTCTCCTTTGGTGCGGAGGTATGACTTTTAGCGGAAGGCTGCAGACTGAGTAGGTTTTTGATACCGTATTTTACAGCGCAGGAAGAAATTAAAATACATATAATGAAAAACATTGCAATAACGCTTTTCATTATATGATTGGTATTTAATTTCTGATAAGTCATTCCTGCAAATATAAATTTTTAATTACTAAGGTCAAAAACATTAACAGAATTTATATGAAATACATTATTGTGCAATCTTGTTTTTCACTTCCTGCTCTGTTGCAAAACCTAAATTATCCCAGACTAATTTATCGTTTTTATACAGCTTCAGGACCGGTAGTGCAGAAACATTCAGTTCTTTGCAGAGTTCTGTATTTGCATCTGCATCTATTCTTAAAATTTTCACCTTATCCGGCATTTCAGCAGCCATCTTTTTAAGGTAAGGCTCCATCTTTTTGCAGGGAGCGCACCATTCTGCATAAAAATCCACCAGAACGGGAGTATTGCTTTTCAACATTTCCTTATACTGGGCAAGACTAATTCCTGTAGCAGTTGATGCTTTGATCTCCGGAAGCTCAGCGTTCCTCCACTTCATCATTCCTCCCTGCATTTCATATACATTTTTAAAACCGATTTCCTGAAGTTTTGCAGCGGCGGCCGTACTTCTGGGTCCGCTCATACAATACACAAATACAGGTTTATCCTTATCGAGCGCTTTTGCTTTCTCTGTGAAGTCATCTGCATTCCAGTCGATGTTCATTGCACTTTTAAGATGACCGTTACGAAATTCTCCAGGTGTTCTTACATCAACCAATTGTGCATCTTTGGTCTGGTCCAATTTTTTAGAAAATTCTTTGGCAGGAAGACTGCTCTCGCTTTTGTTACTCTGAGCTTTTCCGCATCCTGTAATTGCGATGAGAAAAAATACAACGATTAGGTTTTTATACATTTTAAAGGTTTTGCTTGATTAATCTTTCCAGTTCATCCGCCTGAAAAACACCGGATTGTTTCCATTTTACTTCTCCATTTTTCAAGATCATCAAAGTAGGAACACTTCGGATTCCGAATTGCGAGGCAACCGCCTGGTTTTTGTCGATGTCAATTTTAACAATGCTTGCTACATCACCAATATTCTTTTTGAGATCCTGAAGAATAGGCGCCTGCATTTTGCATGGACCGCACCATTCTGCAAAGAAATCTACCAATACGGGTTTCTCCTGACTGATTAGTTCCTGAAATTTATTCATTTTTCAGATTTTATTTGATTTCTTCATATTCAACCTTATCCCCATTTTTTTTTGAATTTCTTGTTGGGACAGAACAGTTTCCCGCAGCACAACAGCCGATATTGAATAGTGGCATTACAACAAAAACCATTCCGACAGCCACCAAAATCCACATTCCAGATTGTGTGGCTTCTACAACAAGGAAAATTCCCATTGCCAGACGAAGCAACCTTACAAAGTTCCAGTTTTTAAATAAATTATCCATACTTTTCTTTATCTTTTTGTACCAAAAAAGCGTACAACCGAAGCTTTTCCTTTGTGATAAGCGCCTTCACTCAGTATGGTTTCGGAAATATATGCTTCCTGAAAATCGAAATCGGAAAAATCAGTTTTCAGTTCTTCTAAATCATAAAGCATTTCCCAATGTTTTGGTCCGCCTGCATTTGGATTTTCGTCTTGAAATTTAGAATGCTCTTTACTGAAACCTTCCAGAATAATTCCCCCACCTTTCTTCACAAGCGATGAAAACCATCTGTGCAAATCCCGCCTCAATATTTCAGGAAAATGGGCAAAAACCATTACTAAAAGGTCAAAACTTTCTTTTTTATAACCTATTGTATCTGCCGAAACCGTTGTGTAATTTATTTTCACCGAGTTTATTTCAGCAAGCTGCATCGCTTTCTTTTTGCCTTCTTCACTTTGGTCAAAAGCCTCAACTTCAAAACCCTGAATTGCCGCATAAACAGCATTCCTACCCTCTCCTTCAGCAGGAAAAAGAGCTTTTCCGGGAGTGAGTTCAGCCAATTTTTCGGCAAAATAGATATTTGGTTGATCTCCGTACACAAAATCTGACTGGCGGTATCTTTCGTCCCAAAAATCTTTCATTATTGTTCCGTTAGTTTTATCATATTCTGTACACTGCCACCGTTGAGAACATTCGTGATTCCGTTTCGTTCCAATGTTCCTTTTGCCATTGCGCTACGGTTTCCACTTCTACAGAAAACAATGATGTTTTTCTTATTCCTGAACTTGGAAATCTGGTCTTTGACGACATCCAAAGGTATATTAACAGCCCCTTCAGCACTTCCCGAAGCAAATTCTACGGGCGTTCTTACATCTACCAAAAAAGCACCTTCTCCCAACGCAGTTTCCAGCGCAGCATTGTCTTTTTTTCCGAATAACATTGATAATAAATCCATCTTAATTTTTTACAGGGTTTGCTTTTTCTGTCCATTCTTTCATTCCGCCAGAGAAATTTTTGACGTTCTCAAAACCGTTTTTCTTCAGTAGAGAATAGGCAATTGCTGCTCTGTCGCCACTTTGACAATGAATTACAATTGGTTTTTCATGGGAAATTTTATCCAGATTATCCTCCAAAGTTCCCACAAAGACATTCTCAGCATTCTCAATACGTCCTGCGTCATATTCGGTTTTATTTCTTACATCAACCACCTGAATATTATCTCTGTTCAGATAAGATTTGAATTCCTCAATATCAATAATATCGGCAGTCTGTAATTCTAAGTCTAAATTTTTCACGTCATCAATATAGCCCATCATTTGATCCATCCCGATTCTCATCAGTTTTCTGGTAAGATCTTCCATTTGTTCTTCCTGAGCAACCAAAATAAACGGCTCGGAATAATTGACAATCCATCCCATCCACGTGGAAAATGAATTATTACCCTGAATATTGATGCTGTTTGGTATAAAACCTTGGGCAAAATCTACTTTATTTCTCGTGTCTATAATTTTAACTCCATTTTGATAAGCTTTCAAAAATTCTTCTTTGGAAAGTTTCGGATGTTTTGGAACTTCTTTTAATAAAGGTCTTTCCACTTTGTTGAGTTTTTTCATCATTGCAAAATATTTTGGAGGTTCCGGCTGTCCTTCCAGCAGATATTCTACAAAACCTTCCTCATCTTCTTCATATTGAAAAGCCCAGTTTCTGATTTTTTCATAACCTACCGTTGAACTCGGAACTGCACCCAAAGCTTTTCCGCAAGCCGAACCTGCACCGTGTCCCGGCCAAACTTGGATAAACTCCCGCAATCTGCTAAAATCCTGAACAGAATGAAACATTTCTTTCGCTCCTTTTTCCTGAGTTCCTGTAATTCCGGCCGCCTTCTCCAATAAATCTGGTCTTCCTATATCTCCCACAAAAACAAAATCTCCTGTAAAAATCATCACCGGTTCGTCCGTTGCAGGATGATCGGTCAATAAAAAGCTGATGCTTTCCGGCGTATGTCCCGGCGTGTGAATGACTTTTAAAGTTAAATTTCCAACTTTAATGATATCTCCATTCGTTAATCCGGTATGTGGAAACTGATATTGCCAATCTTCACCACCTTCATCCGAAAGATACATTTTTGCACCCGTCACTTCCGCAAGTTCTCTAGAACCCGACAAAAAATCGGCGTGAATATGAGTTTCTGTAATATGTGTAATCGTGAGATTATTTTCTTTGGCAATCTGAAGATAGGTATCGATATCTCTTTTGGCATCGATAACAATGGCTTCACCTTTTGCCTGACATCCTATTAAATAGCTAGCCTGCGCAAGGCTCTTATCATAAATATGCTGAAAAAACATAATGTAATTTTTTAGGGTTATACTTTTTTAATATTATAGTACAAATTTCGGGGTTTACAAAGTGTTATACCGCTACTTTTGTTACATAAGTTAAATTTTTCAAAACCAATAATTCGTAATTAAATTTAACTGATTATAATTGGTCTTTTGATAGACTGCAATTGGGTTTGAGCTTTGCAGATTTCTTTTAAAAATGTAAAGCAAATCAACTTCCAGTTTATGACTGACTTTGTAAGCGACAAAGCTATTCCATTGCAAAAAATCATCTGTATTGTACTTATTATTTTTAAAATCATTTTCGGAAACTCCGTTGCTGATGCTAAAATCTGAGTGAGCCGACCATTTTCCATGATGAAATAAGACCGAAACTTTTATAATATCAACATTTCCAAAACCTTCCAATCTGCTTCTCGGAAGCGATGTGAAAAACTGATCTCTTCCCAATTCTTTCGGAAATAAAAATCTGCCGGTATCAAATGCTTTAGAATAAGCAAACTCCAAAGCGAAATTTTTGATCTTATATCGAAACAAAAAACTTGCAACCTGACCGTTTTCATCTGGCTGGACATATCTTTCGTAATATTTTAATCGACTTTGGTAAGAATCCGGAATCTGATAACTGTAAATCAACCCAAAATCCCATTTAGGAAAATTTAAACCCAGCTGAAACCAAGATGTATTGAGTGTTTTATCTAAATGTATGTTGTAAAAATTAATATCTGCAATTCGAAATTTTCTTCCGTAGTGAAAGATGGCAACACCTGTGCTGTTATTTTCACTGAGATAATCTGCTTTTGAGCTGTCTGGTTGAAATCCGTTATCCAATACTCCGATTGCGTCTTTCATTTTTGACCATTCTGAATTTGAACGCATTGAAACAGAATTCAGCAATGCTACATCAACCTGTGATTTACCGGAAGTAAAATTCCAGCTCAATCCGCCATATTCTATAGGTAACATTCTGCCGTCACTTGGATTGATAAGCGGAGAATATTTAATCGGAATTTTTCCTATCGTAAATTTTGATTTCCCTTTCTCGTATTGTAAATACAACTGATTAAGCCTTGAAACGGCATAAAGATTCTGAGGAGAAGATAAGTCAAAAAGTTCCCGTTCCCACTTGGAAGATTTTCCGGATTTCAAATCCTTTTCTTCCAAATCTGATGATGCAACTTTAGAAAGATACGAAGCAGAAACTCCAATGGAAATACGTTTTACGGGTTTGTATTCAACCTTTAAATTTCCTGCTAAAGCATCTGCCCAATAATCGGTACCTGTAAGATTGTCTGTTGACATCAAAAAGTTTCGTAGATTTCCTGAGATGATGACTTTATCACGATTATCTAAATTAACAGATTGCGTTTTAACCATTGAAAAAGCAAACACCAAAATTATTGACGTAACTTTTTTGGTATACATTTCAAACTTCTTTTCCTTTCAGCATTTTGTTCCAATAGAGATACGGGAGAATATATTTCTTGAGAATCCAAAGTCTCCAATGCTCTTTTGAACTGTCTGAAATGAGCATCTTTTTGAGATTCGGGTCTGGTGTGAACTCATTTTTATAGTTAAATTCTGCCAAAACCATTTTTCCGTAACCTGTTACAAGCGGGCACGAAGAATATCCATTATAAGATTTGTTATCTGGTTTTGCACCTAAAATCATATTGATGAGATTAGAAACCACTACAGGAACTTGTTTTCGAATTGCAGCACCAGTTTTTGCAGTTGGAAGTCCGGCTACATCTCCTACTCCGAAAATATTTTGAAATTTATTGTGCTGAAGACTGTTAATATCAACATCAAGCCAGCCTGCCTCATTAGCTAAAACTGAATTTTTAATAAAACGTGGAGCTTCCTGTGGCGGCGCAAGATGAAGAAAATTAAACGGAATCTCAACAATACGATCTTCGTTTTTGAAATAGGCAATTTTATTCACCGGGTCAATCTTAAAAAGTCCGTGCAGTGTTTTTAAATCGATATGGTAACGGTAAATGACTTTCATCAACGTTTCAGCGACTTCTTTTACGCCAAAAATAACACCACCGGGAAGCGCAAAAGTAATTTTTACCTTATCTGAAATACCTTTTCTCCTAAAATAATCTGCGGCAAGATACATTATCTTTTGCGGCGCGCCTCCACATTTGATGGGCGTTGTAGGCAAAGTGAACAGCGCATTTCCTCCTTTAAAGCTCTGAAGAGATTTCCACGTAAACTCGGGATCTATATAGTTACTGCAAACAATACCCGTTTTCACCGCCTCTTCTAAACCTTCTACCAGAGAAAGATTATTCACCAGCCCAGGTGCAACCACGAGATATTCGTAAGAATAACTCGTGCCATTATCTGCAGAAATCTTGTTTTGTTCGGGATGAATTTCTGTAACCTTGTTTTTAAGCCAGGTTACACCATTGGGAATTAAATCTTTTGTCTGTCTTGCTGTGTCTTTAAAATCGTAAGTTCCAGCTCCTACGAGAGTCCACGCTGGTTGGTAATAATGTTTCTCGGAAGGGTCTATGATGAGAACATTGAGGGATTCATTGGTATTTATGAGAGAAGCAGCAGTCATAATTCCTCCTGTTCCTGCTCCGATAATGATGATTTGAAAATGATTTTCCATAGCCAGACTTTTTGATGATTTGTAAAGCTAAATAATCTGATAAAAACAGTAAGTAACATTTGTTACATAAGCTAAAAACTAAGCATAAAATATAAAATAATTTAAAAATAAACTCAAAATACCTCAATATTAACAACAGTCATCAAATAATATTGTAAAAAAGAGACTGATTCAAAATTGAATCAGTCTCTTACGATTAGATTTTTACTGAAAAAGATTAATTTAGTCAAAACTGACTAATAAAGAGTAGTTTACAAGAACCGAAAGAGTTATCGGTAACGATTTAGTAATGGTGCTTACTACACTTGCTTTCATTCAATTACCTTGTAAATCATTACTGCAAATGTATAAAAAATAAAGGTAAAGCAGTGAAACTTTACCTTTATTTTTCGTCTTGCTCGTCCATCCTTTTGATAAGTGCATCCCGAAGACTATCGAGGAACTTTGTTCGGTTTATCTTCCTGCCTTTCAGTTCCAAATAGGAATGGTAGAAATCCCCTAAGTCAATATTAAATATATTTTCAAAAGTCTTGGCGATGATTTTTATATCTGCATTACCATTGTCAATTGAACCCTGCGAATGCAGCGAATAAATCAACTCAATGAGTGAAGTTTTACTACCTGTCCAGTTTAGGGGAGGCGTTTCAAGTAGCTTTCTCTGATTGTTATTGCTCAACTGGTCTTCGAGGTAAACCTGTATCAAGTCGTTGGCAATAATCTTAGCTACCTTGTAATCGTGCGAGGTTGCAAAATTATGGTCTGCTTCAAAATAATAGGTGTCTAAACTCAACTTTATATCGTGCTTGCCACGTAAAAAGAATTTATAGTCCAGATGAGTGCTGTTGGTTCTGTAATACTTGTAAAATTCCAAATTAGCATCGAAATACCTCTTGATTTTGGAAAGCTCAACATTCAGATATTTCTTGATGATTTTATCGCCGCCTCGTGGTCTTTTTGTTTCAATCTTGTAAATGGCATTGAAGTAGATGAGCTTCGATACTAATTGAGGCTTTAGCTGTTTGAAAAAAAGTATTTCGGCTTCATCATCTTTAAATCCATTCTTCTTAATGTATTTTTTTATCTCCTCAAGTTTCTGCAAGACTAATATAATTGCATTTTCATACGATATCAATGAATTACTTGGCTCATAGGTCAATTCGTTAATTCTATCGTCTAATTCGTTTATTATAGTTTGGTAATAATTTGTCATCGAAAGCGAAATTTAAAGTATGAAACCAATTAAAAAGCACAAAATGAGGCAGCAATTGCAGATAGCCCACAATAAATTGCCTCATTTTAGTATGTATTGATTGAGTATAAGAGAGCCCTATCCTTAATTAAAACTGGATAGGGCTAAGAGATTAAACCACTAATGGTTCTGCTTTAAAGCCTTTTTTCTTAACGATGGCAACTATTTCATCTTGTGTTATACCCTCTGATTTTACGGTTAAAATTTTGTCATTGTTGGCTGTATCTACATTCCATTCGCAGATACCGTCGGTACTGTCCAAATCCGCTTTTACCTTTGATACACAACCGCCACAATTAAGATTGGTCTTGAACTGAAATTCTGTATTTTCCATATTTTTTTAAACTTATTTACTATTGTTTTGAACTGTCGCAAAATTCAACATAATCCCGAAGTCTGCTATTGTGATATTCCGGGTTTAATTTGTGACTTTTACTGTTTTCCTGTTACAGACTATTAATGGTTGTGCGTGTGGTGGCTGTGGTCTTCTACCGATTTTTCGCCTTCTGATACGGTAATAGTAAAATCTGCCGTATGTACCACATTGTTTATTTTGAACTGTGCCCACAATCTATAAAGCCCTGCTTTTTTGATAAGCGTTTCGGCATAGATTGGGAAATTCTCTTTTGATACCGGGTGTATATGTAGAAAATCCTTATTAGTTTTACTTATCATTACGATATGGGCAGTCGCTCCGAGATAATTCTGCATATCCTTTTCCTCTAATTTCTTGCCGTCCTTTTCTACCGAAAATTGCAAGCCCTGATTTCTGTTTGTTTTAAAGTCTTCGCCGTTAAGCAGCGTTACCGTAAAACCATCTACGGTTGAAACCAATTTTGTCTTTAAATCGGCTGTTTGTGTTGCTGCCGTACCTTTTACCTCAATGGTTTGCTTATTGACCTCTCCCTCGGCTCCGTTCGGTTTGTAGTCGGTAAATAACAGGTATTTACCTGCTGTAGGGAATGTTTCTGAAACCTTATAAGAACCGTCTGCCTGTTCTTCGGGGTGGATATGGTCAAACCAGGTCAGTTCTTCATTCACTACCAAAAGGTGCATTTTCATTTCGTGCACTACTTCCAACGGTACATTTTTACCGTGTTCACTAATGGCGATGGATAGATTAGTTGGTTTACCTGCTTCCACATTTTGCGGGTCGGCAGCCACTTTTACTTCATACTGGCTTTTCTCTTTATTAACAGGGCTCAAAGCCATACCACATTTAGGGCATTTATCGCCTTTGTTTCCTTTTACTTCCGGGTGCATCGGACAAGCGTATGCGCTGTCGTGATTTGCGTGCTGATGTGCATTCATATCCTCTGATTTTTTATTATTACTTTCTGAATTGTTGCAGGCAGATAACGCTGCCAGTGAAACAACCGTGCTTAGTAATATGGTTTTAAATTATTCATTTATTTATCTCTCTTATTACAATACAAATTTCCGCATTAAATGGGTTGTATCTATTGTGATATTCTTTGTTTGATTTACGATTTTTACTGATTGCTAACGCTGTTCTTTTGGCTCATTACAATCCTGATAACCGCTATCAATGTGATGATAAGCATCGGTATCAGTACAATGTTTACGCCATTCCAACCCCAGTAATTAAACAGGCTGCCTGCAAAGAAGCTAGCAATACTGATTACTGCAAAAACCGTGAAATCGTGGAAAGCCTGCGTTTTTTCTTTCTCTTCGGGACGGTACACTTTGGTAAGCAATGACGAACCGCCGATAAACAGGAAGTTCCAACCTAAGCCCACGATGAACAATGCGGAAACGAAATGCGCAAAGCCTGTTCCCATCAGGGCAATGATGATGTACAGGAACAAAATCGCCAAACCGGAAATAATGATACGGTAAACGCCGAATTTCTGAATAAGCATACCTGTAAAGAATGACGGCAGGAACATACCTAATACGTGCCACTGGATAACCGTTGCGGAGCTGTCGGACGAATGCCCTACGCTGTGCATTGCTATCGGGGTAACAGTCATAGACATTCCCATTACGGCAAATGCGGTAGATGATGCCAGTATTGCAAGTATGGTATCTTTATTCTTAATGATTTCTTTTAACGGGCGACCTTTCTTTACCGCTTCATTGGTTTGTACCGCAGATGTTCTTTGCAGCTTTAAAAAGGAAACAACACCCAAAGCGACCACGCTTAACAGGATAATAGAAAAGTAGGGATAAGCGTAAGGAACCGCCCCTAAATGCTGCGTAAACCTCGCTAAGTTGGGTCCTGCGAATGCTGCAACAATGCCACCTGCAATAACAAAAGAAATTGCCTTGCTTTTCGCATAGTCGGGAATGGCATCAGCCGCCGCAAAACGATAGTATTGCGAAAAGCCTTGATAAGTACCAATGAGCATATTACCCACTGAAAACAGCCAAAAGGAATTTTGGATAATACCGTACCACGAAACCAAACCCGACAAAACACCTATCAGTGTACCTATCATAAAGGCATTGCGCTGACCTAATTTTCTAATAATGAGGGATGCGGGTATCATCATACCTGCCGTACCTACGGTAATCATTGCCAATGGTAAGGTCGCCAGATTTTTATCGGGAGCCATTTGTAAGCCTACCACACCCGAAAGTGTAATGACCAATATGGATGCAGTCTGGAACAACGCCTGCGAGGTAAACAGTAGATACACGTTGTTCCATTTTATTTTTGCTGTCATAATCTTAAAATTTATGATGCAAAATTGGCAATTTGTTTCGGGCTGCCTATTGTGATATTTCTTGTTTGATTTGTGAGGTTTACTGATTTAGTCTGGTATTGTAAATGCAAAAAGGTTATAGCATAACCGCTACAACCTTTGTCTATTTTATGAATGAAATCCTTTAGTAATTGAGCGAAAGTCCTGCACCAAAGCCCATATCACTATCATAGTGCGCCCTGATACCGATATGCCTCGTCAAAATGTACCGCAGGTCTGCCATATATTCCAAATCGGTATTGACCATAAACCCGGCTCTTAACCGTCTGGAGATAGGTATATCCTCCCGCATCAATGATACCCTGAAAATACCGTCGTGGTAAACTTCTGCCTGTACGTTGACCAACATCGGCAAGGTGTACATTACCCCTAAGCTCACAGCAGCTCGGTTGTCTTTTTTATTAACCTGTCCGAAGAGGTTTTTCTCGTGCTCGTCCATTCCCATTCTGCGGTATCGCCAATCGAAACCGACAAAAGGCATCAGCCATTGCATTTTACCAATGTAACGTCCCAAATGCGTTTCCACTTCATAGCCGTGCATATCATTATAGCCTAAACGCCATTCCGTACCCAAACTGTAACGGGCGTTCATCAACATTGCTTCTCCGTCAATACCATTGGTCGCAAAATCACTTTGAGCCATCAAATGTGGCATATTGCTTTCACGCTGCAACATTTTATATGCTTTTTCCTTATTGGGTAAATACGGATTTTTGTAATCATCCACAGCGAAAACCCTATTCATACCTGCCATCATATGATACAGGATATGACAATGGAAAAACCAATCACCCTCGGTATTCGCAAGGAACTCTATCGTATCGGTTTCCATCGGCATAATGTCGATGATGTTTTTCATCGGTGCATTTTCGCCGTGCTCATTCAGCACCCTGAAATCAAAACCGTGCAGGTGTATCGGGTGGCGCATCATTGAGTTATTATAAATCGTAATCCTCAATACTTCGCCTTTTTTAACAGGTATCTTATCTGTTTCTGCCAAAACCTTGTTATCCATACTCCAAACGTAACGGTTCATATTTCCCGTTAAGGTAAATTTCAGTTCCTTAACCGGGGCATCAGCCGGAAGCGTGGTATTATGCGGCGATTTCAACATTGCGTAATTGAGCGTTTTAATGTCGCTCAACGCATTAGCATTATAACGGTTGGGGTCTTCGTCGCTATTCATCTTATGGTCGCCGTGATGCTCCATAGACGGTGCTGTACCCTTGTTTTTTTTGCTCTTTTCCTCGCCTGTAATCTCCGGGTACATCACTACGTTCATATCCATTTGGTTCAGGCTCATATTCATTCCCATATCTTCCAGGTCGCCGTTCATCTTCATCATATCGTTCATCATTTGCATACCCTCAAAATATTTCAGGCGTGGCATTTCCCCGACCAATTGTTTTGTACCGTTGCCAATAAAATAGCTTGTGGATTGGGTACGGTCTTCGGTGGTTGCCATAAATTCAAAGGCTTTGCCGTCCTCGGGAATGGTAACAACCACATCGTAAGTTTCCGATACAGCAATAATCAGCCTGTCCACTTCCACAGGCTCCACATCGTTGCCATCACTCGCCACTACGGTAATTTTACCGCCTGCATAGCGCAGCCAAAAGTAAGACGATGCACCCCCATTGGAAATGCGTAAACGTACTTTATCGCCTGCTTTTAAGGGCTTGCCGTCAATGCTTTTTAAATCGGTATGATGATTACCGTTCATCATTACACGGTCGTAATACACATCGCTCACGTCCATTGCCAACATACGCTTCCATTCGTTGTTCAGCTTGGTTTTGAATTTTCCGCTTCTAATGGCTTCGGCGTAGCTTTGTGTTGCGCCTTTCCTTATCGCAAACCAGTCGCTTGCTGCGTGCAGCATACGGTGTACATTTTCGGGCTTCAGGTTCGTCCATTCGCTTAGCATTATGGGAATTTCCGGTAAATCGTCAATTCCTTTCCTAAATGTTTTATCATCAGCCCTTTTGCGCATTATAAAGCTGCCGTACATTCCAATCTGTTCCTGCAATCCCGAATGTGAGTGATACCAATGCGTTCCGTTCTGAATAATCGGAAATCGGTAAGTATAAGTTGCGCCCGGCTCAATCGGCATTTGCGTTAAGAAAGGTACGCCGTCTTCCTTATTCGGCAGGAACAAGCCGTGCCAGTGCAGGGATGTACTTTCTTTTAACTGGTTATGCACTACGATTTCTGCCGTGTCGCCCTCTGTAAATTCAAGCGTGGGCATCGGGATTTGCCCGTTTACAGCAATTGCCCTCTTTTCCTTGCCCGCATAATTTACAAGCGTATCTTTTACATACAGGTCGTAATGAACTACCTTTTGTGCAATGCTGACTTGTGATATAAAGATTGCCAACAGGGTTAGCGGCAACAGCTTTTTGTAAAGAAATTTTTGATTATCCATTTTAAAAATCGCATTGGTTATAAAGATTAAAAGGCATTGCCCATTGAGCAATGCCTTTGTGGGTTATTATTTAGTTTCGGTAACTTTACCACAAGTAAGCATAGAAGAACCGTAGTAAGGATTTTTAATCTCCTTTTCTTTGCTTAACCAATATGCTTTTTTCATCGGGCAATATTGGTAGTAAACGGGTTGGTTTACTTTGTCTGATGATTTTACCACTTTCCACAGTACGGTTGATACTTCGTTGAAAGCGGCTCTTTGCTTTTCAAGGTTGTTACCTGCCTTACTTAATTTGTCGGTGGCTTTCTGCAATTCTGCTTTCTGTGCAAAATCGCCCTCGCTCTTAACGGCTTCGTTCAGTGCGCTAATGGCGGTGCTTGCCGCTTTACTATCGCTGCTTACCAAAGCATTTTTTACGCTGATGTAGTTGTTCAGCAGGTTGCCTGTATTTTGCGCAAAGGCAGAAAATCCAAACAACATTACGGTCATTGCTACTATTAACTTTTTCATTTTTTTATCCTTTTTAATAATGAGTGAATGGCTGATTATTCTGAAATGGGTTCAGCTTTAAACCCTTTTTTCTTGATGATGGCGACAACCTCGTCTTCGGTAATGCCCTCTGCTTTTACAGTCAGGATTTTATCGGCGTTGGTCGTATCAACGTTCCATTCGCAGATACCGCCTGCGTTATCTAAATCTGCCTGCACTTTTGATACACAGTTGCTGCAATTAAGGTTTGTCTTGAATTGAAGATTTTTGCTTTCCATTGTCTTGAACTTTTATTTGTTTTTGCTGATACAAAAATCGGTAGATAATGCGCTAAGCTGTTTGTGAAATTCCTTGTTTGATTTATGATATTTACTGATTGCATTTCAAAAACGGTTCCGCTTGTAATATTCCGGCTTTGTTTTATGACTTTTACTGATTATAGTGCTCGTTCAGAATAAGCGGAATACTTTTATCGAAGTATAACGCTAACTGTTTTATAAAATGGCTATCAAAACCTTTCTCTCCGTTTTGCATCGGGCTATGTTGTAGCTTCGGGTTCCCAACCCCAACACGATTGCACAAATCTTCTTTGTGCAACAATCTTTATTGCAAAATCACACATAACATAATTTTTAAAAATCATATATAATGACAAACGATTTAAAGAACGTCGAATATGGCTTGGATAAGATATTCGAGGGCGCACAAGATTTTTTACCGATTTTAGGAACAGACTACGTGGAATTTTATGTAGGCAATGCGAAACAGGCTGCTCACTATTACAAATCAGCTTTCGGGTTTCAGTCGTTGGCGTATGCCGGACTGGAAACAGGCTTACAGGACAGGGCTTCTTACGTGGTAAAGCAGGACAAAGTGAGACTGGTATTAACGACCGGGATGCGCTCTAATTCCGAAATTAACGGACACGTAAAGAAGCACGGCGACGGCATCAAAGTAGTGGGTCTTTGGGTAGAAGATGCCCGCAAAGCCTTTGAAGAAACCACGAAAAGAGGTGCTAAAGCCTATATGGAACCAACTGTAACTACCGATGAAAACGGCGAAGTGGTACAATCGGGCATTTATGCGTATGGCGAAACGATTTTTATGTTTACCGAACGCAAAAACTACAACGGTATATTTATGCCGGGCTATGAGCAATGGGAAACCGAATATAACCCTGCGCCTGCGGGACTAAAATATATTGACCATATGGTGGGCAATGTGGACTGGAACCAAATGGACACCTGGGTAAAATGGTTTGAGGATGTAATGGGATTTGAGAACTTCCTGTCATTCGATGATAAGCAGGTTTCTACCGAATATTCTGCCCTGATGTCTAAAGTAATGGCAAACGGTAACGGCAGAATTAAATTCCCGATAAACGAACCCGCAGAGGGCAAAAAGAAATCACAGATTGAAGAGTACCTTGAATTTTACGAGGGCGAGGGCGTTCAGCATATTGCCGTAACTACGGATGATATTGTAAAGACCGTAAACGACCTGAAATCAAGAGGGGTTGAATTTCTGTCAAGACCGCCACAAGCGTATTATGATGCCATTCCTGAACGCTTAAAAGCGCATATGCACCGCTTTAAAGAAGATATCAAGGAATTGCAGGAGTTGGGTATTCTGATTGATGCGGACGAAGAGGGCTATTTGTTACAAATCTTTACCAAACCAGTTGAAGACCGTCCTACATTTTTCTTTGAGGTTATTCAAAGAATGGGTGCAAGAGGTTTCGGCGCAGGAAACTTTAAGGCATTGTTCCAATCTATCGAAAGAGAGCAAGAACGCAGAGGAACATTATAATTTTTGTAACTTTAGCAAAGTCCTGATTTATTTCAGGGCTTTGTTGTTTATATAAAAAGGAGAATGGATATAGCGACCGAGAACAATCAGGATAAAATGATAGGTTATTTCGATTTTTTTGGAATGCCAGATGGGATTGTAAGCAACACAGTTTGGTTTGACGAGAATTATAAAATTGTTTTCTTAAAAGAAGGACGTGTTAATGTTGATTTTGTTGACTATGATTTTGAAGAAAGTACATTGCTTTTCTTTAGTATAGGGCAACAATTCAAAATATCTAAAAATTCGGAAGGAAGCATTGTTTATTTTAACCCGAATTTCTATTGTATCGCTTTTCACGATAAAGAGCTTGCTTGTGACGGACTTCTTTTCGACAACGTTTTTGAACTTCCTTTTATAGCGCTCACCGCACATCAAAGAGACATTTTTCAAAAAATACTTATTTCTATTAAAGAGGAAATTGCGGTAAAAGATTTTTGGGCGGAAGAAATGATTAAGACCTATATCAAGCAGGTTGTTATTTTTGCTACCCGAACTCTTGCAAAAAAGGACTACGATATTTATCACCCCGTATCATTCGATAAAGAGCTGGCGAGAAAATTTAGCCAATTGGTAGAGCAAAATTATCGAACTATCCACTCCGTAGCAGATTATGCATCTATGCTCAATCTTACACCTAAAAACCTCAACCGAAAAATAGTAACAGAAAAACAGATTGCTCCAAATACAATTATCAAAAATCGAATTATCCTTCAGGCAAAAAGATTACTTGTCAATACAACGTTAAGCATTAAAGAAATCGCTGTTTATCTCGGGTACGAAGACTATTCTTATTTTCTTCGCTTTTTCAAATCACAAACGGGCTCTTCACCTCTTACATTCCGAAATTCAATGTAACCCTACTTATGGGTAAAATGTCCTATTAAGTGTGAAGTATGTGTATTGATAGCCTTTCTCTGAAGCAGTAATTTTGTTATGTAATTAAAAATAGAGTACAATGAAAGCAAAAATCACAGCTAAATGGCAAGGTAATTTTAAAAACGGAAATGGAAATTTTGATGCATCGCATTCTACTATTGGTAGAAGTGTTTTTAAACACAATAAAGCAGAAGGAGAAACTACTGCTACTAATCCGGAAGAATTAATGGCGGCAGCGCACGCAGCTTGTTACACAATGACATTAAATTATATCCTCACGAGCAACGGTATAGAGGCAGAGAAAATTGAAACATCCTGTACTATAACCGCAACAAGCTTCGATATTACTAATTCCGATTTGGTACTGGATGCAGAAATACCTGGTTTAACCAATGAAGATTTTTTAAAATACGCTGAACAGTCAAAAGCAATGTGTCCTGTAGGAAAAGCATATAATTTAGAAATTTCATTAACTGCCACCTTAAATTAAAATCAGGTCAATTTTGGGGGATTGAGTTCATTAGTTTAATCAAATTAAAGTCACGGTATATCCCGTGACTTTTTAGTTTGCAATATTTACATAAAGTACTTTAAGAACTTTGGATTAACAACCCAAGAAGCGACGACAATAGCAGTACGCACTTCCAACAATTCAGTTTATTCATATTATCAATTTTTAAAGGTTAAATTTTTACTATTTCAGTGTTTTCTTTAGGGATAACCAGCACAGGTACATTTACCAAATGCCTTACCTGATTTATGGTTGCGCCGTACAACAAATCTTTCAATCCCTTATGCCCGTGTGCACCCATTACCACCAGTTCAGCACCGGACTGATTGACGATTTCGGCAATGGCATTGGCAGTCCTTCCAAAGCCTAGTTTTGCATCAGCAAAATATCCGTTGTCCTGTAACTGCTTTGCGTATTCCTCCAAAAACTCCCTGTCTTTTACAGTTTCCTCGTCGGTACTGTCGTGAAAGTGCGATGCGGATGCCACACTCTCCACGATATGAATGAGCGTGTACCTGCTGTCTTTACCGCCCTGCGTAATGGCGTGGTTGATAACCTTGTGGTCAAGGGTCTTAAAATCCACAGTAAGCGCAATATTCCGGTATGGCACGAATGGTTGTAGCTGCAAAGGCTCCGGCTTGTCGTGCGGTGTTATTTCACAAAAGGCTTTTCTACTGAATAATGGGTACAACGTAGTATATGCCATCAAAATGATAAAACCTATCCCACCCAAAATGATTAAACTTTTACAAGCTATGTTACCTGAAGTAGCAAAAAAACTAAATGCTTCCTCTGCTAATAGTTTGGAATTTAGATACACCAGTAGGATTGTTATAACCCAAGCCGTTATTTTTATCAAGGGCTTGATGGCAAATTTGCCCATTGTCCTTTTATCACTTACAAAATGTATAAGTGGAATAACTGCAAAACCCAGTTGCATACTCAATACCACCTGGCTGAAGATAAGCAGGCTATCTACATTGTCCTCGCCATTGATTAGGATTACCAAAGCTGCCGGAACTATGGCGAGTAACCTCGTGATAAGCCTTCTTAATAAAGGGTTTATTCTAAACCGCAGATAACCCTCCATTACGATTTGGCCGGCAAGCGTACCTGTAATGGTACTGCTTTGCCCGGCAGCTATCAATGCTACGGCAAAGAGTTTGGCTGTAAAATTACTTCCGAAATGTTGAGGTAATAGCTCGTAAGCCTGCTTTAGCTCCGCCACATCAGAACGCCCGGTTTTGTAAAAAACCGTAGCGGCAAGAATTAATATAGCAGCATTTACAAACAATGCCATATTTAATGCAATAGCACTGTCCCAAAAATTTAGCTTGATTGCTTTTTTGATGCTGGCGTCATCACGGTTAAACTTTCTTGTCTGTACCAATGCAGAATGGAGGTATAGATTATGTGGCATTACCGTCGCACCGATAATGCCGATGGCGATATACAATGCTGTATCGTTCTGAATGTGTGGTATCAGTCCTGTCGCTATTTCTCCTACATTGGGATTAGCTACCCATATTTGCACAAGGAATGACATTCCGATAACGAATATCAATCCAATAATAAAGGCTTCTAGTTTTCTCATTCCCCATTTTTGTAGGGTCATCAACAAGAATGTATCTAACGCAGTAATTGCAACACCCCAAATCAAGGGCATTCCTGTAAGTAATTGCAAGCCTATCGCCATACCCAATATTTCAGCAAGGTCTGTGGCCACAATAGCTATTTCTGCAAGTAGATACAGTATAAAGTTTATTTTCTTCGGGTATGTTTCCCGGTTTGCCTGTGCCAAATCCCTATTACGAACGATGCCCAACCTTGCTGACAAGCTCTGGAGCAATAAACCCATAATGCTACTCATCAACAAAACCCAAAGTAATGAATATCAGAACTGGCTGCCACCCGCCAAACCAGTTGCCCAGTTGCCTGGGTCCATATACCCAACACTGACAAGATAAGCTGGCCCGAAAAAAGCCAGTACTCTCCGCCAACGGGATTTACCAGGAGTGGTCGTATCGACTGAATTATGTATTTCGCTTAGTGAAGCCTGTGATTGTTGTTTACCCATTTCCAAAATTGCTTACGATAAAAAAACTGCCGCAAAAATAATCTTGCGGCAGTCCAACTTAACAATTAAAACTTCATTCTTTGTATCCGCACCGCATTAAGAATTGCTAATAAGGCTACACCTACATCGGCAAATACAGCTTCCCACATTGTTGCTAATCCTCCTGCACCAAGTATAAGCACGATTGCTTTTACTCCGAATGCCAATGCTATATTTTGAAAGACGATTTTTTTAGTCTGTTTTCCGATATTAATAGCCATTGGTATTTTGGATGGCATATCGTCCTGTATCACAACATCGGCTGTTTCAATAGCAGCATCACTTCCTAAACCGCCCATTGCGATACCTGCATCACTCAACGCAATTACTGGAGCATCATTTACACCATCACCTACAAACGCCACGCTGCCATTACGGGATTTGATTTCCTTTACTTTATTTACTTTGTCTTCAGGTAATAAATCCCCATACGCACTGTCAATGCCCAACTGTCCCGAAACAAACTGAACAACGGTATTTTTATCACCACTCAACATTGTGGTTTTTACACCCATTTTACGCAGATTTTCAATTGCTGCTTTTGCATCTACTTTAATGCTGTCCGAAATGGTTAAATATCCTACGAACTTTCTATCATAAGCAATCGCTATTACTGTGTAAACTATGTTTGCGGTATCTGCATCGTGGCTGATGTTAAATTTATCGAGCAATTTGAAATTACCTACTAAAAGCTCTTTACCGTTAACGGTGGCTTTTAATCCGTGTCCTGCTATTTCTTCAACATTTGCTAAATTTACGTCGGCATCTACCTCTCCCCAATAATTGTGGATTGCGGTTGCAACAGGGTGTGTACTTTGACTTTCCAATACGTTGACGAGGTTGAGTATTTCGTCTTTATTGAATTCTGGTTTGATAAAGACTTCCTGGACTTTGAAAACACCTTCGGTGAGGGTTCCCGTTTTATCCATCACTACATTTTCTACTTTGGCAAGAATATCAAGGAAATTAGACCCTTTAAGCAGGATACCGTTTCGACTTGCTGCCCCAATACCACCAAAATAACCCAGAGGGATGGAGATTACCAAAGCGCAAGGACAAGAGATAACCAGGAATACCAATGCTCTATACAACCATTCACTGAATACATAATTATCTACGAAAAGTGCGGGAAGTAAGGTAATAGCAATAGACAGATATACGACTATCGGCGTATAAATTTTGGAAAATTTACGGATAAACAACTCGGTTGGTGCTTTTTGCGATGTGGCATCCTGAACCAGTTCCAAAATTCTGCTTAACTTACTATCCGAATAATCGGTTGTTACCTTTATTTGGCTTACAGTGTTGAGGTTAATCATACCTGCCAATACAGCTTCGCCTTTACTTTTTGTATCAGGTTTGCTTTCTCCTGTAAGGGCTGCTGTATTGAAAGAGGCGGTTTCTGAAATCAACTCGCCGTCCAATCCCAATTTTTCGCCCGGCTTTAACTGAATAACATCGCCTATGTAAGCATCTTCAGCTTTTACAACAATAGGCTTACCTGCTCTGATAACCGTTACCTCATCAGGGCGTTGGTCTAATAGGGCTTTAATATTACCTTTTGCTCTTGATACCGCAATAGTCTGAAATACTTCACCTACGGAGTAGAACAGCATTACAGCTACTGCTTCAGGATATTCGCCAAGTGCAAATGCACCGATTGTCGCAATCGCCATCAAGAAAAATTCTGAAAAAAAGTCTTTGTATCGGATACTTTCAATAGCTTCTTTGATTACTGGCAATCCGACAGGTAAATAAGCGATAACGTACCAGGCAATTCTAACCCAACCAGTGAACCAGTTTTGAGTAAAGTAATTATCAAAACCGATAGCAACAAGTAATAAAGCTAAAGATATACCCGCAGGCATAAATAACTGAAATGGCGTTTTGCCCTCTATGTCGTGACTGTGGTCGTGGTCATCACCGTGGCTGTGCCCGTGGTGATCGTGATTGTGTCCGTGGTGGTCGTGATTGCGTCCGCTTTTTTCTATATGGTTGTGGTCATCATCACAATGTTTAGTATCGGCTTTACTGCAACTTTTGCCGCCAGTGTGTCCGTGTCCGTCATCGGAATGATTAGCATCTTTCAGCAAATCTGATGCACCTGCATTTTTATAAATCTTTTCTGTTTTCAAACAGCATAGTTGATTTCCCTGTGTATCATATTTATGTTTATGCTCTTTTTTATTTACCAGGTTCAGACTATCGTCTGTACTACAACATATTTTTGACATATCTAAAATTTTTTTTATTTCTATTTGTAAAACAAAATTACTCTGCCATTTTGGGAACCTGGTTGCAAAAGCGAAACAGCTACCATTTTAGCAAAACCCTTATATTTGATTTACTGGCTGATTGCTTATTAGGAACAATCAGAGGGTATTTGTTATTTTAGTGTGCGTGAGCGTGACCGCCACCACCTGATAATTTCGCATTGATGAAAAACGCACCTTTGGTAACTATCCTTGCATCTTTGGGAATTTCCGTTACTGGAGTAATGCTCGTATAACCCATTTCTGTAACACCTGTAACCACTTCAATTTTTTCAAAATTTACCGTGCCTGCCGCTTCCTCTTTATGCGCTGTCTTTTCATCGCCGTGGTCGTGCCCGTGTCCGTCTTCTTCTCCGGCTGCCTGCGGCTTTTTGTTGGTAATGACAAAGATGTATTTCTTACCGTCCGCATCTACCACCGCATCATTTGGAACTGACGGGGAAAGCACATTGTTGAGGCTCACAATCGCCGTAATGTTCATCCCGTCAATCAGTCCCTTTACATTGCCTTTTACACGGGCGTGTATGGGAATGGTTTTGCTGTCGTTTTCAAACGCCGAACCAATACCGTATATCACGGCATCGTGCTCGTTTACCGGATTATTGGTCAGGGTAAAATGTATGGTCTGCCCGGTTTTCAGCAAGGGCAAATCTTTTTCAAATACATTCAAATGCAAATGCAGGGAACTGTTATCTACAATTTCAGCCACAGGCGAAGAAACATCTACATAGCTGCCGATTTTGCCGTACACATTGCTAATGGCTCCGCTAATGGGGCTTGTAACTATCAGTGAGGATTTAAGTGAACTGTTGCTGACTGAATTTGGATTGATGCCCATTAGCTGTATTTGTTGATGCAAAGAGGCTTTGCGGGTTCTTAACGCATTGAGTTCGGCGGTGGCATTTTGCAGGTTTTTCAATGCCCCGGCATTGCCGGTGTTCAGTTCTTTTTGTCTTTGCATTTCCTGTTCGGCAAAAGTTATTTTACTGTTGATGGTCAGGTATTCTTCCTGCAACTGGATAAACTGCGGGTTGGCAATGGTGGCAATAACCTGTCCTTTGCGTACATAGTCGCCAATCTGTACATTAATAGATTTTATCACGCCACCGTATAAAGAGGTAGCATTTGCCTTGCTACTGTTGGGCAAACTCAAAATACCGTTCGCTTTAATAGTGGCGGTTAGTTCTTTCATTTCCACCACACCGTATTTGATACCTACAGCTTCAATCTGTTGGGGCGTAAGTGCCGCAACGGTGGCAGCGCCCTCTTCGGCTCCGTGCTCGTGTCCGTGCCCTGTATCGGCTTTTGCTTCCGTTTTGTGCTCGTGGTTATGACCGTCTTCGCTTTCCTTTTTTTGACTATCTCCACAGGCGGTCAGGGAAACTGTAAAGAGTGCTGCTAAAAACATTTTCGATATATTGTTCATCTTATTTGTTATTAAGGTAATTGTATTGAATTGCTGAGTGATTGTAACTGTTCAGAACGTCCAGATAATTTTGGCGGATATTGATTGCCTGCGTTAAGAACTGGCTTAGTTCTGCAAAGCTGATATCTCCCGAGCGGTAGCTTTGTGACGCCGCTTCGGTAATATCCTTTGCCTGTTGCAGTCCCGATGTTTCAAAGAAGCTCAACAAAGCCATATTCTTTTCCATTTCTGCGATGGCAGATTTCTTGTCCGTTGCCATTACCTGCGTTTGGTAAGACAATAGGTTTTCCTGTACTTCCTTTTCCTTGTTGGCTACATTCACTTTGTTTTTATACGCACCTGCACCAAACAACGGGAAGCCTACCGAAACCGAAAAGCCCGTAAACGGGTCTGAAACGCCGTACAATCTCTGGCTGAATACCCTTGCTGAAAATTCGGGCAAATTGCTTTTCTTTTGTATCTTGATATTTGCCGCCGCAACGCTTACATTTTGCTGCTGCAACTGCAATACCGGGTGTACATTGTTTTCATCATACAAGTTCGTTTCCAATTTCTGTAACGGCTCATCTATTGGGAGTATCCATTCGTTACGATTGAGCAATACCATTAATTGCTGTTGCTGTATTACAATTTCCTTATTGTTCTGCTCCACGTAGGCTTTTAACTGTTTGAGTTGGGCATCTGCCGCAATCTGGTCGAGCTTTGCGACGTCGCCCGTTCTAACCCGAACCTGTGTTGTATTGAAGAGGTTGGTGTAAATGCTGTCAAGGCTTTTCAGTAACAGATTTTTATCCTGCAAAAACCACAACTGGTAATAAGCGGTTCTAACGTCTTTTCGGATATTGGCATTCATAACCTCTGTATTCAATTCGGAATATTTTAGCTGTGCTTTTAAATAGTCCTTGCGGGCAGCATATAAGCCGGGCCACGCAATACTTTGCGTAAGCCCGATTTTCCATATACCCGTTTTGTCCGATGGTCTTAAATCTTCATTTTCTACAAATACCTGTGTCATTGGTATATCGTTAGCGGTCTTTACATTGTATTTAGCCGCATCAATCTCCGACTTATTGACGTTGACCTGCCCATTGCTTTGCAATGCGGTATTAATAGCAGTATCTATGCTTACCCTTTCCTGGGCATTGGCAGTGGTCATACCTCCGATACCCAGTAAAAGAGCGATTACGGTTGTTTTCACACCTTTACTGTTTTTGAAATTAAATTTTGAATTGAATATGATGTAGAGCAATGGCAATACAAACAGGGTAAGAAATGTAGCCGTTATTAATCCGCCAATCACTACTGTAGCCAATGGCTTTTGTACTTCTGCCCCGGCACTGGTGCTGATTGCCATCGGCAGGAAGCCCAGTGATGCTACCGTTGCCGTCATCAATACCGGACGTAACCGGATTTTTGTTCCCTCGATTGTCCGTTTTATCACATCATCCAAACCGTCTTTTTTCAGTTGGTTGAATGTGCCTATCAATACAATACCGTTCAATACGGCAACACCGAACAGGGCAATAAAGCCGATACCTGCGCTAATACTGAAAGGCATTCCCCGCAGCATCAAAGCAAACACACCGCCGATGGCACTCATCGGGATGGCAGTAAATATCAAACCTGCCTGCTTGAATGAACGGAATGTGAAATAAAGCAATGCGAATATCAATAACAGCGATACTGGTACGGCAATCATCAGGCGGTTACTGGCTTCTTTCAGGTTCTCAAACTGACCGCCGTAAGTAAAGTAATACCCTGTGGGCAATTTTACTTTTTCGGAAAGCTGCTGCTGAATATCGGTAACAACGCTTTGCACATCACGTCCGGCTACGTTAAAGCCAATCACAATGCGGCGTTTTCCCGCTTCACGGCTGATTTGTGCGGCATCCAATTTGTAATTGACATCAGCAACCTGCGATATGGGTATCTGAAAGCCTGTATTAGTTGGTATCATCAGGTTCCTTACATCTTCGATGCTGCTGCGGTGTACGCTATCCAACCTTACCACAAGCTCAAACTGCCTTTCGTTCTCATAAATAACCCCGGCTGCTTTACCTGCAAATGCGGTACTCACAATATCGTTTACCTGTTGTATCGTCAGCCCGTAATTTGCCATCCGGGTACGGTCGTAGTCGATGTTAATCTGCGGCAAGCCGTTTACCTTTTCCACCTGTGGCGGTGTGGCTCCTTTTACCTGCTGTACTACTTCGCTAACCTTATTGGCATACACGCTTAACGTGTCCATATTCTCCCCGAATATCTTAACGGCAACGTCCTGACGAATACCTGTCATCAATTCGTTGAAACGCATCTGTATCGGTTGGTTCTTCTCAAAGAAAACGCCCGGAATAACGGACAGCCTTTCCATCATTTCATCCCCTAACTCGTTGTAGCTTTTCTTGCTTTTCCATTCGTCCTGCGGTTTGAGGATAATCATCATATCCGTAGCTTCAGGCGGCATCGGGTCGGTAGGCACTTCGGCAGCTCCGGTCTTGCCGACTACCATTTTAACCTCGTCAAATTCTTTAAGAATGCGGGATGCCTGCATCGACGTTTCTATACTCTGATTGAGCGAACTTCCCTGAGGTAAAATACAGTGAAAGGCAAAATCTCCCTCCTGCAACTGCGGGATGAACTCGCCGCCCATTCTGCTGAACAGAATAACGGCAACTACAAATACCGCAGTGGTAACGCCCACTAACCAATATTTAACCCTGATAGCTTTCTGCAACAAAGGTTGGTAGAAGCCTTGCAGCTTATCCATAAACTTGTCGCTGAAATTCGGCTTGTCGTGCCCTTTTTTCGGCAGGAACAACGCACACATCATTGGGATATAGGTCAAGGACAATATCAATGCGCCGAAAATGGCAAAGCCTACGGTTTGCGCCATCGGTGTGAACATTTTACCCTCAACGCCTACCAACGTCAGGATTGGGATATATACGATAAGGATAATGATTTCGCCAAATGCGGCACTTGTCCTGATTTTGGAAGCGGACAAAAATACTTCCTCGTCCATTTCGCTTTGGGTCAGTTTATTGGTGGATTTCCGCAAGCCCAAATGGTGTAGGGTTGCTTCCACGACAATAACGGCACCGTCCACAATCAAACCGAAGTCAATCGCTCCCAGGCTCATAAGGTTGGCACTAACGCCAAACACGTTCATCATCCCCAATGCAAACAGCATCGCTAACGGAATGGCTGATGCTACGATTAGCCCGGCTCTTAGGTTGCCCAGAAACAGCACAAGCACAAAAATCACAATCAAAGCTCCCTCAATCAAGTTCTTTTCCACTGTGTCCATTGCCCTGCCTACTAATTCGGTACGGTCTAAATACGGCTCGATGGTTACATCTTCCGGTAATGATTTCTGAATGGTGGGTAATTTCTCTTTTATCCGTTTTACCACCTCGTTACTGTTCTCGCCTTTGAGCATCATTACCACACCGCCCACGGCATCTACTTCTCCGTTATAGGTTAGTGCGCCGTAACGCACGGCACTACCGTAACGCACATCGGCTACGTCTTTAATAAAAATGGGTGTATGCCCCGTGATTTTTACGGGTATATTTCTAATATCTTTCCAACGAAGTAGCCAAGCCCACACCACGGATAAAATAAGCGTTAGGCTTCTTGTCGATATATGCACCGCCCGTATTCTGATTGTTTTGTTCCAGTGCGTTGAATATGTCGGGAATACTTACGGTCATCGCTCTCAATCGGTCGGGGTTTACCGCAACCTCGTATTGTTTCAATTCTCCGCCAAAGCTGTTTACTTCGGCAATGCCTGGCGTGCCGTACAACTGGCGGGCAACAATCCAATCTTGCATTGTACGCAGGTCTTTGGCGTTGTACTTATGCTCGCTGCCTTTTTTGGGGTGGATGATGTATTGATAGACTTCTCCAAGCCCTGTACTTACCGGAGCCAGTTCAGGCGTGCCGATACCTTTCGGAATTTTTTCTTCGGCTTCTTTCAGTTTTTCATTGACCAACTGCCTTGCAAAGTAGATGTCTACATTTTCTTTGAACACTACCGTAACGACGGAAAGCCCGAACCGGGATATACTTCTTGTTTCTACTAAATCGGGAATGTTGGCGATGCTCTGCTCAATGGGGAACGTAACCAACTGTTCCACTTCCTGCCCCGCCAGTGTAGGACAGGCAGTAATAATCTGTACCTGATTATTGGTAATATCCGGTACGGCATCTATTGACAATTTGGTTGCACTCCATACGCCCCAAATGATAAGAACCAATGTCATTATAGCAATGACGATTTTGTTCTTGATGCTGAATTTAATTATACTATCTAACATTTGAATTTGTATTAAGCCTGAAATGTTTTGTATTTGGTGTCTACTGCGGATATTCCATCATTAAAAAGCAGCCGGAATATCGGTCGTCAATCATAATGAGAATTACAGGCTCCCGCAGTTCGTCGAGGCTTTCATCGTAGAAGAAGTCATAAGATTTCATCAGGGCTAAATTGCCAATGATGACTTCGTGCCCGTTTACAAATCCTTTGATACCATAACCAGGTATCTCTTCAAATTTTTCGACCTTGTAATCGGATAGCGTGATACCCGGAAGAAATTTGAGCAAACTGCTTGCTATACGGTGCGTGGAATGGGATTGCATTGCTGCCGTATAAGCAATCACGATTTCTTTTTCGGGTACTGCACATTCAAAGGAAATTACATCAAACAGGCGGTTGCTTTTGTAGGCTGTATCTATATCTGCTGAATAATGATTTTTTATTGCCATTGTCATATTATTTTAATTTACAAGGCAAAATTATCAGTCGGTTTTGGGAACCTGGTTGCAAATACAAACAGCCATATCGGGAAATATGGCTGTTTGTAAATTTAAAGATGAGTATCATAAAATATTATTTTGTTTTAACGAACCTCGAACATTCGTTGCACATTCCTTTCATTACAAAATTGATACTCTCCAACAAAAATTTGTCGGGCAACTGGATAGGCGGAATGGCAATACTTTCGAGGCAGAAGGTATTCTTGCATCGGTTACAGTTAAAGTGCACGTGCAAGTCGCCAACGGTGCACATACAGTTATCGCTGCAAATAGAATACTTCATTGCGCCGGAGCCATCATCAATAGTATGAATGAGTAGGTTATCGTGAAAGAGGGTCAACGTCCTGAATATGGTCGATTTATTGACCGTTTCCAGTTCGGTTTCCAAATCAGTCAGGCTGAAAGCCTTTTTAAAGTCAGACATTCTTCTAAAGATTAACAGCCTAACCGAAGTTGGTTTTATGTTCCTGCGCAATAGTTTTTCTTCTAAATCTTTCATTTTGTCATTGTCGGTTTTAGAACCGTATTTAAAATCTAATGTAAAATTATAGAAGCTGCTATGCACAAGTATTATAATTTCCTTTGATAAATTTGTGATTTTTACTGTTAGGTTTTATAGGTAATGGATATAACCTATTTCGGGCAGGTATTTACAGTCTTCGCAGTTGTCATACGCAACGGTTGCTTTTTCGGGTTGGTCAAAATTGATTTCCAAAAACGCATTAGAAAATAACGCATATGGCGGGTATTCCGCAATGTGATTTTTCAGCATCTTGTGGGCTTCTACCACTGGTGCTCCGTAGAGCTTCTCGAATTTCCCGATTTTGTATTTGGTAAATTCCCCGTAGTGTACAATTATCTTTAATGATAAAGGAATTTCTATTGCCAGTTGTAATGCGAGGCGTTTGCATTCCTTTTGAAAATCGTTGTACATCTGTTCTATCTGCATCAATGTTTCTTCAAAGGTGGGCAGGTTGTGGTACTTGTAAAAAAGTATCGCATCGCCCTCAACCTCGGAAATTTCAAGGCAAAGGATATTGCTATCCATTACTGATTTGAGCAGGCTTTCTGTTATGTATTTTCCAACAAACATATTTGATTTGATAACGAAATCCGTAAAGCCTGAAATGTCGGGTATCATTATCATACCGTTTTTATTGGCAGTATCGTGTTGCATTTATATCATCGTATTAACCATTAAAAATGCAGGGGCTTGTTACCGTCCCCCGCAAATTGAGTGTATCTCACTCCAACAAAAACTATTTTATCTGCCCAGTAGCTTTGTGGTACACAGCTTCGGCTATTTTGTACCGTATTTTTGCATCCAACATATTGCTGTATGCTCTTTGCCAAAGCGTTTCAGCTATCAGCACATCTTCTCCGGTAATGGTTCCGGCTTTAAAGCGGTCATTGCTCAACTTCAAATTTTCGTCGGCTTCAATTAATGACGCCTGCATCAAATCAATGTTATTCGCCTGCAATTGCAGATTAAGCATTGCGTGCTCAATCTCCACCGTGATTTGGCTTTTCAGTTCTTTCAAACCGTATTCAGCCGAACGTATATTAGCTTCCTGCTGTTTTACTTTTTCTTTTCTGCTACCCCAGTCAAAAACCGGGATTTTCACGCTTAGCATACCAAAGTAGGTTAGCATATGGTTTTTGGTCGGGTCGCCAAAGTTAATACCCTCTTTTCCAAAGGCAGCCATTCCATTGAGCGATAAGCCTACCGATGGTTTCAGGTCGGCTTTGAGCATACTTTTGGTAAGCTGGCTCATTTTAATGCCATTGGTTGCCAACTCAATTTCCGGTCGGTTCGCATCGACAGCATCCAAAACACCCTGCTTAGAAAAGTCGCCCGTACTCAATGTATCGGCTACGTCTATACCTGTTGGGGCTTCCATCCCGATTAACTGGCTCAATCTTCTTTTTGCCAGGATGAGCTTATTCTCCGCAGCCTGCAAACGGGCTTCGTTTTCATTCTGGAGCACCTTTGCCCGCAATACATCGTTTTTGTAAATCAATCCTGCCCCAAACTGGTTGTTCAGGAATGTATAATGCGAAGCCAGTTGCTTTTTAACCTGCTGTTCCAGTTTGATTTCTTCCTTAGCCTGCACTAAAAGCCAGTAAGCGGTTTCGGTAGCCAGTAATACTTCGTCTTCCACCAATCGTTGTTGCGCATTGCTCATCTGTATATTGGTTTCTGCCATCTGCTTGCCGTACTTAATCTTACCGCCTGTGTAAATCGGCTGTGTAACGCTGACCATCGGTGCAAACCCGTATTCGGGCAGCATTGTGTTCAATGGCTCGCCAAAGTAAAAGGCGGTTGCCGAAGCATCCAGTTTTGGTCTGCCTGCCACATCCGCAATCAGCTTGTCGGATTGGGTGGCAATTACGTCTTCTTTAGCTTTGCCTATTCTGTTATTGTTTTTTAATGCCAGTTCTTTGCTTTCCGCAAGGGTTAGCTGCTGTTGTGCAAAGAGGTTGTTTGTTCCCTGCAAAAGAACGAAACCGCATATAAAAACCTTTATGACTGTTTTATATCTTTTCTGTAACATAATCCCTTTTTATGATAAATATTTTTGGTGGTGAACATCGGTATCGGTATTGCGCTCGTGCTGTTCATCCGATTGTTTGTTTTTAGGTGGTTTTACGAACCTGTAATACAGTACCGGAACGATAAATAATGTGGTAATCATTGATACCAGAATACCGATTGAAATGGTACTTGAAATCGGTCCCCATTCCGGCGAGCCACTCGCCATTAACGGTATCAAACCGATTGCTGCCGCCATTGAGGTAAGGAAGATTGGTCGCATTCTTCGTTTAGCTGCAAACAGGGCTGCTTCTCTAATCGTATGACCGTGCTCCCTTACCAGTTCATCTGCATAGTCCACGAGGATAATCCCGTTACGGACTACGATACCCAGTAAGGCGGTAATACCGATGATTGCCATAAACCCGAACTCGTACCCTGTAAGGAACAAGCCCAACATTGCGCCCAGTAAACTCAACGGGAACGAAGCCAGTACAATGAATACTTTACCCACACGCTTGAACTGGAATAACAGCACAAGGAAGATGAGAACGAAACTTATCATAAAAGCCTTTCCCATTTTGGGACCGCTTTCCAGTCCATCCTCATACTCGCCGCCGTAGGCAATCTTAATGCCTTTAGGCAGTTTCAGGCTGTCAATTTTAGGCTGTACTTCTGCAAATACTTCTGCGGGTTTTCTGCCCAACTGCGCTTCGGAAGAAACGGTTAAGGTTCTTAACCCGTTACGGTGTACAATAGCCCCAGTATGCCACGACGGTTGTAAATCTACCACCTGCTTTAGAGGAACCTTAGCACCGAATGTTGAATTGATGTACATATTGCCCAAAGCATCCAGATTTTCCCTGTCGCTTTCGTCTGTACGCAATACAATGTCGATGGCTTTATTGCCCTCCCACATCTGCGATACCGGGTATCCTTTTATCTTTGCACCCAATGCCTGTGCTATCTGCGCTTTGGTAACGCCCAAACGCAAGGCTACATCTTCTTTAACCACGGCTTTCAGCCCTACATAATCATTCTGATAATCGGTGCGCACCCAGTTAGAACCTTTAGTGTTTTCCAGTAATGCTGCAACCTGCTTGGCTACTTTTTTCTGCTCGGTCATATCCTTGCCAATCACACGGATTTCAATCGGTGCGTGCTGCTGCTTCTTGCTTAGCTGCCTAACCCGCACATAACCGTTCGGCAGGTAGTTGTTGAATTTCTGTACATACTCGTCTATCATTTCTGCCGTTGCATCTTTGCTTGTGGTATTGATGAATACCTGCGCAAAGTTTTCCCGTGGGTGCTCCGGTGCATAGGTAGAGTAGAAACGTGGCGAGCTTGTACCGATAAAACTTGCTGTGTTTACAATGCGCTTATCGCCTGCAATTTCCTTTTCTATCTTCTTAACGGCTGCTTCGGTTTCGTGGATATTCGTACCGTTATCCATCCACAATTCAAGGTTGAACTGGTTTCTTTCCACGATAGGGAAAAATTCGGTTTTAACCTGACTACCTACCACGAAAGACAGTAAGAAGATAACCAAACCTGCTACCAACGTAGTTTTCTGCCATTTCATACAGAACTCGATTGCCCGGTCGAAACCGTCCTGCATCCGGTCTAAGAAATTGCGTTTTTTGGGTTTATCATCGTGCTTTTTCAATCCTTTTTTCAGGAAGTGGTAACACATATACGGCGTAAGGAACAAGGCTACAAGGAACGAAACCGCCAAAGCTATGCTTACGGTAATCGGTATCCATTGCACAAACTCTCTCGTAAGCCCGGTAAGCGTAAATGCCAACGGCAGAAACGATAGGACAATGGTAAGCGTAGCCGTGAAAATGGGAACCATCAACTGCGTGGCACTCTGCCAGGCGGCAGTCCACGACGGTATTTTTTCGTCCACTTTCTCGATGTAATTATCCACTACGATAATGGCATCATCGACCACCATCCCCAGTACGATAATCATTGCCGCCAAACTAACCTGGTGCATTTCGATACCCAACAAATTGAGGATAGCAAATGTTACGGCAATGGTAACGGGTGCTGCAATGGCTGAAATGGTGGCAACCCTGAACGGCAGCAGGAGCATTACGACCAAGATAACGGCTGCAATGGCGATACCGAACTCGATAAAGAAATGCCCCAAATTCATATCAACCACTTCGGGTTGGTCAACAATGGTGCTGACCTGCACATCTGATGGCAGGATTTCTTTTACTTCAGCAACTTTCTGTGTCAGCGCATTACCCAAATCGACAATGTTCTGTCCGGGCTGCATTTCTACGGTCAGCATCATTACATCGTTTCCTGAAACGGTAATTTTGCTTTTCAGGTCTTCATATCTTCTCTCGATGTTGGCTATATCCCGCAAACGGATATTGCCGCCCTGCGGGGAACTATATACAATCAGGTTCCCGATTTCATTTTCATTCTGATACTGCGCATCCGTGAAAATAAGGAAACGGTTTTTGTCAATTTCAATATCGCCACTCGGAATAGTTACATTCTGTTGGCTTAATGTGTTTGTGATTTCGTTGATACCGAAACCGTATTGCTTCAATACATCTTCTCGCAGGGTAATAAATACCTGCTGCTTCTGTCCGCCGTAACGCTTGATTTTGGAAACGGACGGTATCGTCTTAATGCCGTCTTCCAGTTCATCCAAATAGTTTTCCAACTGGGCGTAAGAACGACCGGGGGCTGATACGGCAATCATCTGAACAACCACATCGCCGAAATCGCTGTTCACATACGGTCCCTGTACGCCCCGTGGCAATGCTAAAGGCATATTGGCATCCAAACCGTGCTGTAAAGTATTCCAGAATTTTTTGGTGTCCTTTACATAGTCCTGCAATTCTACCGTTACAACCACCTGTCCGGGCTTACTTTCCGAATGGGTTTTTTCTTTTTTGATTTCCTCGAAACCGAACAGGTATTGTTCCAGCTTGTCGGTTACTTCTTTCTCTATCTGCTCTTCGTCGGCTCCGGGGTAGAAAGCCACAACAAGCCCCTGTCTAACTGTTACACGGGGGTCTTCACTTCTCGGCATCGTCATTAATGAAATTAACCCGGCAAACACCATAATAACGGTAATCGCTATCGGTACTTGCGGAAATTTCATTGCCGCTTCAATGAGGTTTATCTTTCTTTTCATAAATTATTCAGATTTTGGGGCTGATGCTGTTACCGATGTAGTTTGCGCTTTTACTTTCTGCCCGTCTTTCACGTTATTTTGCCCGGCAAGGATAATGGTCTGGCTTTCGTTAAGACCATCGGTTATAATAACCGCATCGCCTACGATTTTGCCCACTGTAACCCTCGTCAGCTTAGCGGTGTTGTTCTTATCTACCACGTACACGTGCGGGATTTTATCTACATTGTTGATGATGGCGGTAAGTGGTACACGTACCTGCTTAACCTTTACCGGGACGCCTGCAAGCACTTCGGTAATCATTCCCGGCATCAGCACGCCGCCCGGATTGTCCAAGCGTACTTTAAGGGTAAATGCTTTTGAAATTTCATCGGCTACGGGATTAATGATGGTGATTTTACCCGTGAAATTGCGTTGCAATGTAGGAATATTCACATCTACCTGCATCCCTTGTTTAAAGCTGCCGATTTCGCTTTCGGGTACGGCAAACTGCGCATATACCATATCTGTTTTTACAATGGTAAAGGCAGGAACGCCCGGTGCTGCCATACCGCCAACCTCGGCAGTTTTCACGGTAATTATACCATTGGTAGGCGAATGCAAACGGCTGTCGGCAATGCGCTTGCGGTTGATTTTTTTGTTGGCTTCTGCCTGCGCTACTTTGGTCTTGATGTCGATGTAATCCTTTTCAGGGAAACTTCCTTTTTTGTACAGTTCATCAAATCTTCTGAACGCATCCTGGCTCTGCTCTAAACTGGCATTGGCAATCTGCAATGCCGCTTCGTACTCGGTGGCATCAATGCTTGCAAGAAACTGTCCTTTGCTCACTCGCTGCCCCTCATTTACACCCACACTGTTAATCGTGCCGGGAACGGCAAAACTTATGGTAGTCATATTGTCGGGAACAATGGAACCCGAATAGGAAACGGATTGCTCGGTTTCCGAACTGTTGATAGTGGCTACGGTTACTACCGGAGGCTCATCTTTTAACTGTTTTTCTTCTTTTTGTTTGCAACTCTGTATCAATCCGGCTCCGATAAGGAAGAGGGATAACAAACCAATTTTACTTGTTCTCATCTTACATTTATTTTGTTACGCTTCTTTGTTTAGTTAAACTTTGAAAATTTTAAATACAGGGGCAAAGGTCGGGTTACAGCTAAGGTGCAGCTATACGAAATGACGGGTAAAAGTTGTGAAATTTACTTTTTTGATTTGGTGGTATCTGCCTGAAACAAACAGAGCTACTGATGTTTCAGTAGCTCCGATGCCTGCATTAAAAAAATAGCAAAATGCTTGGGGGATGGATTGGAAAACCCTTAATGCGGGGGTTGCGCTTCGTCCATCTGCATAGTAACGGCTTCCCCGTGTTCCTGCTTTACCTGCTTGAAATAGCTTGATGTAAAGCCCGTGTGTTTTTTCAACTGGTTGGAAAGGTATGCCTGACTGCTGTACCCCAGTACGTGGGCAATCTCGGTCAGCGACATTTCGGTATGTACCAAAAGGTCTTTTACCTTTTCAATCTTCCGACGAATGATGTACTTTTCGAGTGTAATTCCCTCCACTGAAGAGAATAAGGCACTCAATGTATCGTAGTTCTTGTGCAGCTTGCCACTGATTAAGGTTGTGAATTTGGTAGGTGTGCCGCTTTGCAGTTGCAACGTGATACCTTTCTCCACCAACTCTTTTATCCTGTTTATTGTCTTTTGGTTTTTGTCATACATCAGTTCCAAGCCGATGCCTTTCAGCATCGTTTTGATTACTCCCAACTTCTGCGAAAAGTCTGTCGTATCCTTTATGATGGCTTGCCCCAGTTTTATATCCAAAACCTCAAAACCCAAAGCTGTCAATTCCTGTTCAAGAACATAGGTACATCTATTGCACACCATTCCTTTTATTAATAGTGTCATATCTTCTAAAATGTATAAGTTCCTTTATTCAATGGTCAAAATTCTGCATTTGCCCCCGACAAACTATTATGATATTCCGGCTTTGTTTTGTGAAATTTTATGAAAATCGGTGCAGTAACATTAAATATCATAAACTAAATAAGGAAAAGTACATAGCTACTTCCGACCATCTTACGGAATTTTGTAATAGACAACATCCGTATAAAAATGAAGAACAAAAAGAGCAACGAACATCAGGTTTTAAAGGTGCTGAAAGATTACAACGCAGGTAAAAGCGGACTGGAACTTTTCGAGAAATACGGCGTTTACGGCACGAACATTTTTGAACTGAAACACAAATACAAGGATTTAGGGATGGATATTCTTGTAGAATTGGTAAATTTAAACGAAGAAAACAGCAGGCTGAAAACAATGTATGCCGAACTGTGCATACAGCACCGGAAGCTCAAAGACCTGCTGAAAGAAGATTTCTGACAGGACAGTCGGGAGCGGTAAGCAGCAATTTAAAATACTATTACTATGACAAATGTAACGTACAAATACGCTACGGTTTTGGTAGCAATACAGAACCTACGCAACGAGGGGTATAACGTGGATTTCAATCTCGAAGAGAACTGTTTAATCTGCGGCGATAACAAATATACCATTGATGATTTTGAGATTGAGCAGGTCTATCGCTATGAGGGCGAAAGCAACCCAAGCGATGAGGCTACGGTGTATGGCATTGCCTCGAAAGACGGTTTAAAAGGAATTTTGGTTACGGCTTATGGTGCTTATACCGATAGTATGAGTACGGCAATGCTCCGCAAACTGGCACTAAAAAACGATTAAGATTTTAAAGTATGATAAAAGTGTTTATAGCCGGAGCCACCGGGTGGGCAGGCTCGGCAATCGCAAAAGGTGTTTATAACGAAAAAGGAATGCAACTGGCAGGCGGCTTGTCACGCTTCAATAAACAAGAGAATTTAGCCGAAATCCTGGATTTCGGAAATGATGAAATCCCATTGTTCGGAACCATAGAAGAGGCACTGGAGCAAGTGGATTTTGATGTACTTGTCGAATTTACCAAACCAGATATTGCCAAAAAGAATATCCTGTCAGCCTTAAATAAAGGAAAAAAAGTTGTGGTGGGTACTTCGGGACTTACTAATGAAGATTATACCGAAATAGAAAAGGCAGCCAACGATAATAACACTTCAGTACTTGCCGCAGGCAACTTTGCCATTACAGCCGTCCTGCTATTCAAGTTCGCTTCTATTGCTGCGCAGTATATTCCCAATTATGAACTCATAGACTACGCAAGCCAAAACAAAGTGGATGCGCCGAGCGGCTCGGTAGCGGAACTGGCGCATCGTTTGTCGGGCATACAGCAATCGAATATTACGGTTCCCGTTAAGGACACCATTGGCAGCAAAGAAACAAGGGGTGCAGATATTGAGGGCGTACAGGTGCACGCTGTAAGGCTTCCGGGTCACGTGTTGGGTATTGAAGCCATCTTTGGAATGCCGGACGAAAAGCTGATTTTAAGGCACGATGCGGGAAACAGTGCCGAACCTTATGTAAAGGGCGCAATCCTTGCCATCGAAAAAGTAAGCACGTTCAAAGGGTTGAAAAGGGGTCTTGATGCGGTAATGGATTTCTAAAAAAACAAAGTGCAAAATAATAGCTGAAACTGATATTTTGCCTTTTTTCTATACCCGGTATTTACTGCACCGTCACACAAACATCGGCATTCATCGGGTAGCTTTGGCAAAGCAAAATTATTCCCTCTGCGATATCCTGTTCTGTCAGTGCCCCGTTATGGAGCATCCGAACTTCGCCATCGGTTTTTACTGCCCAACAAGCCCCGCAGGTTCCATTCTTACAGGAACTCGCCACTTTGATATGGTGCTCTTTCATCGCATCCAGAAGCGACTGCTTCGGCTGTACCTCAATGAGCGATGTGCATTCATACGTTTGCTTTTCCTCGTTCTCGTAGTAGTCCTCGTAATAGTTTACAATCACATCTTTAACAGTACCGTCCGTTTCCAAATCGCCCGCATTCCCCGGAACCGGGTCGAAGTATTCCAAATGGATATGGTCTTCGGGAATGTACAAGCCCGTTAAGGCATCCTGGTACAAATCCATCAGCCCGTTGGGTCCGCAGATGTAATAATGGGCTGCAGCAACATCGCCAACCAGTCTTTTAATGACCGAACGTAAAACAAGCAGATTGAACCTGCCTGCAACGTGGTTGAGTTTGGTGGAAATAAAATCAGGTGCAGTAAAGGAATAACAAATATTCAATTCTTGCGCTGCCTGCATCGCTTCCAGTTCATTCCAAAATATGGTTTCTTCCGGTGTTTTATTGCTGTACACCAGTAAGGGTATCCGATTGCTGTTTTCAACGCTTTTCAGCATTGCGTATAACGGGGAAATACCGCTACCGCCTGCCAGTAAAACAATTTGGGATTGCTCGGCTATCGGTTTTTCTAAAACAAAGCTGCCAAATGGGGCTTCTATTTCCCAGGCTTCGATGTTGTCTGCATTATTTAAGATGTAATTGCTCATCTTTCCACCTGTAACCCTTTTAATAGTAATGGCGGGAAATTCGTCAGACGGCACAGAACTGAACGAATACGAACGTATGAGCAGTTCGCCGTTTACGGTAAGCCTGATGTTGAGGTACTGACCGGGCAGGTAGGTAAACGCCTGCTGCTCCGTGTCAAAGTATAGGGTAATGGTATCTTCGGTTTCCTTTATAATTTTATGTGTTCGCCACGTGTATTTCTTCATCCCTCGGTTTTTAATGTCTTGCATTGCTGATAAAAAGAAAACCTCTGCTCCTGTACACAAAGCGAGGTTTCATAAAGACTTCTATTTAAAAGTTTGCTGTTCTGATAATTATAGTTCGTTTTGCTTTTCCTGTTGTCTTCTGATGATTTCGAGCTTGTTTTTTCGTATCTGCTTAAAATGGGCAGACGTTAATCCCGTATAGGTCATTAATTGCTCGGACAGTTCCGTCGGCTTTTGATAGCCTAACGCCTTTGCGATTTGTGACAGCGATTGCTCGGTGTACACCAGTAACTCTTTTACCTTTTCGATAATGCGCCTGATATAGATAATTTCAAGGCTCATATCATATTTAACAAGGAACAGATTGTTCAACTGGTGATAATCTGCTTTCAATTCGTTTGTAAGCTGTACGGCAAACGGTGCAGATTTACCTGTGTCCAACCTGTTCTGTATAATCCGGTCTGCTACATTGCAAACTTTCGTCATTATCTCCGAACAGTCGCCTGAATTTTGTTTCTGTAACATTGCTTTTTATTTATGGAACGAGATTTAACTGTTTCATACGCTGGGTAGCTTTGGTAAAAAATACCGGAGAAGTACTGGTGTGCTTGCTCCGGGACTGTCCAAAACTTATCCGCAGCATCCTGTTGAACAACTTGAAGCCTTTCCGCTGTCGTCGCCGCCAACTTTGTAGCCTGCTTTTTCAATCGCCTCAACCAACTCTTCTTTCACTTCGTCGTTTTCAACTGAAACAGATAATTTTCCTGCTTCCAGTTTTTCTACTTTAATGCCGTCAATGTCTTTGATTGCTCCGTTTACTCTCGACTGGCAGTGTGCACTTTGCATATCTGGTATGCTTAATTCTACATTTTTCATTTGAACTTATTTTTTATTGTGATACAAATTTCCGTATTAAACGAGGTGTTACTATTATGGTATTCCCTGTAAGATTTGTGATTTTTACTGATTTTGAAATCGCCGTGTTATTCCACGATTAATTTACCTTTCATATAGATGTAATGACCGGGAAACGAGCACAGGAAATCATACGAGCCTTTTGCCGGAGCCGTAAAGGTAATTTCTGTGGTTTGCCCACCGCCAATCATATCCGTTTTTGCGATTACGGCGTTTTCCATTCCTTTAGGTATGTAGCCGTTGTCCTTAGCATCTATCGCAGCATTGGCAAAAGTGTTGAAGTCTGTGCCCTGGGCAAGTATAACAACATTGTGCCCCATTGCCTCAATCGGTGCTTTTCCGATGTGCTTTAAAATGAGCTTTACGGTTTCGCCTGCTTTGGCTTTCAGTTCGGTTTTGTCGAATTTCATATCATCGCCGCCGCTAATGGTAATTACATTTTCGTTCCCTGTTTCTGCGGGGGCAACTGTTTCTTCTATTACAGGCTGATTGCTCTCCTGTGTGGTCTTGTCTTTTTGCTGATTGTTGTTACAGGCAGTAAATGCGATTACCGACAATGCTAACACTAACTTTTTCATTTCTATTTGAGATTTTATTTTGTTATCTGATAGTGCAAATTTCAGTACATAAGGTCACTTCCTCATTACGCTTTTCCCTGTTTGATTTGTGATATTTACTGATTGGACAGGGCACAAAAAAGAGGGCTGCAATAACCCTCTAAATTTTAAACAAAAAAAAATGCCAGTATTACGCTGCCATTTCCTCACAAGCCTTTGCACAAGCTCTGCACGCTTCTGCACATTCTTTACAATGCTCCATACCCATTGCAGCGTGTTTCTCACACTCTTCAGCACAAGCGTTGCAAATGTCAGCACATAGTTTGCAAATCTCTTTGCTAAATTTACCATCAAGACTTAATACGTTTGCTGCCGCTTGGCAAATAGCTGCACATTCCAGGTCTAACTGGATACATTTCTTTACGTGTGCAACATCATCTTCATTTAAACAAGCAATGGCACATTGGTTACAGATAGCTACGCACTTCAGGCAAGCCTCGATACACGATTGAAATTTTGTTTGTATCATAATATAAAATTTAAAAAATTAAGAAATAGATTTTATACTGTTTCTAACAAATATCAGTCCCTTGCAAAAGAAATGCTTTGTAAAATTCCTTGTTTGAATTGTAAGATTTACTGATTTGATATTTCGTAATATAAGGCTATATAAATAAAACCTACCTAATATTATTTCTGTAAAGAATTAGAATAAAAAAAACGACAGTCCCAATTAAGGAACCGCCGTTTTAGCAAACGCAATAAAGCTAAGTTCTACATTATTTTTTCAGTTTGTCGGCAGGAGGATTGTAATCAGACAATGTTGTTACCCTTACGGTATCAACCCCGGTAATATCCCAAGTGATAGGTATCATAGTCATATACTCACATTTCGGACACATATCACCCTCTGAACCTATCATTTCTTTATGACCGGGACAGCCTGTAATCAAATGTCCGTGGGCATCAATCAGCTCGCCTTTTTCGTTCCTGTCTTTTGCTGTAATTTTTTCGGCGGGTTTTTCAACCACCTGTTCCGTAGCGTGGTCGTGCCCGTCGCCCTCGGTGTGTGCGTGTCCGTCTTTTGCTGTTTTGGTATCGCCCCCGCAAGATGCTAAGAAAATCGCTAAGGAGGCAAATACGCCTATCAATAATTTGTTCACTTTCATTTCTATTTATTTTTTAGAGATTAAAAACTTGATTTTATTCCAGTAAGATTAATGATTATGATGGTCGTGTGCTGACGGTTCAGCCTTTACAATACATAGCACCGAATTATCGTGTAGATGTGCTGGTGTTTCCAACTGGATGGTAACGTGATGGATATTCATATGCTCTAATTCGTGTTCTACTTTACGAAGTAATATTTCACTTTCTTCGATAGTCATTTTTTCATTTACAACGGCGTGGCACGTAAGTGCATTCAATCCACTTGTAATTGTCCAAATATGCAGGTCGTGAATACTTTTAATACCATCGGTTTTAAGGATTTTTTCATTGACCTTATCCACTTCAACATTTTCGGGTGTGCCTTCCATCAATACGTGTACCGATGATTTAGTAACTAAATACCCACTTCTCAATACCAGTATCGAAACAATAACGCTTGCCAACGGGTCTGCCCACCCCCAACCGAAAAACATAATGAGCAACGCTGCGATAATTGCACCAACCGAACCGAGCATATCACTGATGACGTGCAGGTAGGCTCCACGCATATTGAGGTTTTCCTTTACGTCAGCACCACGCATCATTATCCAGGCTACAAGCACATTAACCAATAAGCCTACAATTGCTACAATGAGCATACCTCCTGATTGAATTTCCGGTGGGCTCTGAAAGCGTTCTATCGCCTCGTAAATGATATAAACTGAAATCAGGATAAGTGTTGCACCGTTGATAACTGCTGCAAGTATTTCAAAGCGCTTATAGCCGTAGGTCTTACTGTAATCGGCTATTTTACTGCTGAACTTAAAGGCCATCAGCGCAATGAAAAGCGATATTGCATCACTCAACATATGTCCGGCATCGGCTAATAAGGCAAGGCTGTTTGTCAGAAAACCTCCCACTACCTCCACTACCATATATGTAGTGATGATTACCAAGCTAATGGTCAGGGTCTTTTTATTCGCAGTATGCGAGTGGCTGTGTCCGTGGTCTTGTCCCATATTTACTTGTGATTATTGTTTCACTGCTGCAAATATCAGCAGCAAAACGTTTCTATCTATTTTAATATTCTTTGTGTGATTTATCGGTTTACTTCTTCCATTTCAAACGTAAACTGTTACTTACCACACTTACACTACTCAACGCCATTGCGGCTCCGGCAATCATTGGGTTTAGTAAGAAACCATTGATTGGGTAAAGAATACCTGCTGCAATCGGAATACCTATAAGGTTATAGATAAATGCCCAAAACAGGTTCTGCTTAATGGTTGATACGGTTTGTTTTGATAGTCTTATGGCTTGAGGTATTTTGGTAAGGTCTGATGAAATAATGGTCATCTTCGCCACGTCCATTGCGATATCCGAACCTTTACCCATTGCGATACTTACATCGGCAGTTGCCAGTGCTGTACTGTCATTGATACCGTCGCCAACCATTGCTACTACTTTGCCTTGCTGTTGCAGTTCTTTCACAAAATCAGCTTTGTGCTGTGGCAAAACTTCGGCTTTGTAATGCTTGATACCAGTTTGCTCGGCGATAGCTTTGGCGGTAGCCTCATTATCTCCCGTCAACATATACAGTTCGATATCCGCATCCTGCATTTCTTTGATAGCCTGTACCGATGTCTCTTTAATTTTGTCGGAAATAGCGATTACAGAAAGAGCTTGTTTACTGTTTGCAAACCATATAACGGTTTTAGACTGTGTGCCCCATTCGTCCGCCTGCTTTTGCAGTTGGTCGGCAATGGTAATGTTGTTTTCGGCTAACAGTTTTTTATTACCTACATAGTAAGTGTCGCTGTTGTAATCGGCTTTTGCGCCTTTACCTGTTATACTGTCGAAGTTTGATAATAAAGTTGTAGAAACGCCCTCCAAATTTTTCACAACGGCTTCCGCTAATGGGTGCTCCGATTGCTTTTCAATGCTCAATAAAACATCTTTCGTCGCATCGTCATTGTTCAGCCATTGGATGCCTGTAACCTGTGGTCTTCCCTCGGTAATCGTACCTGTTTTATCCAGCACGATAGCGTTTACTTTCTTCGCTAATTCCAAACTTTCCGCATCTTTAATCAGGATGCCGTTTTCTGCACCCTTACCAACGCCCACCATAATAGCGGTAGGAGTAGCCAAGCCTAAAGCACAAGGACAAGCAATAACCAATACAGTAACGGCTGCTAAAAGACCTTGTACAACACCATTCTCGCCTCCTAAGAAGAACCAAAGAATAAATGTCAGGATAGCAATACCGATTACTACCGGAACGAAAATACCTGCGATTTTATCCACCAGTTTTTGTACGGGTGCTTTACTTCCCTGTGCATCCTGCACCATTTTGATGATTTGGGCAAGCATTGTTTCTTTACCCACTTTTACCGCCTTGAACTGGAAGCTACCTTTTTGGTTGATGGTTCCGGCAAATACCTTTTCGTTTTCCTTTTTCAGTACCGGAACAGGTTCGCCGCTTAGCATACTTTCATCTACATACGAATTGCCCGATACAACTGTACCATCCACCGCAATTTTTTCGCCCGGCTTAACCAAAATAATATCGCCTGCGTTTACATCTTCGATGGCTTTTTGTCTTTCCGTGCCGTCTGCTTCTATTACGATAACCGTTTTCGGTTGCAAGCCCATCAGCTTTTTAATGGCTGATGAGGTATTGCCTTTGGCTTTTTCTTCCAATAGCTTGCCCAATAAAATAAAGGCAACGATTACGGCTGCGGCTTCAAAGTACACGTGTGCGTGTAAACCTCTTTGATGCCAAAAGTCCATAAACAGCATATTGAATACGCTGAATATATAGGCGATACCTGTACTCAATGCGACAAGTGTGTCCATATTGGCAGAACGGTGTTTCGCCTGCTTCCACGCATTGATAAAGAAGTCTTTACCTAACCATAAAACTACCGGAGTGGCGAATGCCCACATTATTTCATTACCGTAAGGCATATCCATAAAGAACATACCGATAATGACCACCGGTAGCGATAGGATTACTGCCCAAATGGTTTTGTTTTTAAGTTTTCTGAATTTTTCGGCGTGGATAGCTTCTAAAGTTTCCTGTTGCTTGCTCTCGTCTTCGAGCAATAGGTCATAACCGCCGTCCTGTACCGCTTTCCTGATTTGCTCGGAATTGGTTATATTCGGCAGGAATTCAACGTTGAGGTTTCCCGTACCGTAATTCACTTCGGCACTTACTACGCCCGGCGTATATTTTGCCATACTCTCGGCACTGCCTGCACAAGATGCACAGGTCATACCTAAAACGGGATAAGTCTTTTTAACAGTGGGAACGCCGTAGCCTAAATCTTTAATTGCTTTTACAGCTTCGCCTACTACCTCGTTATCATTAACGGTAATAGCCGCCCTGCGGTTATTTAGCTCTACTTTGTGGGTTTCTACGCCTTTTACCTGTGCCAGTCCTTTTTCGACGATTAATGCACAGTGCTCGCTTTCTACATCCTCTAAAGGAATGTAAATTGTTTCTTTATTGGTTGCCATATCTCGATTGCTTTATTTTCATAATGCAAAGGTGGCAACAATAAAGAGGAGTTCTATTGTGAAATTCTGGGTTTGATTTGTAAGATTTACTTAAACCTTATCCAGTGGCTTGCGCTTGTCTTCCCTTATCTGCTTGAAATGGCTCGGTGTAAGCCCTGTTACTTTCTTGAACTGGTTGCTCAAATATGCCACGCTCGAATAATTCATACGGTCGGCAATCTCGCTTAACGACAGCTCATCGTACACCAACAGTTCTTTTATCTTTTCTACTTTCTGTGCGATAAAGTACTTCTCAATGGTCGTACCCTCAATATCGGAAAACAGGTTGCTAAGGTAGTTGTAATCGTGGTGCAGCGCATCGCTCAACACATCCGAAAGATTGGTTTTCGCATCGTTGTCCTGATGGTGCACCAGGTCAATGATAACGTTCTTTATTTTCTCAATCATCCGGCTCTTCTTGTCGTCGATGACCTGAAAACCCAAAGGGTCTAAAACGTTTTCCAATGCCTCACGCTCTGCTGTGGTTAAATCTTTTTTAAGGATTATTTCGCCCAGTTTTATATTGGTAGCCTCTATGCCGAGTTTGTCGAGTTCGTTCTGAACTACGAGAATACAACGGTTGCAGACCATATTTTTGATAAATAATGTACTCATATTTCGCTAAATCACAATTCATTTTGTTGCATCAATACGCAACCACAAATTTAAGATTAAAAATTAAGTATTTATTGATTATGAGTGACTAAGTGATGCAAACGACGGTTTTCATAGGGGAAAATAGCTAAAATATTCCCCATTGTAGGGGAATATTGGCGGTTAAAGTGCTGTTTATTAATAACATTTGCTAAGGTACTCTGATATTGATAACGTAATCCTCCCTACTATGAGAAAGTTATTAGGAACTATTGTTACCGAAATTCAGGAGCAGGAACGGAAACTGTCAATTACGTGCTCGGGGCTAATTGAAGAGGCTTTTCAAATGACGGTCTTTCTTCAGGAGCTATTGGTTTCGGCAAAAGAATGTGTGCTAAGTTCGGAATTTGAGAACGATGCAAAAGAGATTGAGTTCTTTAAAATGATTAAGCCCCAAATCCTGGGCAAACTCATCTATTATAACAAGCTCTACCGGATAGAAACCTCGTGCCCGGTCAATAACGGGAAAATATATCATAACTATTTCTCGAACCATTTAACGGAGCTAAAGATTGAGTTTAGGGAACACATCTGCAACTCCCATTTTTATCGCTACTACCGTTCGGGCAGGGTGGATAAAGACCACGAATATTTTAAGCGTGGGCAGATAAACTACCTCGATGGGCTTAATAGTTACGTATTTGAAATCGACCCGCAATTCTCTACCTATTACGATTACAAAGTAGCCCGCATCCTCGCCAACGACCTCTTATACGCCTACCTCTTAACCAAAATCAGCCCCGAAGAAAATTCCGATACATTTTTCAGTAGCGCCAGCGAAATTAAAGAGCTATCCTGGACGGACAGCAAGAATGCTCTGATTGAGCTAACGTATGCCCTCTACGCATCAGGTGCTATTTCAGGAGGTAAGTTAGGCATCCGGAAGCTCACTGCTATTTCACAAGTGTTGTTCCGAATACCACTGACCGATGTGCATCACGCATTCCACCGTATGAAAACCCGTGCAGGCTCTCGCACCTTGTTTTTAGACCAGTTGAAACAAGCACTGGAAGAATATATGGATAAAGACTTATAAACACTCCATCAATAAAGGCTTTGAAAGCAATACGCATTCCGTATTGCTTTTTTTTGTGCCTGCGTTCGCCAATATATGGCAATTGGCGAACGGGCATATTTCCTTATCCCAAAATCGGAAAATCTGCCGAAACGCTTATTTAATAAGGCTTTCCGGCAAATTGTAAAATTTTCAAAAAACCGCTTTTTCAATTGGCAAGCATTGGCGGACAAACACTGCCACAATTCTGAATTTTGCCCTGTGAACATTAAACGACAGCGCAATGAATATAATAACAGTTGACGAAGAAGTGTGGCAGCACCTTAACGAACGGTTGAAAGCCATTAGCGAATATATCCTGAAACTGGAAGATACAAGCTATGATAGTTTGTGGCTCAACAATCACGAAGTCTGCCAGTACCTCCACATCAGCGAAAAAACATTGTGGCGTATGCGCACCAACGGGCAGATAGCCTTTTCAAAAATGTACGGGCAGTATTACTATACGATTGGTGCTATCAAGGAAATGCTTAACGCCAATGCCGTACAAACTACCGATGAGTATGTGGAGCAGCTTATGGCGAAAGGCAAAAGCTACATTAAACAAGGCAGAAAGCTAAAATCAGGTAATAAGTAAAAGTTTTGGGTATGAATATCGACAAAATGGAATTTGTGGCGTGGATGGAACGCATAATGGATAGGCTTGACATTCTCGGCAACCACATAGACGATTTACAAAAGAAGCGCAATAGCATAGACGGAGAAGAATTACTGGATAATCAGGATTTATTACAAATGCTGAAAATCAGCAACCGTTCCCTGCAACGGTATCGCTCCATCGGTAAGCTGCCTTACTATACCATCAGCGGAAAATTGTATTACAAACTATCCGATGTGCATCAGTTCATCAGGGAAAGTTTTAACCCGCCTTTGCCCAAACTGGATGCCAATAAGTGACAAACACTGCCTTTGAGTGCCACATAGTGCAATACGGTGCAGGCTTCCTTTACATTCGACAGCGAACTTTTAAAATTTTCAGAATATGAGTGAAGAAACAACTAATAAACAGGAAATGCCCGAACAGCTTTCGGACATATTACTCGTACTGGATAAAGAAAAAATGAAAATCCAGGCAGTGAAGAGTATCGACGAAAACGGGAAAATGGAAACCGTCGAACCCACGAAGAAAAACCAAAACCAGTTTATGCGTGTGGACAAAAGCGGCGATTTCTTTTCCAACTTCTTTTCCAATTTTTTCAGCCAGTTAAAGAACCCTACAAACTTTACTTTCTTCAAAGTACCCGCCCCTATTGCTGCTGAAAAAGCACAGGAATTACAAAAGCACGTAGATAAGCCCACTCCCGATGGCGAGAAAGTGCTGAAAGAACTCGAAGTAAAGGCAGAACCGCAACAGGACAAAAAACAAGAAAATCAAAATAATATGGCAACAGCACAAACAACAACGGAAACGAGTGAATATCGCTACAAGCCGGAGCAGATTGATTGGGACACAATGAAAAACCTCGGATTAAGCAAAGAGTATCTTGAAAAAAGAAACCTGCTTGACCCTCTATTAAGAGGTTACAAAACCAATGAACTCTTACCGATAGGCATTAACCTCGGCGGTTCTATTCTGCGCACGGATGCCCGCTTGTCTTTACAGCAAGCGGAAGACGGTAATGTTATCGTGGCAATACACGGTATCAAAAAAGAGCCTAACCTCCATTTTGAGTTTTTCGGTCACAAGTTTACGGACGAAGACAAGAAAAACCTGCTTGAAACGGGCAATATGGGGCGTGTAGTCAATTTGGTAAATTCTAAAACGGGCGAACTGATGCCGTCTATTATCAGCATTGACAGGCTTACCAATGATGTAGTGGCATTGCGAACTGATTTCATAAAAATACCTGATGAGTTAAAAGGTGTGAAACTGAATGACGAGCAAAAGCAAACCTTAATGGAAGGCAAACCGCTTTATCTGCAAGGTATGATTTCTACCAAAGGAACAGAGTTTTCTGCAATGGTACAGTTTAATGCGGACAAACGATATGTAGAGTTCCTGTTTGACAGAAGCAATAACCATCAGCAGGCGCAAACCAACCAACAAACCAATCAACAGGGCAATCAGCAGAATAATCAGCAAAGCCAACCGCAGGAAGCTCCGAAAACTTTCAGGGGCAAAGAACTGGACGATGAGCAGTACAACAAATTCAAAGCCGGGCAAACCATATATGTGGAATTGAAAGATAAAAAAGACCAACCCTACAAGGGTTATATCACTTTCGACAAAGATACCGGAAAGACCAACTTTGAATTTCCCGGTCAGTATAAAGCACGGGTAGAAACTGCCGAAACCCATAAAACACAGACTGCCGTTAATTCAGAGGGTAAGACCAATGAAGCAACCAAGAACATCAAAGAGCCTTTGAAGTCCGGGCAACAAAGACCGAAAAATGAAAAGCAGCAGGAACAACAAGAAAAACCCGAAACTCCTGCAAAATCCAAAGGCAGAAAAATGTAATACAGTATGAAAACAATTATAGCAGAAAAACCAAGCGTAGCAAGGGAGATAGCCGGCTTGTTGGGAGCATCTGAAAAAAAGGACGGCTACCTGACAGGTAACGGCTATTTTGTTACGTGGGCATTCGGTCATTTAATAGGACTGGGAATGCCCGAAGATTATGGGATTACGGGATTTGACAAAGCCGCTTTGCCTATATTGCCTAACCCGTTTTTATTGACCGTTCGCAAAGTCAAAAAAGATAAAGGCTATACTGCCGATGCTGGCGCATTAAAGCAACTGAAAGTAATCAAAGAATTGTTCAATAAAAGCGATAGCATTATCGTGGCGACAGATGCAGGTCGTGAGGGCGAACTCATTTTTAGGTACATTTATGAATACCTGAAATGCAACAAGCCGTTTGAACGCCTTTGGATTAGTTCGCTTACAGAAAAGGCAATTAGGCAGGGCTTTGACAACCTTAAAAACGGAAAAGAATTTGACGGGTTATATCAGGCTGCACAAGGCAGAAGCCGTGCCGATTGGCTTGTAGGCATCAACGCTACACAGGCGTTGAGCATTGCCGCAGGCAATGGTATTTACTCGCTCGGAAGAGTGCAAACTCCGACGTTGGCTTTGATATGCAAACGCTATCTCGAAAACAAAAATTTCTCTGTAAAGAAATATTGGCAGATACAATTGCTACATCACAAAGCACAGGTTGATTTCAAAAGTATTTCCGTTACCAAGTGGGATGAAAAGCATCTTGCTGATGATACGCTGAAAGCCATTCAGCGCAATGAAATTGCAACCGTTACATCGGTAGAAACCAAAAGTGTTACAGAACAACCGCCCTTGCTTTTTGATTTGACGGGCTTGCAAAAAGAAGCCAACAAAAGGCTGAAATTATCTGCTGAAGCAACGCTCAATATTGCGCAAAGCCTGTACGAAAAGAAGTTTATTACTTATCCCCGTACCGGAAGCAAATACATACCCGAAGATATGTGGGCAGAAATTCCCAACCTTGTGCGGGCATTGCAGAACCGTGAAGATTGCAAACAAGCCCTTACCAAAATCAAATGGGGACGGTTCAATAAACGTATCGTGAATGACCTCCGTGTAACGGACCATCACGGTTTATTGATTACCGACAAAGTGCCGTCTGTACTGAATGCAGATGAAGATAAGATTTACAATATGATTGCACTTCGCCTGCTCGAAGCCATATCACAAGCCTGTGTCAAAGAGATAACCGATGTATCATTGCAGGTGTTGCACTACGATTTTACGGCAAAAGGTTGTAAAATTCAGGAAGCAGGTTGGCGTTCCATCAAAGGAAGTTTTACCGATGATGGCGAAGAGCCAGTGCAGGAACTACCCGAACTGACTAAAGGCGATGAACTCAAAATAAAAGAAGCTGCCGTTTTGGAAAAGCAGACCAAACCACCAGTCCTTTATACCGAAGCCGGGCTTCTATCGGCTATGGAAACCGCCGGAAAAGAAATTGAAAACGAGGAAGAACGGAAAGCCCTGAAAAATATTGGTATTGGTACTCCGGCTACAAGAGCCGCCATTATCGAAACCTTGTTTACCCGTAATTATATCCAAAGGGATAAGCGTTCTTTAATACCTACAGAAAAAGGATTGCAGGTGTACGGGCTTGTTAAAGAACGCAAGATTGCAGATGTAGCTATGACCGCAGAATGGGAACTGGCATTGCAGAAAATTGAAAACAACGAAGCGGATGCCGGAGCATTTCAAAAGGAAATGGAAACCTATGCGAAATCTATTACCGATGAACTGCTGCAAACTTCTATTGCAAATACTAATCAGCCAAAATTGACCTGTCCGAAATGCAAAAGTCAGCAACTCATCATTCGTGACAAGATTGTGAAATGTTCTGATGAGGCTTGTAATTGGGTGCAGTTCCGTACCGTCTGCGGGGTACAAATCAGTATCGAAAATATTGTAAGCCTTATCAATAAGGGTAAAACGGCTTTAATCAAAGGAATGACGAGCAAAGCCGGAAAGAAATTCGATGCTTATATCGTGCTGAAAGAAAATGCAGAAACCTCCTTTGAGTTTGAAAAAAACAAAAGCAATAAGCGTAATGGAAAATAAATCGTCTATTATACCCAAAGAAATAAGGAACCTGATTTATACTATTCGGGGCAAACAAGTAATGTTGGATAGTGACCTTGCTGCCTTGTATCAGGTGGAAACAAAGAACCTCAACAAAGCCGTAAAACGGAATATCGAGCGTTTTCCTGCTTCGTTCTGCTTTCAACTGACTGAAAAGGAAGTTGAAAACTTGAGGTTCCAATTTGGAACCTCAAGTTTAAATTACGGTGGCAGACGTTATTTACCCTATGCTTTTACCGAACAGGGGGTTGCAATGGCATCTGCCATACTCCGTTCGGACATAGCGGTAAGAATGAGTGTTCAAATAATGGAAGCCTTTGTAGAAATGCGGCGTATGCTCATTAGCAATGCTTCTTTGTTTCATCGGCTAGATAATATTGAATTGAAACAACTGGAAGCCGACCAAAAATTTGAAGAGATTTTTAAGGCTTTGGAAAGCGACAAGCTGCACAGCGAAAAAGGTATCTTTTACAACGGACAGGTTTTTGATGCCTATGCTTTTGTTTCTGATATTATCCGTAGTGCCGGAAGTTCCATTATCCTGCTTGATAATTATGTGGATGATACGGTGCTTACTTTATTGGGTAAGCGCAATGATAATGTAACTGCCACTATCCTTACCAAAAGTATCAGTCACCAGTTACGGTTGGATTTACAACGCTACAACAGCCAATATACTGTAATAGATATTGAGATTTTCTCCGATGCCCACGACCGTTTTTTAATTATTGACAATACAGAGCTTTACCATATAGGGGCATCGCTCAAAGACCTGGGCAAAAAATGGTTTGCCTTTTCTCGAATGGATATTGAAGTCGGCAGGATGCTCCAAATCCTTAACAAGCCATAAAAATGAACCTCTGAATTTTTCAGAGGTTTTTTATTGTCCATTACGCCAAATACCGCCTCTCAAAGCCAAACCCTGCAACATTCACAAAGGCATTTGCTTTCGCTTATAATTTTAGGATTTAAGTAAAATTCTAAACAAAATATAGTATGGACGTACAGCAAAAAGACCTATCGTATTTCAGATTACGACTGCAAGAATTATTAAACAGCAGCTTCCCCGAAAAGGTACACGACCAAAAATTTATAGACCAACGGTCTTCGTGGGCTGCCAACGCTTATGAGGGGGCGTTCCGGTCGGGAAACGCCTTAGAGCAATGCAATGAAATAGCTAATTACATATTGTTTGAGGGCTTACACTTCTCCAAGTTCGACACGGTTTTTAAAGTGGTATGCAATGAGTTTGATACCATAATGGCAGATGAGGAACTGCGACCGTTCGCCCTGAAAATGTTTCCTGTTTGCGAACCTGTATTTGCAGGATATGAATTAACCGATGATTTCATCCACGGGTTTGAGTTCGATTTACTCTATACCGAACTGACCGGAACCATCGCAATATGGATTGAGGAAAATGGGCTTCAGTAAGCGGTTCCATCTCCAACAGAATATTGATGCCCTGCGAATTGTTTTTAAACTGGAAAAGGAGAAACGGCAAGCCACCGTAGGCGAAAGACTGCTAATGATGCAATACAGCGGATTTGGCGGTCTTAAATTCGTTCTGAACCCCTTTGAAAATGAAATAGACATCAATAATTGGAGAAAAACGGAACACGACCTCTTTCCGATTACGCAGGAACTCCACCAACTACTCAAAGAAAATTCCGAAGACGATAAGCAATACCGCAGGTATGTGGATAGTATGAAAAGTTCTGTTTTAACGGCTTTTTATACCCCGCCAGAGGTCATAGATGCCATTTCATCAGCCTTGCGGGATAGCGGTCTGCATATTGATAAATTCCTCGAACCCTCCGCAGGTATCGGCTCATTCATACAATCCTTTTCGGAAAGTCAAAAAGCCAATGTTACTGCCTATGAAAAGGACTTGCTGACAGGCAAGATTTTAAAGCAGCTCTATCCCGAAAGCAATGTACGTGTAAGCGGTTTTGAGGAAATTCCCGAAAGGGAACAAAACAGCTATGATGTAGTAGCCAGTAACATTCCTTTTGGCGATACTTCCGTATTCGACCTTTCTTATTCCCGAAGCAAGGACAATGCAAAAATACAGGCTGCCCGAAGCATACACAATTACTTCTTTCTGAAAGGTGCTGATATGCTCCGTGAGGGTGGTTTGTTAGTTTATATCACTTCACAAGGCATATTGAACAGCCCTAAAAACGAACCCATACGCAGGGCGTTAATGCAGGATAATAATTTGGTATCGGTTGTAAGATTACCTAACAACCTGTTTACAGAATATGCAGGTACGGAAGTGGGAAGCGACCTGATTATCCTGCAAAAAAATACGGCAAAAGAAAATCTGACCGACAGGGAAGATCTGTTTTGCCGAAGCAATCCAACCGAATACAATACACCAGGCAATGCCTTGTTTCAAAACAGTGCAAGGATTGTGCATACAGACTACAAATTAGATACTGACCCATACGGACAGCCTGCCTTAATCTATACGCATAAAAATGGTGTTGATGGGATTGCCAAAGATTTGAAACAAATGCTTTCCGAAGATTTCGGTAAGCATCTGAATTTGGGTTTATACAAAGGCAAACGGAACGATGAGCCTATTATACAAATTCCGATTGAGCCAAAGGTTATACCTCCGGTAATAGAGCCTGTAACCATTCGGCAAAAACTACAACCCGAACCAACTCCGGTAGTCCGTCAGGAAAGCCCGCAGGAATTGAAACAACTAAGCATTTTCGACCTGTTTGAAAGTGCGGGCGAACCTGTTGCCGTAATTGCGTTACCCAAAAGAACTACCCGAAGCAAAAAGCAAAGCACCCGAAAAAGCAGAGATACAATAGGTCGCCAAACCGATCTGTTCAGTGGTGCATTGCAGCAAACCTATATACCGCCAAAAACCAACGGTACTGCTAACGGTACTCCAAAGATAAACAGCAAAAATCAGGAAGCAATTGGCGACCTGTTTTCACAAATAAACGGGAATGGCCAGACTGATAAGTCAGCCGTTCCCAATGCCATTAATAACGCCATTCCCGAACCTACCCCGTATAGTGGCGAACTGCAATCATTCCACCGTAATGATTGCCTTGTTGCGGATAATGGTTGGGTTGGTTATCTGCAAGATGTCGAAAGAAACGAAGAAAAATCATCAGCAACCTTTCATACATTGCAATTACCGACTTTACAAAAAGCAAGAGCCGAAGCCTATATTGCCGTAAGGGACAGTTATATTAACCTCTATCAAAAAGAAGCTGAAAGGCAAACCGAACACAAGGAAGAACGGGAAACGCTGAACCTCCTTTATGATGCCTTTACTAAAAAATACGGCAATCTGAATGCTGCCGACAATGCCAAGCTCATAAAGACAGACAGCGCAGGTAAGGAAATACCGTATCTGGAGCGTATTATCGGGGGCGTAATTCACAAAGCAGATATATTCAGCCGCCCCGTTAGTTTTTCTACTACCACATTAGCAACCGACAATCCCGAAGAGGCTTTAGCGTCATCGCTGAACAAATACGGAAGCGTGGATTTGGATTTTATGTCCGAAATCAGCAGCCTGCCTGCCTATACGCTGAAAGAAGCCTTGCACGGGCGGTTGTTCTACAATCCGCTACAACAGGAATATGAAATTGCTGAACGGTGGATAGCGGGCAATGTTGTTGAGAAAGCAAATGATGTACGAGCATATCTCGAAAACAATCCTGATGATAAGGAAGCCAAAGAAAGCCTTACCGCTTTAGAAGAAGCCCGACCAAGACGGATTGAATTTGAGGAACTTGATTTTAACCTCGGTGAACGGTGGATACCCACGGGAATTTATGCCCGGTTTGCTTCGCATTTGTTTGATGCCGATGTACTGGTTCATTATTCGGAAAGCTCCGACGACTTTTCCGTAAAGTGTCATCAGGGCAATATGCACATTTGGGAAAAATATGCAGTCAAGGCAGAAAGCCGAACATTTGATGGTATTGCGCTGCTCAAACACGCCCTTGTCAATACCACGCCGGATATTACCAAAAAAGTAATGGTTGGCGACCAAGAGGTCAAGGTACGGGATATGGAAGCCATACAAATGGCGAACACCAAGATTGATGAAATCCGTACCGCCTTTACCGACTGGCTACACGCACAGAACGATGAGTTTAAAAACAGGCTGACCGACCAATACAACGATACCTTTAACTGTTTTGTTCGCCCGAACTATGACGGCAGCCATCAGGACTTTCCGGGATTAGACCGAAAGGCAGCAGGTATTGAAGACCTGTATTCAAGCCAAAAGGACACCGTTTGGATGATAAAACTGAACAACGGCGCTATCTGCGACCACGAAGTAGGTGCAGGAAAAACGCTGATAATGTGTACAGCAGCACAGGAAATGAAGCGGTTGGGCTTAGCCCATAAACCAATGATAATTGGGCTGAAAGCGAATATACCTGCCATTGCTGAAGACTACCGCAAAGCCTATCCACACGCTAAAATCCTTTATCCAGGTATTGATGATTTTACACCTCAAAAACGCCTCCGGATTTTCGGGGATATTAAAAACAACGATTGGGATTGTGTGATACTCACGCACGACCAGTTCGGAATGATACCGCAATCGCCCGAAATACAAAAGGAAATCCTCGAAATAGAATTAGACAGCGTAGAGCGCAACCTCGATGCCCTGCAATCGCAAGGTAAGGAAGTAACAAGAGGGATGCTTGCGGGTGTAATCAAAAGGAAAGAAAATCTTGAAGTAAAACTGAAAACACTCCAACACGATATTGAAAACCGCAAGGATGATATTGTGGACTTCAAAATGATGGGTATAGACCATTTGTTTGTGGACGAAAGCCACCAGTTCAAAAACCTGATGTTCAACACCCGTCATACAAGGGTAGCCGGACTGGGTAATGTGGACGGGAGCCAAAAGGCACTTAACCTGCTCTTTGCTATCCGCACCATTCAGGAGCGAACCAATGCGGATATGGGTGCAACCTTTCTTTCAGGTACAACCATCAGCAATTCCTTAACAGAACTGTACCTGCTGTTCAAATACCTGCGCCCTCGTGCATTGGAAAAACAGGGCATTCATTCTTTTGATGCGTGGGCAGCTATCTATGCAAGGAAAACGACCGATTATGAATTTTCGGTAGCCAATAATATAGTCGCTAAAGAGCGTTTCCGCTACTTCATCAAAGTGCCGGAACTGGCACAGTTCTATTCTGAAATCACAGATTACAGGACGGCAAAGGATATTGGTATTGACCGCCCCGAAAAGAATGAGGTATTGTACAATATACCGCCAACGCCCGACCAAGAAGATTTTATCCAAAGCCTGATGCAGTTTGCTAAAACGGGCGATGCTACTTTGCTCGGAAGATTACCGTTATCGCAAAGGGAAGAAAAAGCAAAGATGCTCATTGCTACGGACTACGCCCGTAAGATGTCCCTTGATATGCGAATGGTAAGCGGAATGTATGACGACCATCCCGACAACAAGGCTTCGCATTGTGCGGCAAATATTGCCAAGTATTACAACCAGTTTAATGCACAAAAAGGAACACAGTTCGTTTTCTCTGATTTGGGAACCTACAAGCCAGGCGAATGGAATGTGTACTCCGAAATAAAACGCAAGCTCGTGGAAGACCACGGCATACCTACAAACGAAGTAAGGTTTATTCAGGAAGCCAAAAATGATAAGCAGCGTAAAGACCTCATCAACGGAATGAACGAGGGTAAAATCCGTGTGCTGTTCGGCTCTACCAGTATGTTGGGAACGGGTGTTAATGCACAGAAAAGAGCCGTTGCCGTTCATCATTTAGATACGCCGTGGCGACCGAGCGACCTTGCACAAAGGGACGGGCGGGCTATCCGAAAAGGCAACGAGATAGCCAAATTCTTCGCTGATAATAAAGTTGCTGTGATTATCTATGCCGTTGAAAAATCTTTGGATAGTTATAAGTTCAACCTGCTGTATAACAAGCAACTTTTTATCGACCAGTTAAAGACTAATAACCTAAGCAAAAGAACGATTGATGAGGGAAGTATGGACGAAAAATCGGGAATGAACTTTTCGGAATATGTGGCAATCCTATCAGGAAATACAGACCTGTTGGATAAAGCCAAACTTGAAAAGCAGATTGCCGGATTGGAAAGCGAAAAGCAGGCGTTTAACCGTTCTAAATCCAGTGCCAAATTTAAGGTGCAGGATTATACGGAAATGTTGCAAAGTACCCAATCCCGTTTGAACCGGATGAGTACAGACTGGGAAAACTTGCAGCAACGCCTACAAAAGCATTCAGACGGAACAATCGCAAATCCGGTGCTGTTGGATGGCTTACCGCCGAATGCAAACCCGAAACAAATCGGTACGAAACTCAACCAGATTGCGGATAAAGCTCGTACCGCAGGGCGATATGAAGAAATCGGCAGCTTGTATGGTTTTACGCTGTTGGTTAAAACTGAAATCTCTGAAAAAGAGGGAGCAGATATTAGGGTAAACCGTTTTTTGGTTCAGGGCGAGGGCAACATCAAATACACCTACAACAACGGCATAATGGCGAAAGACCCTGAAACCGCAGCAATGAATTTTTTGAGGGCTTTAGAAAAGCTGCCGGGCTTTATTAAGCAGGAGCAGGAGAAAATTTCTGAAATACAAAAAGACCTGCCCATACTTCAGGAAGTGGTTAACGGTACGTGGGCTAAGGAAAGCCGATTGAGCGAACTTAAAACGGAACTGGCTGCTGTTGAGAGGAAAATACAGCTATCCATTACACCGGAAACAAAAGCAGATACTCCGGAACAAGTGGAAAAGCAGAAAGAAACCCCAATGGTTCAGGAAAGCATTGTACGGGCAAAAGGTATTCATATACCTCGTGGTATATTGTAGTAATATAGCATACGGGCAAAATAAAAGGGAGGTGTTAGACGGTGTTAGACTTCCCTTTTATTTTATCACTCCTGTACCAAATGCTGTAAATCGGGGTCATTCTTGATGCGTTCCATTTCACTTACAACAATATTTAGTATATCTGATTTTATCTGTTTGTAATTGGCTTCAATTTCCTGCTTCATTTTATCTTCACCCTGCTTATCAACAAAGGACAGGATTTCCGGTATTTTCTGATAGGCTTTTGTTTCGGCAGCAACTGTTTCATTATCTACCACAATTTCGGCGTGAAATATTTTTTGCTCGATACGTTCATCAAAGTTATCCGATACAGAACCTACAAACATACCTTGTGTCAAAGTTGAGATTTTTGATGCAGGTATGAGGCTGTCTAACTGTGTGGATATCGAAGTAGATTTATCATTTCTGTTAATGGTCATACTTTGGCGTTTCTGCAACACCTTGCCGAAGCGTTCAGATAAACTTTTTGCCGTTTCTCCAACCACCTGACCACTGAATATATTACCAACCGTGTTCTGTATTACCTTGCTCTCTTTGTCGCCGTAATCCCTCGTTAATTGCGAAAAGTCCTGAAAGCCCAGGCAAACGGCTACCTTATTACTTCTCGCCGTTGCGATAAGGTTATCCAGTCCCCTAAAATAAATTGTGGGCAACTCATCTATGATAACCGAACTCTTTAACTGCCCTTTTTTATTGATGAGTTTTACAATCCTTGAATTGTACAAACCCAAAGCTGCGGAGTAAATATTTTGACGGTCAGGATTGTTACCAACGCATAAAATCTTCGGCTCGTTCGGGTTGTTGATGTCGAGCGTGAAGTCGTCGCCAGTCATTACCCAATAAAGCTGCGGGCTTATCATTCTTGATAAAGGAATTTTTGCAGAAGCAATTTGCCCCTGTAACTGGTCTTGTGCGCCGCCTTGCCAAGCATCCATAAAGGGCGATAAATAATTCTCTAAATCAGGGTATGAGGTAAGAATTGTGAATACGTCCGAATACTTTTTATTCAGTAATTCAATGGCGTGCGGGAATGTGCAATACTTGCCGTTTTCATAGATTTTCAGATACCAAATAATAGCTGCAAGCAAGATAATTGGGCTTTCCACGAAAAAATCCCCTTGCTTCTGTATCCACGACCTGTTGAGGTTCAGCATTATGGTATAAGCTGCTTCGTAAGCATCGGAAATATCCGTCATAAAGTCGGGATTGAGTGGATTGCAACGATGGCTCTTGCGTGGGTCGTCAAAATTTATCACATAGAATTTCGGCTGAATTTTATACTTGTCGCGATGCTTCAGTAAGTGATTGTAGGCAATGGTAGAAAGGTCGTCGAATTTGAAATCGTAGATATACATACTAAAGCCTTTCTCAATCTGCTGCTTGATGTAGTTATTTACGATAGCATAGGATTTTCCTGAACCCGGAGTACCCAACACGATAGATGCCCTGAAAGGATTTACGATGTTTATCCAACCGTTGTTCCATTTGCCCTTGTAGTAAAATTTGGTGGGCAAGTTGACGGAGTATTCATTTTCCATCAGCTTGGTTTCCTGTTGGAAGCTCTCGTTTTCATTATTGAAAACGTCGTCCATAAGGTTAGTACGGAGCAAACGGCTCATCCATACACCTGCCATCAATAAGGAGATATAACCTAAAGAGATGGTAAGGATATACAGAAATGTGCCTGTTGCCGGAGATAGCTTTAATAATGAGGTATTAAGAAAAAACAGCACAAAGCCTACCCCCAAAGCCACATAAATTTTAGACCAGGTTATCTTCTCATTTTTTACGCCTTTCGTTCCTAAGCAACTCAAAGCCAACAAAACCAAAGCAAATGCTTTGGTGTATAAGGTATGTGAGAACAAACCTGCCGTTCTGTCGAAATTGCCCAGTATTTTGTTGATTACTTCCAACGTCCACCCACGTTCTAAAAAGAAACCGTAGCAGAACCAATAAAGGTGCATCAGTACCAAAAGAATACTGACTGCCCGCATAAAAGCCATTATCTTGGCAAGCCCTCTTAAATCGTCTTCTCCCTGCATTATTTTAAGTTTTAATGTTCGGGCGTGAATTTAAAGGCTCTATGGAGTGGCTATAAGAAAGTGGCAGCCAGTGGCGTTGTGTGGCAGTATTTGGCTGATTACTATTTCTGACCTCTTTGGCGTTTGCGTTTCTTCTTCATCTTGTTAGCAAAATCCAATTCTTCATAATCCTCGCCCTGGGCTTCGGGTAGCAAACCGCCCAATGCTTCAATCAAACCGTCTTCGTGTTTTTCCGTAGTTAAGAAATCGAACAAATGGTGTGCTTCTTCCGCAGGAAGATCCGCATCATTTGATGTGGATATTTTGGGTTGCTGTAAAGCAGGTTCTTTTATCTCCGGTTTGATGTTATTGTTCCAATAATCATTAAAGACATTGGCAGAAAGTTCCTTTGCTAAGCGTGAACCGTTCCAAACCGTTTTAGAATTATGGTCTATAAAAGTCATTCCGTAAATGCGACCTGTATCATTCCGGCGTACCACTACGTTAATGCCCTGTTCAGCCAATTGCTTTTTGAAAGCCTGCTCATCGCTCGTTGTTTTCAGGGCAATGGTAGCGGCAGCTTTTAGGGTTTGCTTGCTTGGGTGGTCTTTTAAAGCTGTTTTGCATTTCGCAAAATGCAATTCCAAAGCAGGTAGCCCTGCGCCCTTGCCGAAGAGGGAAGCCTTAAACGGATGCCCGGCTCTTTCGCCTTTTTCATTTAATGGAATGTACAATAAACCCTGCTGCATTTTTCCCTGCAATTCTCCTTCGATTTTCTCGGCGGTAATATTGAAAAGAGATAGCAAGGCATTGTATTCGCCCAAACTTTGGTACTGGTAATAGTTCGGCAGGTGTCGGACTACCGAAGCGATTTGGCTTTTTACATCGCCTGCCCTATAATCTACCGGACGGAAAACCTTATCATTCTGATTGCGCTCTTTATCTGTTGCGGGTATCAACCCGTGTTTTTTTTCCAACTCCCGGCACAGGTTCATAGACCGCATTTTCTCGAACTTATCCGAAATTTTTTTGCCCTGCTCATCAACACAAACCGATACAATATGGATGTGGCTGCGGTCAATATCGGTGTGTTTGAATACTACAAAAGGCTGTTCGCCGTAACCCATTTCACGCATATATTCCTCTGCTATTTCCCGAAATTTATCATCGCTTACCTTGTCATTCGGGTCGGGGTTGAGCGAAATATGCAAAGTATGTTTCTCGGTATTTCGGTTGGCAATCAGATAGGGCGCAAAAGATTGGGCTAATTGTGCAACGGAATAATGCCCGTTAGCGGTTTCAATTATCTTATTGGCGAACAAAATTTGTCCGTTTTCATTTTCTACTTTGAGCTGATTGTACGCCAATGCTCCGTATAAATTCCCGCTTCTGCCAATCTTTGCTATCATTTCTACCGCTATTTTTTGAGGTATTTTGCATCAAATTCCTCGCTCATCTGAATGATTTTTTGACAGAGCATCGCCATTTCAGCCGTTTGTTTTTCCAGTTTGTACAGGAATGCTGCGGCTTTTTTCTCCGAAAAATTCTTGTACAACAGCTTTACAATTTGGTTGTAGTTCACGCCTATGGAACGGAACTGGCTGTGAAAAGAGGTCAGCCGCATATAAAAATCAACTGTTCCTTTGTCAATCTGAATGGTCTTTATGGTCTTGTCAAAGATGCAGGACGTAATAAAATGCGCCTTTACCTGCATACCTGATTTGTCAAAAAGAGCAAGAAAACGGGCGTGTTCCTGCTCGTTAAAGGAAATCGTGTATCGGATGTTCGCCGGGTCTTTTTTCGGGCGGCGTCCGGTCTTCTTCTGTTGCTTATTGTTATTATCATTCATCACTAATCCATTTTAAATCCATACAAAACCCTGACTTCGGAAGGTGTTTTCTGCCCCTGCAAAGGGCAAGTTGTTTTGAGCATCGGAAATCATTCCGAGATGCTCAAAACACAACTTGCCGTGTTCTGTTGAACACAAAAATCCGCCCTGCGGGACGGAATGATTTTAACAGGGAAAAACGGCTCGATGCCGTTGCTGTTAAAGTCCATTTTGTCCATTCGATTTTGCATAAATCCATTAATAAAATTCATTTTACAAAGTAAAGTCCTCTTTCTGAAAGCATTGCAGTGTAACAGAGTGCCAAACACTGCCTTTGAACGCCAAACACTGCCACCTATGTACAACAAGGAAAATAACATTGGTTCTTTGTATCAGATTTCAGGCAGGAACGCTGTCGGACAATCATTCAGAGCGGACTGATAGCATTCAAAAATGCAAACCATTCTGCAAGCCGGATTGCAAGACTTCAAGATTGCAGGATTGCAAGAAAGCAAACGTGATAGACTGACGGCAGGCGAGCACACAAGACAGATTTCCTGAACGTATGCAGGTTTGCAGGAATACAGGAATGACGGCTCTCCTGACTGATAACAAACAAGAACGGGTGCAGTCCTGCCGCATCGCAGAAAGGCAGGCAATCACAAGTTCAGTCAAGCAAGATGGCTGGCTATCCTTCAAGGAAGCCGGAACGAAATCAGGAATGACTGACAGACAGTCCGCAGGATAGAATGCCTGCAAGAAAGTAGAAACTTTAAATTTTTAAGATATGGACACAAAAAAGAAACCTCTGTTCGTTGCCTTTTCTTCTCAAAAAGGCGGCGTTGGCAAAAGCACATTTACAGCACTTGTAGCAAGCCTGCTCCATTACCGAATGGGCTACAATGTAGCCGTGCTGGATTGCGACTATCCACAGTACAGTTTATTGAAAATGCGTGAAAGGGATTTGAAAGCTGTACAGGAAAACGAACACTTTAAGCGGATTGCCCACAGGCAGTTTATGACCATTAATAAGAAAGCCTACACGATAGAGCAATGCAAAGCGGAAACCGCTTTGGGGGAGGCTGAAAACTTAATAAAATCATCCGCCATTCCGTTTGATGTGGTTTTCTTCGACCTGCCCGGAACGGTGAATTCTGCCGGAATACTCCATACCCTTATGGGAATGGATTACATCTTTTCGCCTATCACGGCTGACAGGGTTGTCGTGGAAAGTACACTAAGCTTTACACAGGCGCTTACAGATATTATAATGAAAAGCGGAGGAAGCACCATTAAGGGCATCCACCTGTTTTGGAACCAAGTGGACAGACGTGAAAAATCAGAACTCTATGATTTGTACGGCAAATTCATAGCCGATTTGGGTTTCTCCCTGATGAAGATTTATGTAACGGACAGCAAGCGTTTCAGAAAAGAAAGCGAAGCGATGGAAAAAACGCCTTTCCGTTCTTCTTTGCTACCGCCCGACCAAAGGCTGATGACTGCCTGCCAGTTGGATTTATTTATCCAGGAATTTTTAAGAACCATTGAACTGTAACGATTATGGAAAAAGGAAATAAAAAAAGAAACACGCCTGAAATTGACGAGGAATATGTAATGTCCCTAATGGCTGGCGGTGTCCGCAAAGAGGGAATGCAACAGCCTCCTGAAGAACCTCCCAAAGAGGAAATTAAAGAAGAAATCATCAAAGAAGAAATTACGGAGCCAGTACAGGAGAAACCTGTACAAAGGGAGCGGACAAGAGCCAAGAAAAATTTGGATAGCACTTATGGCGAACGCTTCCTCAATACGCACTCAATGGAAAAGCGGGGCGACAAGAGCATCTATATCCGGCAGGAATACCACGAACGCCTGTCCCGTATCGTACAGGTTATCGGAAAAGATAAGATACCGCTGTATGCGTATCTCGACAATATTCTCGAACATCATTTTGAACTGTTTGAGAAAGCGATTACCGATGATTTTAATGAGAAGTTTAAACCCATTTTTTAAAGCAACGGATTATGAAAACTACAAACAAAAAAACAGACAAAGCCATACGCACGGCTCAATACAAATCCACATTCCTTACACCTACGGAGTTTATGGCAAGAAAAGGGAAAACGGTATATATCAGCAAAGAGTTTCATCAGAAACTGAACTTGCTTGTATTTATGCTCGGTGGTGGCAAGCTGACCCTTGCCGATTATTTGCAGAATTTGCTTCAGCATCATTTTGATGATTTCGGGGCGGAAATGAAAGAGCTTTACGACAAAGCAAACAAACCAACCTTTTAAAAATTACAGCGATGAACAGCAATAGAAAAAATCAGAAAAATAAAGAGCGGAAAAACCCTTATCCCTCTTTATTCCTTATCAACAGATTTCCTTCAGGACGACACGGAAAAGTAGTGTACATACGTCCCGAATACCACGAACGGCTACTTCGTATTGTACAGGTATCAAGAGAGGACAAAGCCACGCTTTACTCTTTAATAGACAACATTCTTGAACATCACTTCAAGGAATTTGGCGAAGATATTATTGATTATTACAACAAACAGAACAAACCAATTTTTTAGCGATGGAAATAGTAATTGTAATATGCCTGTTGATAGTCATTGCCCTGCTTTTGCAGGACAAGATTGTTATTAAAAGAAAGTCGGAACAAAAACCGAAACAGGAAAAAGTCAATCCGAAACTGCCCGATATTATGGGACAACCGAAGCCCGTACGAAGCCAATCAGTGCCAAACACTGCCAATGAAAGCCAAATGGCAGAACCGGAGGTAGATGTTGATAATTTAGACATCGAATACGACGAAAATGAAAACGTCGGCATTCAAATTCCGCAGGAAGAATTGGATAAGGTGTTCAGTAATAATGTACCCGATTTAGCAGAGGAAGAAGAAGATTTGAACAGGTACAGAACTTCCGGTAGCGATGACGGTTTTGCCCAAGGGGTTACCTTTGAAGAACTAAACAACGTGGGGGTGTTGCTCCAAAAAGAAACATTGGAACCAGCCCAAAAGGAAACAGCGATTGATATAGTTCAAAGATTACAGGGAACCGAATTATTTGCTCTACTGGAAAGTTCAATGCAAGGTGCTTCAAGAAAGATTGCCGAGCTTTTGGACAGCACACTTTCATCATCTGATACCGAAACCAGTTCTTCCAATTTGCGGAAGAATGATTTAAGTGATTTTGATATTGCCGATTTCATATAATCCGCATTTCCGAAAATAACGCCCTAAGCATACAGATATGATTAAATCCAAAAACGACCCGGATTATATATTCGAGGAATATAAAGGTTATACCATCGCCAGCCACAAAAACAATGTGGTCGGTAAAGATATAGACAATCTTATCATTGTCTATAAATCTGACGAGTTCCCCAAGCACGGCTATATCATTGGGCTTGATGACAGTAAGCTGTCAGGGCATAGAAAATCCGTACCCAACAATATAGAGGATGCCAAAGCCTATATAGATTGGGCGGTTAAAATACGTGAAGAAAAGGAAATGGCAACACAGCCCGAAAACGCCTATGACTTACGGGTAAACAAAGGAATGTTACCAATCATTGATATTGCCGGGCATACTTTCTATGTGGATATTCGTATGGATATGCTTCGACCTAAAGACGATTTTCTTTCTAAGGGAATTGTTTTCTCCAATATACAGAACTACTATGATGAAGATAAAAGAACCTATACCATTCCGTACAATCCTACAACACACGAATTTCAGGAGCCGGATTATAAAAACATAAAAGAGCTTCCCAAAGATTTAATTGCTGTGGAATTTCCGTCAGAAAGATTACTTGACAGAATTGGCTGGAATAGAAAATATGGTTTTGAATTGACACACGGTTTGGTACATCAGGGTTTGAAATTACAATTTGAAGCAAAGCTAATACCGTGGGAAAAAACCTTTCTCGTGGATTTGATAAAAAGCAATCTGAAAGCGGAAAAGAACCAGCAAAAAACCAAAGAAAAGCAAGAGCCGGACCGACCAAAGAAAAGCAATACAAAAGGTCGAAAAATGTAAATAAATGTATCAGACAGACAACGCCAAACAGTAAAATGCTTGGCGTTTTTTTATTCCAAAACATACCACTATAAAGCCATTGAACGCCAAACACTTCCTCTGACTGCCACTTTACGGTAACGCCTCTTTTTCCACAAGACATTTGTCCCGAAAGCTCGCAAGGTGCGGGATAAACAGTAACAAATTAATGTGTTTCAATTATGGAAAAACAGAGAAAAAAAATTTTGCTGGCAGCCGTGGCAATGCTGTCAGGAATTGGTGCGTTCGCACAGGGAAACGGTTCTGCGGGTATCAACGAGGCTACCCAAATGGTAACAAGTTATTTCGACCCCGCAACCCAATTAATCTACGCCATCGGTGCGGTGGTTGGGCTCATCGGAGGCGTAAGGTGTACAACAAATTCAGTTCCGGCGACCCTGATACGAGCAAGACCGCAGCTTCGTGGTTCGGTGCGTGTATCTTCCTGATTGTTGCCGCTACTATCCTGCGTTCATTCTTCCTTTAATCCGTTGCCTTATGAATTACAATATCAACAAAGGCATCGGCAGGACGGTGGAATTTAAAGGGCTGAAAGCGCAATACCTGTTCATTTTCGCAGGTGGGCTACTTGGTACGCTTATCCTCGTGATGATACTGTATATGGCAGGCGTAAACTCTTACATCTGCCTATTCCTCGGAGCAGGCGGTGCTTCGCTCATTATATGGCAGACCTTTTCGTTGAACAGGAAGTATGGCGAACACGGGCTGATGAAAATTGCAGCCAATAAAAGGCATCCCCGCTACATCATCTGCCGCAAGCCTGTACAC